>NZ_JAVKPH010000016.1:0-96667 GCF_031432425.1 Ruixingdingia sedimenti | reverse complement strand
AAGGTCTTCCTCTCCGCCGTCGCCCTCGCTGCAACCGTCATGTTCTGGCTATGACGCGAGAACGAGTCCTGACCGTAGCCGAATGCGGCGGGCGGCGTCGGAACCGATCAGCCCCGCATCGGCCTTTACCTGACCGGCCTCAACGCGGACGGGAGGGTCGGTGGCGAGGATATCCGGCTGGCGGCGAAAAAACCGGCCTTGTCCGGGACAGGATCGACCCCGGGCTGAAGGCGGCGCTGCTGGCGGGCGGGATCGGCGTGGACTTCATCCCACTTGTCGGGCAGGCCATCGCCGTCCCGGCCTTCGCCGGAACGACCGCCTGTGTCTATCCGGTGGCCGAACTACGGGGTATCGGCCGGGAATGCCCCGCCGCTACAGGATGAAATCCGCCGCCGTCAGGGCCGGCCTTCCCGTCAGTTCGATGCTGAAATCGGCGAGGCCGTCGCCGTCCAGATCGCCCTGCACCAGCCCGTTGCGGGTATAGCGGATCTCGCCCGCCCGGCCGGTGAAGGCGGCGGCGCCGATGAAGCTCAGCCCCTCCTGCATCGCGCGCAGGTTGATCCTGTCCACCCCCGCCTCGAAATCGCCGATCACGTCGCGCCCGCCGTCCGCGCCGCCGCCAGCCTCGGCGGCGGAGAGGAACACGAACTGGTCCACGCCTTCGCCGCCGAAAAGCCTGTCCTTGCCCAGGCCGCCCAACAGCCGGTCGTTGCCCGCGCCGCCGTAAAGCGTATCCACCCCGCCGCCGCCGAAGAGCGCGTCGTTGCCCTCGTCGGCGTGCAACATGTCGCCCGCCGCCCCGCCGTGCAGCACGTCGCGCGCCGCGCCGCCGGACAGGCTGTCCCGGCCCGCCCCGCCGTGGAGGTGATCCTCGTCCCCGGCACCGTCGAGAGTATCCGCCCCGAGGCCGCCTTGCAGCGTATCCCGGCCCGCGCCGCCCGAAAGGCTGTTGCCGCCCGCGTTCCCCACGATCAGGTTGTCGAGCGCGTTGCCCGTGCCGTCGATGTCCGCCGTGCCGGTCAAGGTCAGGGTGGCGGTGCGCCCGTTTTCCGGCAGCACGAAAGTGACCGCACTTTCGACGCCGGTCCCCAGGCCCACCGGGTCCGTCGGCGCGCTGGTCAGGGTTTCGTCAAGGCCCCGGCCGTCGGTATAGCCGACCCGCACGGTGATCGCCTGCCCGGCCTGCGCCGGGCCGGGCACGAAGGTCGCGCCCGTGGCCCCGGCGATTTCCACCCCGTCGGCGGACCACCGATAGGTGAAACCGCCGAGCCCGTCCGCATCCGCAACGGCCGAGGTATCTGCCGTCAGCACCCCGCCCTCCCACGGATCGCCGGCGATCGTCACCGATCCGGTCGGGGCGGCGTTGTCGGCAGGCCGCCCGTCGGCATCGAAGCGCTGGATGAAGATGTCGGTCCCCTGCCCGTCGGAGGTATCGCTCTCCCACGTGACCACGAACCCGCCACCCGCGAGCGCGGTGATCCGGGGGTTGTAGTCCACCAGACCCCCCGCCATCCCCTGCAATCGGGTCGGGCCGCCAGTCGCCACGCCAGCGGCATCGAAGCCTTGGACGATAATGTCGGTCCCCTGCCCGTCGGAGGTGTAGCCCAGCCATGTGATCACGAACCCGCCACCAGCGCGCCCGATGACCTGCGGGGAATAGTCCCCCAGATTCCCCGCCATCCCCTGCAACCGGGTCGGGCTACCCGCCGCCACGCCAGCGGCATCGAAGCCCTGCACAAAAATGTCGTATCCCTGCCCGTCGGAGGTATTGCCGTACCACGTGACCACGAACCCGCCCCCCCTCCAGCGCAGTGATCCAGGGGGCGTAGTCCACCAGATTCCCCGCCATCCCCTGCAACCGGGTCGGGCCGCCCGCCGCCACGCCAGCGGCATCGAAGCCCTGCACGAAAATGTCGTATTCCGGCCCGTCGGAGGTCTCCGCCGCCCACGTGACCACGAACCCGCCGCCATCCAGCGCGGTGATCCGGGGGGCGTAGTCCCCTAGATACCCCGCCATCCCCCGCATCCGGGACAGACCGCCACTCGTCTCGCCAGCGGCGTCGAAGCCCTGCACGAAAATGTCGTATCCCTGCCCGTCGGTGGTCTCCGCCACCCACATGACCACGAACCCGCCGTCATCCAGCGCGGTGATCCGGGGGGTGTAGTCTGTCAGATTCCCCGCCATCCCCTGCAGCCGGGTCAGGCCGCCACTCGTCTCGCCCGCGGCATCGAAGCGCTGAACGAAAATATCGAACCCCTGCCCGTCGGAGGTATTGCCGTACCATGTGACCACGAACCCGCCATCGTCCAGCGCGGCGATCTGGGGGAAGTAGTCCCCCTGAATCCCCGTCATCCCCTGCAACCGGGTCGGGCCGCCAGTCACCACACCTTCGGCGTCGAAGCCCTGCACGAAAATTTCGGCCTCTTGCCCGCCGTACCACGTGACCACGAACCCGCCACCCGCGAGCGCGGTGATCTGGGGGGAAAGGTCCGCCAGATGCCCCGCCATCCCCTGCAAGCGGGTCGGACCGCCCGTCGCCACGCCAGCGGCATCGAAGCGCTGCACGAAAACATCATGTGCCTGCCCGTCGGAAGTGTCGCCGTTCCACGTGACCACGAACCCGCCATCGTCCAGCGCGGTGATCTGGGGGGAGTATTCCTCCAGGTCCCCCGCCATCCCCTGAAGTCTGATTTCCGCTATGACCGCCATTTCCGTCCCCTCCGATACCCGAACCGCACCGCGGCCCCGCCCGCGCGGTTCGCCCATCGCATCGGCATATCCCCCGCGCCCCGCCGCTTCATCCCCCGAACGGGGGAGGCGCGCGCCTGCCCATCGGCGCCCCCGCCGATTGACGCCGCCCCCGGAACCCGCTACCGCCGGGGCGGGGCGTCTGTCGCGCCGCGGGTTCAGGGGGGCAGCATGGTGACATCCGGGCAACCGCCGCAGGCCGTCGCGGACAGCGTGGCCGCCACCGCCCGCCGCGTGCTGACGACAGAGGCCGACGCGCTGCGCCTGCTGGCCGACCTTCTGCCGCCCGATTTCGTCCCGGCGGTGGAACTGATCCTGAACGCGCAGGGCCGGGTGATCCTGTCGGGCATCGGCAAGTCCGGCCATATCGCGCGCAAGATCGCGGCCACGCTGTCGTCCACCGGCACGCCCGCCTATTTCGTCCATGCCGCCGAGGCCAGCCATGGCGATCTCGGCACGCTGACGGAACACGACATCTGCATCCTGCTGTCGAATTCGGGCGAAACCACCGAACTGTCGGATCTCATCGCCCATACGCGGCGGTTTTCCATCCCGCTGATCGGCATCACGGGGCGCGAGGGCAGCACCCTGGCCGAGGCCGCGGACCTGCGCCTGCTGCTGCCCCCCGCGCCCGAGGCCTGCATCATCGGCATGGCGCCCACGACCTCGACCACGATGGCGCTGGCGCTCGGCGATGCGCTGGCGATCGCGCTGATGGAACGGCGCGGCTTTGCGCCCGAACATTTCCGCACCTTCCACCCCGGCGGCAGGCTCGGCGCGCGGCTGGCCAAGGTCAGCCAGATCATGCGCGGGGCCGATGCGCTGCCGCTGGTCGCGCCCGACACGCCGATGACGGATACCATCCTGGTGATGACCGAAAAGGGCGCGGGCGCGGCGGGGCTGGTCGAGGGCGGGCGGCTGACCGGCATCATCACCGACGGCGACCTGCGGCGGAACATGGCCGGGCTGATGGGCAAGACCGCGCGCGATGTCGCCACCATGACGCCGCTGACCGCCCCGCCCGGGATGCTGGCGGCAGAGGCGGTGGCGCTGATGAACGCGCGCAAGGTCAACATGCTGTTCGTCGTCGATGACGACCGCCGCCCGCTTGGCACGCTGCATATCCACGACTGCCTGCGCGCGGGCGTCGCATGAACGGGGACCGCATGAAGACCGTCATCATCATCCCGGCCCGCTATGCCTCCAGCCGCTACCCGGGCAAGCCGCTGGTGGGGCTGCGGGGGCCGGACGGCGTGACGAAACCCCTGATCCGGCGCAGTTGGGAGGCCGCGATGGAAGTGCGCGGGGTGGCGGAGGTCCATGTCGCCACCGACGACGACCGCATCGCCGCCGCCGCCCGGTCCTTCGGCGCCAGCGTGATCATGACTGGCACGGACTGCGAAAACGGCACCGTCCGCTGCGCCGACGCCATGGCCCGCACCGGGATCGCCGCCGATCTGGTGGTGAACCTGCAAGGCGACGCGCCCCTGACCCCGCCGTGGTTCGTCGAGGCGCTGATCGGCGCGATGGCCGCCGACCCGGGGGCAGAGATCGCCACCCCCGTCATCCGCTGCGACGCCGAAACGCTGGCCCATTTCCTGGCCGACCGCCGCGCGGGCCGCGTGGGCGGCACCACGGCGGTGTTCGGGCGCGACGGGCGGGCGCTGTATTTCTCCAAGGAAGTGATCCCCTATACCGGCGGCGCGGTGCCCGACCCGATCCCGGTCTTTCACCATGTCGGCCTTTACGCCTACCGCCCCGCGGCGCTGGCGGCCTATGCCGGCTGGCCCGCCGGCCCGCTGGAGGCGCTGGAGGGGTTGGAGCAGTTGCGGTTTCTGGAAAACGGCCGCCCCGTGCTGTGCGTGCCGGTCGAGGGGCGGGGCCGGGTGTTCTGGGAACTCAACAACCCCGTCGATGTTGAACGGATCGAAACCGCCCTCGCCCAGATGAAGGAAACGCCATGACCCAGACCGTCCGCATCGGCGATTTCGCGGTCGGCGGCACCCGGCCCTTCGCGCTCATTTCCGGGCCCTGCCAGCTGGAATCGCTCGACCATGCCCGCCGCATGGCCGAAGGCATCGCCCAGGCCTGCGCCCCCACCGGCACGCGCTTTGTCTTCAAGGCGAGCTATGACAAGGCCAACCGGTCGTCCCTGTCGGGCACACGCGGCTTGGGGATGGAGCGGGGGTTGGAGATCCTCGACCGCATCCGCGACGAATTCGGCTGCCCGGTGCTGACCGATGTGCACGAAACCCACCATTGCGCCCCGGCGGCAGAGGTGGTGGACGTGATCCAGATCCCCGCCTTCCTGTGCCGGCAGACGGATCTTCTGCTGGCCGCCGGGGCGACGGGCAAGGTGATCAACATCAAGAAGGGCCAGTTCCTCGCCCCCTGGGACATGGCGAATGTCGCCGCCAAGGTGGAAAGCACCGGCAACCGCAACATCCTGCTGTGCGAACGCGGCACGACCTTCGGCTACAACACGCTGGTGACGGATTTCCGCGCCCTGCCGATCATGGCGCAGACCGGCTGGCCGGTGGTGTTCGACGCCACCCATTCGGTGCAGCAGCCGGGGGGACTGGGCACCGCCAGCGGCGGGCAGCGCGAATTCGCCCCGGTGCTGGCGCGCGCGGCCTGTGCGGTGGGGGTGTCGATGCTGTTCATCGAGACGCATCAGGACCCGGACAATGCGCCGAGCGACGGGCCCAACATGATCCCGCTGGATCAGATGCAGGGCCTGATCGGCAGCCTGCGCGCCATCGACGATCTGGTGAAGGGCCGCTGAGGGGATCGGGCGCACCCGGATAGGGCGCTATTCCTTTTCCATCGTGCATTGCAGCGGGTGCTGATGGCGGCGGGCGAAATCCATCACCTGCGCCACCTTGGTTTCCGCCACCTCGAAGGAAAACACGCCGACCACCGCCAGCCCCTTCTTGTGCACCATCAGCATCAGTTCGAACGCCTGCGCGTGGTTCATGCCGAAAAACCGTTCCAGCACATGGACGACGAATTCCATCGGGGTATAATCGTCGTTCAGCAACAGCACCTTGTAAAGCGGCGGGCGCTGCGTGCGGGTACGGGTCTTGGTGACAACCGATGTGTCGTTTCCGGGTCCGTCCTTGCGGTCCTGCATGGTCGGGGGACACTGGGTCACGCGCTGCTCCGTCGCTCTGTTCCGGTCTGGAATATGACGGCAATATAGCGTCCCGGTCCGCGAACGGAAAGGGCCGCAGGGGGAATGATGATCACTACCGTGGGCTTCGACGCCGACGACACGCTCTGGCAGAACGAGGCGTTCTTCCGCCTGACGCAGGCGCGCTTTGCCGGCCTGCTGGCCGAACATGCCGAACCCGGCCACCTGATGACCCGGCTGGAGGCGGCGGAAAGGCGCAACCTCGGCCAGTACGGCTATGGGGTGAAGGGGTTCGTGCTGTCGATGATCGAGACCGCGATCGAGGTCACGGGCGGCGACGTGCCCGCCAGCGTGATCGCAGAACTGATGGCGGCGGGGCGCGAGATGCTGGCCCATCCGATAGAGCTTCTGCCCCATGCCCGCGCGGCGGTAGAGGCCGCGGCGGCGGAATTCCGCGTGGTGCTGATCACCAAGGGCGACCTCTTGGACCAGGAACGCAAGCTGGCGCAATCGGGCCTCGGCGATCTGTTCCACGGGGTCGAGATCGTGTCGGAAAAGACGCCCGAGGTTTATGCCCGGCTTTTCGCCCGCCATGGCGCGGGGCCGGGGCGGGGGCTGATGGTGGGCAACTCGCTGCGTTCGGACGTGTTGCCGATGATCGCGGCGGGCGGTTGGGGGGTGCATGTGCCGCACGGGTCCGGTTGGGTGCTGGACCGGGCCGACCCGCCGGCGGGCCATCCGCGGTTCCACGAACTGCCCGATCTGGGTGCGCTGCCCGGGCTGATCGCCGGTCTGGGCTGAACCGCAGCATCTTGGGGCACAGGCCGCCCCCACCCCAAGACATCGTGTCGGCGGCCTGCGGCCTATCTGAACAATGCCGCGAAAGACCTTGAAAAAACAGGTTTTCCAACACGCCCCTTTCTGCTAGCCTTCTTCAAGGCACCCGGCACAGATCGGGGCCAGAGGCAGCAAAAGGGCAGTGACGTGGGACAGCGTTCGGGGCTTCGGGCCCTTTCCTTCTCCGTTCGGATCACCGATCGCGGTTTGGCTGCCATGACAGCGGTCATGGTCTGGCTGTGTCTGACGATGCTGCCGCTGGCGGCGGCGGCCGCGCCCTATGCGGCGGTGGTGATGGATGCGCGCAGCGGCAAGGTGCTTTACGCCCATAACGCCGACACGCGGCTGCATCCGGCCTCGCTGACCAAGATGATGACGCTCTATATCGCGTTCGATGCCGTGCGGCGGGGCGAAATCTCGCTCGACACCATGGTCACGGTCTCGTCCAAGGCGGCGGGCGAGGCGCCGTCGAAACTCGGCCTGCGCACCGGGCAGAAGATCGCGCTGCGCAACCTGATTCGCGCCGCGGCGATCAAATCGGCCAACGACGCCGCCACGGCGATCGGCGAGGCGATTTCGGGCAGCGAGGCGGCCTTCGCCAAGCGGATGACCCGCACGGCCAAGGCGCTCGGCATGAAGAACACAACCTTCCGCAACGCCAACGGCCTGACCGAAAACGGCCATCTGTCGACCGCACGCGACATGACCGTGCTCGGCCGGCGGCTGTTCTACGATTTCCCGGAATACTACAACCTCTTCTCGCGCATCACCGAGGATGCGGGGGTGGCCAGGGTGTCGAACACCAACCGGCGGTTCCTCGAATCCTACAAGGGCGCGGACGGGATCAAGACCGGCTACACCCAGGCGGCGGGGTTCAACCTGACCGCCTCGGCCGAACGCGGCAACAAGCGCATCATCGCCACGGTGTTCGGCGGCACCTCGACCGCGCAACGCAACGCCAAGATGGCCGAACTGCTGGATCTGGGCTTCAAGAACGCGCCCGCCGGCGGCGCGGTGCAGAAACCGCCGCTGGTGGCGATGGACGCGCTGGCCGAACCTTCTGCCCCGGCCAGGGCGCAGCCCGCGGCCAAGACGATCCGCGTGTCCGGCGCGGTGAAGAAATCGCCGCGCCCGATGCCCCGCCCCGCCGCGCCCGAACCCGAGGTTCTGGTCGCGCTGAACGAGGGGATCGAATCGGTTCTGGCCGAAGTGGCCGAAGACGCCCCCGCGGAAGCGGTGATGACCGCCTCGGCCGCGCCCAAACCCCGGCCCGAGATGCCGGTGGAAACGGCCGAACCCGTCGCCGAACAGCTCGCGCAGGCGGTGACAGAGGTCGTGACCGCGCCCGAACCCGCGCCCGCCGCCGAAACGCTGGTCGCGACCGGCCCCGACCCCGAGGCCGAAGCCGACACCCCCCAACCCCAGGCCGAAGCGGCAGAGGACGCCGACAGCCTGCCCGAGAACGTGCGCATGACCGCCGCCCTTGTGGTGCCCGAGACCGAGCCCCCCGTGACGCGCCCGCAGGCGCGGCCCGGCGAGATCGTGATGACGGCGGCCCGCACCACGACCGGCCCCGCCCCCCGCCCCAACCCCGGCGCCGCCCCCGAGGTGGTGACGCGCATCTCGACCTCGGGCGGGCGGCACTGGGGCGTCACGCTCGGCCGCTTCCCCTCGCGCGGGGCGGCGGAACGGGCGCTGTTGCAGACGGCGCTGACGGAAACGACGGCGCTCGACGGGGCGCTGCGCAAGGTGGTGTCGCGCGGCGGCGGCTATGACGCGAACTTTCTGGGGCTGAGCCAGGACCAGGCCGACCTCGCCTGCCGCCGCCTGCAGGCCCGCGCCATCCAGTGCTTCACGATGGGGCCCTGAGCGGCTGAACCTGCCATCCGTCACGCGCGGCGCCGGGGGCCAGCCCCCGGACCCCCGGAGTATTTGGGGCAAGATGAAGCCGCAGCAGCCGCTTCAGGAAGACGCCCTCTTCATTTTCTGTCCATAAATATCCCGGGGGTCCGGGGGCTGGCCCCCGGCGCCGACCGAAAGGCCGGGCACGACCGCCACCCGCACGAAAAAGGCGACCGGACGGGCCGGTCGCCTTGGAACAGGGGCCGCGGCGGCGGTCACATGCCGGCGGGTTGCGCCTCGATGAAGGCCTTCAGCACCGCGCTGCCCGGCAGGCCCTGGCCGTCCATGCGGGCGGCCCAGTCGGTGGTCACGTCCTCGAGCTGCTTCTGCCATTCGGCGGTTTCGGCCTCGGACAGGACATGCGGCTGATAGCCGTGCTTCTCGATCAGCGTGGCGCGCACGCGCTTGTCCTCTTCATCCATCCATTTGCAGAACTCGCCCTGGATCTCGTGGGCGATGCCGGTGATCTTCTGGCGGTTTTCTTCGGAAATGCTCTGCCATTTCTTGTCCGACATCACCATGATCACCGAGGACGAGCCCAGGATCGGCCCTTCGAGCCCGTATTTCAGCACCCCTTCCAGCCCGTAGGAAAACACCGCCTGATAGGGGAAGAAGGCCCCGTCCACCGTGCCCCGGCGCAGCGAATCGTTAATTTCGGAGGCCGAGATCGTCACCGCCACCGCGCCGAGCGCCCGCGCCGTGCGTTCCATCGCCGCGCCCGAGGCCCGGACCTTGAGCCCCGCCATGTCGGCCATCGACTTGACCTGTTTCGAAGTGGTCATGACGTTGTAGTTGGGCAGCACCGCCGTGAACACCGGATGCAGGCCGCGCTTGGCGAATTCGGCCTCGTAGAGCGGCCCGCCGGGCTTGGCAAGCTCCCACAGCTTGCCGCTGGCCTCGCAGCTGTCGGCGTAATGCACCGGCAGTTCCGAGACCGAGGTCAGCGGCAGCTTGTCGGACATGGTGGCGGGCACCACGATGGCCAGATCCGCGATGCCGGAATCGAGCTGGCCGATATAGTCCTTGCCCAGTTGCCCGCCGGGGAAGGGGGTGAAGGTGACTTCGCCGTTGGTCGCCTCGGTCACGCGGTCCATCAGAACCTTGCCGCCGCGCGCCCACATGTAGTGGGTTTCGGCGAACATATGGGTGAACTTGAGGTCCTGCGCCGCCACGGGGCCGGCGGCCAGCGCCGCAAGGGCGATGAGGGGGATGAGTTTCGGCATGGTGCTACTCCCTGACTGTGTTGTTGTCACGTCTCGTCGGCGGGGGGCGCGATGACGACGCCCGTTTCGATCAGCGCCTCGACCTCGGCGGGGTCCAGCCGCGCCTCGGCCAGGATCTCGCGGCCATGCGCGCCCTGGCGCGGCGGGACGATGCGATAGCTCACCGGCGTGCGGCTGAACCGCAGGGGCGAGGCGACGCCGCGATAGCCCTCGGCCCCCTCGACCACCGCGCCGCGCACGGCCGCATGCGGGTGGCTCAGCGCCTGCCCCACGTCCAGCACCGGGGCAACCGGCACGCCGGCGGCGTTCAGCCGCGCCACGGCCGCGTCCGTGGTCAGGCGCGCCAGCACGGGGACGATGGCGGCCTCCAGTTCGTCATTGTGCTGCACCCGGCCGGTCGTGACCTGCATCCGCGGGTCGTCGCGCAGCGCCGGCAGGCCGAGCGCATCGCACATGTTGTGGAACTGGCGCAATGTCACCACCAGCAGCACGATATGCCCGTCGCGCGTGGGGTAGATGTCATAGGGCGCGGCAGAGGAATGGCGGTTGCCCATCTGTTGCGGCACCACCCCGCGCAGCAGCCAGTTGCAGGCAAAGGGATGCAGCAGCGACAGGGCGGAATCGTAAAGCGTCACCTCGATCGCCTGCCCCTGCCCCGACCGCGCGCGTTCCAGCAGCGCGCCCTGGATGGCGATGACGGCATAAAGCGCGGTGGCGTAATCCACCGCCGGCAGATGCAGCCGCAGCGGCGGCCCCCCGGGAAAACCCCCGAAGCCGAGGATCCCGCCATAGCCCTGCGCGATCGGGTCATAGCCCGGCAGACCGCCGAGCGGGCCGTCCGCACCGAAAGCCGTGATCTGGCAATGGATCAGCTGCGGGAACCGCGCCTTCAGCACCGTTTCGTAATCGAGCCCCCATTTCGCCATCGTGCCGGGCTTGAAATTTTCCACCAGCACATCGGCGCCTTCCAGCAGCCGCAACAGCAGCGCGCGCCCCTCGGGTTTTTGCAGATCGACCGAGATGCTGCGCTTGTTGCGGTTGGTGTTCACATAGGCCGCGGCGCTGCCGTCGTGCCAGGCGGGGGCGCCCATGCGGCGGGTCTCGTCGCCCGCGGGGGGTTCGACCTTGATCACATCCGCGCCCATGTCGCCCAGGATCTGCGTGCCCGCAGGCCCCGACAGGACCGCGCTCAGGTCGATCACCCGAAGCCCCTGCAACGCACCGCCCTGCGCCTGTTCCGTCATGCTATCGTCCTTTCCACACCGGCTTGCGCCGTCCTTCGGCAAAGGCGCGCGGGCCTTCCTGCGCGTCCTCGCTGGCATAGACATCGCGGTAGATGTGCCATGCGGCCTCGCAGGCCGCGTCGCAGCCCATGCTCATCGCGTTGAGGATCGCGCGCTTGCCCGCCACCACCGACAGGGGCGCGTTGTCGCGGATGCGGGCGGCCAGCCGCATCGCCCGCGCGCGCACGGCCTCGGGCGTGTCCTCCAGATAGTTGATGAAGCCGAGGTCGCGGAACCTCTCGACCGGGTACAATTCGCCCGTCATCGTCATTTCCATCAGGATCGGCTGCGGCAGCATCCAGACCAGCGGGATCCCCCAGGGCGATCCGCGGCCGATCTGGGTTTCGGTGATGCCGATCCGGGTGCCCGCCAGCCCCACGCGGATATCGCTGTTGAGCGACATCATCATGCCCCCCGCCATGATATGGCCGGTCATCGCCGCGATGATCGGCACCCGCACCCGGCGCATGCGGGCCTGGAACGGATCCTTGAGGAAACGGATGACATCCTGCCCCGTTTCGGCCCTCAGCCGCGCGGCCTCGCGCAGATCGAGCCCGGCGCAGAAGGTGCCGCAGTCGGCAGAGGTCAGCACCGCCACGCGGATCGCCGGGTCGGCATCCACCTTTTCCCAGATCTCGTGAAGGCCGTTGCAGACGCTGGTGGACAGCGCGTTGCGCGCCTCGGGGCGGTTGATGGTGACGGTGGCGATGCCGTCCTCGACCGCGAACAGCAGGTCATCGGTCATGCCCTGTCCTCCAGCCGCGCGGGGCGGCCGTAATGCATGATCTTGCCGGTCAGCCGGCGGCCGATGATGCGTTCGGCCAGTTGCGCGGCCTCGATCAGCGCGTCGAGGTCGATGCCGGTGGCGATGCCCATCTCCTCGCACATGAACACCATGTCCTCGGTGCAGATATTGCCGGCGCCCTGCGCATTGCCGTGGCGCGCGAAGGGGCAGCCGCCGAGCCCGGCGATGGAACTGTCGATGTATCTTACCCCCATCTGCAACGCGGCATAGAGGTTCGCGCCGCCGAGGCCGCGGGTGTCGTGCAGGTGGACGCCGATCTCGGCCTCCGGCACCCGGTCGCGCACCGCGCCGATGCGGCGGCGCACCTCCTCGGGGTTGGCGCGGCCCACGGTGTCGGCGAGGTAGATCACCGGCAGCTTGCGGCCCGTCTCGCGGCACAGGTCCACGATATGGTCCACGATGCCGGTGACGCGCGACAGCGGCACCTCGCCTTCATAGCTGCATCCGAAGGCGGTGATGATGTTGGCGGCGACCAGCGGCACGCCGTATTCGTCATAGACCGCCAGCATCCGGCGCTGACGGTCGCGCATCTCTGCGGCGGTGCAGTTGTTGTTGCGCAGGCTGAAGCGGTCGGTGGTGTAGAACATCAGCGTGCCGTTCAGCGTGATGCCCGGCATGTCCGCCGCGCGGCGGAAACCCTTCTCGTTCAGCCACAGCGCGGTATAGGCGATTCCCGGGGCGCGGGTGAGCGCCTCGAACACCGCGGGGGTATCGGCCATTCCGGGAACTGCCCTGGGGTTGACGAAGGATCCGACCTGGATCTGCGGCAACCGGCTTTGCGACAGCGCGTCGATCAGCGCGGCGCGTTCGGCCGCCGGATAGACCTTCGATTCGATCTGAAATCCTTCGCGGGGGCCTTCCTCGTGGAATTCAACGGATTTCGGCAGGTCGCTCATCCCATCCTCCCATGACAGGCAGGCGGAACGTCCCACGCGGGGGGCGGGCTGTCAAAAGCGGCTAAAGCTGGATGGGGTGAAGGTTCGCCCTATGCCTTTCGGCGCAACGCGGCCACCGCCAGCAACCCCGCGAACAGGATCGCGGCCACGGCGATCACCGATGGCCCCGCCGGCGTGTCGAACCGCAGCGAGACCGCAAGCCCCCCGAGCGTCGCCAGCGCCCCGATGCCCACGGCGGCCAGCGCCATCGCCTCGGGCGTGCGGGCCAGCGTCCGGGCGGCGGCGGCGGGCACGATCAGCATGGCGGCGATCAGCAGCGCCCCCACCACCTTCAGCGCCACCGCCACCACCAGCGCCAGCGCCAGCGTCAGCACCAGCCGCTCGCGCCCCGGGTCGATGCCGGCGGCATGGGCCAGATCCTCGTTCAGCGTCGCGGTCAGCAGCGCCGACCAGCGCCAAGCGATCAGCCCGGCGACCGCGACCGCCCCCAGCCAGATCCAGCCCAGATCGCCCCGCCCCACGGCCAGGATGTCGCCGAACAGGAACGCCTGCACATCCACCCGCAGCCCGGGCACGAAGGACACCGCCACCAGCCCGAAGGCCAGCGCCGCATGCGACAGTACGCCCAATGTGGTGTCCATCGCCCATCCGCGCCCGGCGAGCCCCGATACCGTGGCCGCCATCGCCAGCGCCACCACCAGCGTCCCCGCCGCCACCGGCAGGCCGGTGGCCAGCGCCAGCGCCACGCCCAGGATCGCGGCATGCGCCGTCGCATCGCCGAAATAGGCCATCCGCCGCCAGATGACGAAGGCGCCGAGCGGCCCCGTGGCCACCGACACGCCGATCCCGGCCAGCGCGGCGCGGGCGATGAAATCGTCAAGAATGGGCATGATGGTCGTGGCCGCCGTGATGGTGGTGGTGATGATCGTGCCCCGGTTCGCCCGGATCATGCGCATGGTCGTGTTCGTGCCGGTAAAGCGCCAGCGCCCCTTGCGTGCCGAGCCCGAACAGCGCGCGGTATTCCGGCGCGTTCGACACCACCCGCGGCGTGCCCTCGCAGCACACATGGCCGTTGAGGCACACCACCCGGTCCGAGGCCGCCATCACCACATGCAGGTCATGGCTGACCATCAGCACCGCACAGCCGCTGTCGGCCCGGATCTCTTCGATCAGCCGGTAGAACGCGGCCTCGCCCGGCTGGTCGAGGCCCTGCGTTGCCTCGTCCAGCACCAGGATCTCGGGCGCGCCCATCAGCGCGCGCGCCAGCAGCACGCGCTGCAACTGCCCGCCCGACAGGTCCGTCAGCTGCCGGGTGCCCAGATCGGGGGCCAGCCCCACCCGGTCCAGCGCCGCCGCCACCTCTGCCGCGCTGCGCCGCCGCGGCAGCGACAGGAAACGGGCGACCGGCATCGGCAGGTTGCGGTCGATGGCAAGCTTTTGCGGCACATAGCCCACATGCAGGCCCGCCCGCCGGTCCACCCGCCCCGCCGCGGCCGGAACGATGCCCAGAAGCGCACGCAGCAACGTGGACTTGCCCGAGCCGTTGGGGCCGACGATGGTCACGATCTCGCCCTTGTCGATGTGGAAATCGACGCCCTGCAGAACCGCCGCGCCGCCCATCCGCACCACCAGCCCCCGGGCCGTGATCAGCCGCATCACGCCGCCCCCTGCGCGCAGGCGGGGCACAGGCCCTGCGCCTCGAGGCTCAGCCGTTCCACGGTGAACCCCACCTCGGCCGCCGCCGCCTCGAACGCCGCGCGGACGCGGGCGGCCGGCGCCTCTGCCACCATGTTGCAGGACCGGCAGATGAGAAAGGCGGGCTGATGCGCCTCGCCCGGATGCATGCAGGCGGCAAAGGCGTTGAGCCGCCGCACCCGATGCGCCAGCCCGTTTTCCACCAGAAAGTCGAGCGCGCGATAGACCACCGGCGGCTGGCGGGCGAATCCTTCGGCCACCAGCCGGTCCAGCACGTCATAGGCGCCAAGCGCCCGGTGCGATTCGAGCAGGATCTCCAGCACCCGCCGCCGGACCGGCGTCAGCCGCAGGCCGCGTTCGGCGACCAGCGATTCGGCCCGCGCCATCACGCCGCCGGCGCATTGCGCATGGTCGTGGGTGTCGAAGGCCGCAAGCGGCTGGAGAGGGACGGGCATGAAAGCTCCTTGACGAGGTACGTTATAATATATCACTACTGACGCCAAAGACAATGCTACCCGCCTTTGACGGAGGATTCCATGCGCCTTGCCCTCGCCGCCCTGATCGCCGCCACGCTGCCGCTTGCCGCCCTGCCGCTTGCCGCGCAGGCGGCGCCGCCGCAGGTGCTGACCGACACGCCGGTGGTCCAGTCGCTCGCCGCGCAGGTGATGGGCGACCTGGGGCAGCCGGGGCTGCTGCTCGACCGGGGGGCGGACCCGCACAATTTCCAGCTGCGCCCCAGCCAGGCCACGGCGCTGCGCGACGCCGGCCTGCTGGTGCAGGTGGGGCCGGAACTGACCCCATGGCTGACCCGCGCGCTGGACGGGATCGGGCGCAAGGGCCCGGTGCTGGCCCTGCTGACGGCAGAGGGCACCACCCTGCGCCGGTTCGGCGACGCCGCGCAGGCGCATGACCACAGCGACCATGGCCATGACCATGACCACGATCACGACCATGCCCATGACGATCACGGACATGACGATCACGGCCACGACCACAGCCCCGACGCCATCGACCCCCACGCCTGGCTCGACCCCGCCAATGCGCAGGTCTGGCTGAAGGCCATCGCGGCGGAACTCGCCCGGCTCGACCCCGAAAACGCCACCACCTACACCGCCAATGCCGCCGTCGCGGCGGCGGAGATCGCGGCGCTGGATGGCGCGCTGGCGGCCGAACTCGCCGCCCTCGGCGGGCGGCCCTTCGTCGTCTTCCACGATGCCTATGGCTATCTGGCCGACCACTACGGCCTGACCATCGCCGGCGCCATCGCGCTCGGCGATGCCGCGGCCCCCGGCGCGGCGCGGCTCGGCGCAATCCGCGATACCCTGCGGCAGGGCGGCGCGGTCTGCATCTTCCCCGAGGCGCAGCACGACCCCGCCCTTGTCGCCACGGCGACCGAGAGCACCGCGACCCGCGTCGGCGGCAGGCTAGACCCCGCAGGCACGACGCTGGAACCGGGCCCGGGGCTCTATGCCGATCTCATGCGCGGGCTCGTCACCACCATCGCGGATTGCCTGAAGGGCTGACCCCCGGGCGGCGCGCGCCATGCCCGGCGGCGCAGGGGGCATTCTGCCCCCTCTTGGCTGCGCCAATTCACCCCCTGAGGATATTTAAGGACAGAAAGTGAAGAAGGGCGCGCCCTGCACCACTTTCTGTCCTTAAATATCCCCGCCGGAGGCTCCCGCACTCTCCACCGAACCGAACGCCGGGCGGGGACGCACCATCAGCCCCGCATCCCGGTGCGGAACCAGGCGACGATCCGGGCGCGCTCGGTCTCTTCCATGAAGCTGAGGTTGGCGGGCGGCATCGCGTGGCTGACCCCGGCTTGCAGATAGATCGCGCGGGCGTGGCGGGCGATATCCGCGGGTGTGTCGAAGGCCACGCCGCGCGGCGGCCAGTGCAGGCCGGGCCAGCCGGGCTCGGCCGTGTGGCACATGGAACAGCGGCCCGCCACGATGTCCTGCACTTCGGCAAAACCCTCGGCCGCCGCCAGCCGGGCGGCCTGCCCGGTCAGCGCGGCGTCCCCGGCCGGCGCACGCATCGGCGCCAGCGACAGCCACATGATGACAAGGAAGATCAGCGCCGTCACCGCCCAGGTCCACCACGGCCGGCCCTTGCGGGCGTGCATGGTGTTGAAGAAATGCCGGATCGTCACCCCCATCAGGAACACCAGCCCCGCGATCAGCCAGTTCCAGCGGGTGGCGAACACCATCGGGTAGTGGTTCGACAGCATCAGGAACAGCACCGGCAGCGTCAGGTAGTTGTTGTGGGTGCTGCGCTGCTTGGCGATACGCCCGTATCGCGCATCCGGCACCCGCCCCGCCCGCAGGTCGGCCACCACGATCTTCTGGTTGGGGATGATGACCATGAACACGTTCGCCGACATCACCGTGGCCGTGAACGCCCCCAGATGCAGCAGCGCCGCGCGCCCCGTGAACACCTGCGCATAGCCCCAGGCCACCAGCAGCAGGAGGACATAGAGCCCGATCATCAGCCTCGTATTGTCCTCGCCCAGACGGCTTTTGCAGATCAGGTCATAGGCGATCCAGCCGAAGACCAGCGAACCGGCAGAGATCGCGACCGCGCCCCAGACCGGCAGGTCCATCACCGCCGGGTCGATCAGGTAGAATTCGGCCCCGAGGTAATAGACCAGCACCAGCAGCGCGAACCCCGACAGCCATGTGGAATAGCTTTCCCATTTGAACCAGATCAGGTGTTCGGGCAGCCGCGCCGGGGCGACGAGGTATTTCTCGATATGGTAGAACCCCCCGCCATGAACCTGCCATTCCTCGCCATCCGCACCCGAGGCGGGCTTCGGGTCGCGGCGCAGGCCGAGGTCCAGCGCGATGAAATAGAACGACGATCCGATCCAGGCGATGGCCGTGATCACATGGATCCAGCGCACCGCCAGTTCCGCCCAGGCCCCCAGCACCGCCAGATCCCACATGCCTGCCCCTTGCGCCTCAACTGCCCCGGTAGGTCGAATAGCCGTAGGGTGACAGAAGCAGCGGCACATGGAAATGGGCATCCGGGTCGGCGATGCCGAAGCGGATCGGGATCTGGTCGAGGAACGGCACCTCGCCCCGCGCGACCTGCTTGCTGGCGCGCAGATAGGCGCCGGCGGCGAACAGCAGTTCGTACCGGCCCGCCGCCATGTCCTCGCCCGTCAGCAGCGGCACATCGGTGCGCCCGTCGACATTCGTCACCGCCTCGGCCAGCAGGCTGCGCGCCCCCTTGTCCAGCCGGTAGAGCGTCACCGCCACGCCCGCCGCCGGCCGGCCGCGCGCGGTGTCGAGGACATGGGTGGTAATCCGGCCCTTGGGCATGGCGATCTCCGATTCCGCTTCATGGTGCCGCCAACGGGCGGCGGGGCCAGATTGCCGCCTTGCCCCCCGCCGCGCCACCCCCTTTTCCGAGAGGAAGAAGCACTGGATTATCGCCGCGCCCCGCGCGATCATCGCCGCGCCGCAGATCCGCCCGGACCAGCACAGGATGCCCCGATGACCCGTTACCCCCGCGACCTTCTGGGCCATGGCGCCACGCCCCCCGACCCCGCCTGGCCCGGGGGGGCGCGCATCGCCATCTCCGTCGTGCTGAACTACGAGGAGGGGGGCGAGAACTGCGTGCTTCACGGCGATGCGGCGTCGGAGGCGTTCCTGTCCGACATCGCGGGCGCGCAGCCCTGGCCGGGGCAGCGGCACTGGAACATGGAATCGCTCTACGATTACGGCGCGCGGGCGGGGTTCTGGCGGCTGCACCGGCTGTTCACCGGGCGGGGGATCCCCGTTACCGTCTATGGCGTGGCGACCGCGCTGGCCCGCAGCCCCGAACAGGTCGCGGCGATGCAGGCGGCGGATTGGGAAATCGCCAGCCATGGCCTGAAATGGGTCGATCACAAGGACATGCCCGAGGAAGAGGAACGTCGCCAGATCGCCGCCGCCATCGCCCTGCACACCGAGGTCACGGGCAGCCCCCCGCGCGGCTGGTACACCGGGCGCTGTTCGGCCAATACCGTGCGGCTGACGACGGAAACGGGCGCCTTCGACTGGATCTCGGACACCTATGACGACGACCTGCCCTATTGGCGCGCGGTCGGCGCGCGCGACCAGCTGGTGATCCCCTATACGCTGGAGGCGAACGACATGCGTTTCGCCACCGCGCCGGGCTATGTCACCGGCGAGCAGTTCTTCCAGTACCTGAGGGACACGTTCGACACCCTCTATGCCGAAGGGCTGGCCGGCGCGCCCAAAATGTTCTCCATCGGCCTGCATTGCCGGCTGGTCGGGCGGCCGGGCAAGATCGCGGGGCTGGTGCGGTTTCTCGACCATGCCGCGCGGCACCCCGGCGTCTGGTTCGCCCGCCGCATCGACATCGCCCGTCACTGGGCCGCGACCCACCCGCCCCGGCGGCGCGAACGCCCCTCGGCGATGGACCGCGAGACATTCGTCGCCCGCTTCGGCGGCGTGTTCGAACATTCGCCCTGGATCGCCGAACGCGCCTTCGGGCTGGAACTCGGCCCCGCGCATGACGGGGCTGTGGGGCTGTGGAACGCGCTGGCCCGGGTGTTCCGCACCGCCACCCGCGTCGAACGGATGGGCGTGCTGCGCGCGCATCCCGACCTTGCGGGGAAACTCGCCCGTGCCCGGCGGCTGACAGCTGAATCCGCCGCCGAACAGGCCAGCGCCGCGCTGGACGCGCTGACCGACGAGGAACGCGCGGCGTTCGAGGCGCTGAACACCGCCTATACCGCCAAGCACGGTTTTCCCTTCATCATCGCCGTGCGCGACCACGACAAGGCGTCGATCCTGTCGGCTTTCCGCACCCGCATCGCCAACGATACCGAAACCGAATTCGCCACCGCCTGCGCCCAGGTCGAACGCATCGCCCTGCTGCGCCTCAAGGAGCTGCTGCCATGAGCCCCTACTACACCCCGCCCGGCAGCCTGCCGCCCCAGAACCGGATCATGCCGGGCCGGGCGGTGTTCGCCACCGCCTATGCCTTCATCCCGCAGGGGGTGTTTTCCGACATCGTGACCAGCTTCCTGCCCGGGTGGAACGACACGAGGCTGTGGCTGATCGCGCGCCCCATGACCGGGTTTTCCGAAACCTTCAGCCATTACGTGATGCGGGTCGAACCCGGCGGCGGGTCGGACGCGCCCGACCCGGAAACCGGGGCGGAACATGTGCTCTTCGTCACCGAAGGGCTGGTGGCGCTGACCATCGGCGAGGCGGCCTTCGAACTCGACGCCGGCGGCTATGCCTATATCCCCCCGGGCACGCCGTGGCGGTTGCGCGCCGAAGGCGCGGCGCCCGCACGGTTCCACTGGATCCGCAAGCTGTGGGAACCCGCCCCGGGCCTGACCCCGCCCGAAGCCTTCGTGACCAACGAGACCGAAATCGCCCCCGTCGCGATGCCCGACACCCAGGGCCGATGGGCCACCACCCGCTTCGTGGACCCGGAGGACCTGCGCCACGACATGCATGTCAACATCGTGACCTTCCAGCCCGGCGGCACGATCCCCTTCGAGGAAACCCATGTCATGGAACACGGGCTCTACGTGCTGCAGGGCAAGGCGGTCTACAAGCTCAACCAGGACTGGATCGAGGTCGAGGCCGGCGACTACATGTGGCTGCGCGCCTTCTGCCCGCAGGCCTGCTACGCCGGGGGCCCGGGCGCGTTCCGCTACCTGCTCTACAAGGACGTGAACCGCCACGCGAAACTCCGCGGCCCCGGCGCCTTCGGCCCCGCGCGCTGAGCCGGCCCACCAAGCGGCAGAAAGCCTGCCCCCTCACTTTCTGTCCCCAAATATCCTCGGGGGGTCCGGGGGGCGAAGCGCCCCCGGCGCTGCCCTCCCCCCAAGCGAAAGGCCCCCCCGATGCGCCAGATCACCGCCGAACCGCTTACCCCCGCCGCCTTCGCCCCCTTCGGCGACATGATCGAGGCCGCGGGCCCGCCCGACCGGCTGATCAACGCGGGCCTTTGCGGGCGCTACCACGACCGCGCGCGGATGGATTTCGCGGATGGGCGCGCCGGGATCTCGGTCTTCCTGTCGGAACCCCGCGCCCTGCCCTATACGTTCGACCTGATCGAGCGCCACCCCGAGGGCAGCCAAGCCTTTCTGCCGATGACGCAGAACCCCTTTCTCGTCATCGTCGCAGAAAGCCCCGGGGCCCGCCCCCGCGCCTTCCTGACCAGCGGCGCGCAGGGGATCAACCTGCACCGCGGCACCTGGCACGGGGTCCTTACACCGCTGCACGGCCCCGGCCTTTTCGCCGTGGTGGACCGCATCGGCCCCGGCGCGAACCTCGAGGAAGTGCGCTACCCGGCCCCCTGGACCGTCATTGCATAGGCCGGGCCCTACGGGCCGTCGCGGAACCCGCCCATCCGCAGCGCCACATCCAGCATGCGGTTGGAAAAACCCCATTCGTTGTCGTACCAGCCGAAGACGCGCAGCGTGCCGCCCGGGGTGCGCACGGTTTCCGGCAGGGCCATGACGATGCTTTCGCCGCGCGCGCGCAGGTCGCTCGACACCAGCGGGCGGTCGGTCCAGCCGATCACGTTCCCCGCCGCCCCACGCAGGATCGCGTTCACCTCGGCCGCATCGGCCGCGGCCCGCGTCGTCACCGTCAGGTCCACCGCCGACACGCTCGCCACCGGCACGCGCACCGCGGCCCCCATGACGCGCCCCGCCAGTTGCGGCAACACCCGGTCCAGCAGGCGTTGCGCCGAACTCGTCGTCGGCACCATCGACAGCGCCGCCGCGCGCGACCGCGCCGGATCGCCGCGCGGGGCATCCACCGTGGGCTGGCTGCCGGTATAGCAGTGGATCGTGGTCATCCAGCCTGAGTCCACCCCCAAAGCCCCGTCCAGCACCCGCAACAGCGGCGCCAGCGCATTGGTGGTGCAGGACGCGTTCGACACCACCCGGAAATCCGGGCCCAGCCCCTCGTCATTGGCCCCCAGAACCACGGTGAACTCCGCCGCCTCGGAGGGGCCCGAGATCAACACCCGCCGCGCCCCGGCGGCGAGGCCCCGCCCCGACATCTCGACCGTATCGGCCTTGCCGGTGCATTCCATCACCACGTCGATGTCCGCAAGGTCGAGGGTGGAGATATCCGCCGCCCGCGTCAGCCGCAGCACCCGCCCGTCCACCGCCAGCGCGCCCGGGCGCAATTCCACCCGCCCGGGGAAGGGGCCGAAAACGCTGTCGTATTCGAAGAGATAAGCGCAGTCCTCGGCGCTGGCGATGTCGTTGACGGCGACGATCTCGATCCCCGGCCAGAGCCCCCGCGTGGCCCAGGCGCGCAGCACCGTGCGCCCGATCCGCCCGAATCCGTTGATCGCCACCCGCACCGTCATGGTCGCCTCCTGCCGCCGGTGCCCTCGTGCTACGCCTGCGCCGGGGTGGCTGCAAGCCCTCTGCCCGAGCGTCGTGAAGGTGGAGGGGGCGGTGGCCTCCGGCGGGGATATTTAGGGACAGAAAGTGACAGGGGCGCGACGGATGCCCGGCGGGGATATTTTTGTCACGGTGAAAGCGGGGCGCGCGGGCCTTCGCCGACGGGGCGGCCTGACAGGGGCGCGCTTTCATGGCAGGAGGGGCCGACCCGAGGAGTGACCGATGCCCGCCCAAGCCCCGATCCTGACCGTGACGCTGAACCCCGCGCTGGACCTGTCGGCCCATGTCGGCCGGGTCGAGGCCGGGCCCAAGCTGCGGCTGTCGGCCCCGCAGGTGGACCCGGGCGGCGGCGGGGTGAACGTGGCGCGCGCGGCCGGCATCCTCGGCGGGCAGGCGCGGGCGCTGGTGGCGCTCGGCGGCGCGGTGGGGGCACAGCTGGCGGCGCGGCTGCGCGAGGCGGGGGTGGAGGTGCTGCCGCTCGACGCCCCCGGCGAGACGCGGCAGAGCCTGTCGGTGACGGAAACCGCGACGGGCCGGCAGTTCCGCTTCGTGCTGCCGGGGGCGGAATGGGACGCCGGGACGACCGGGGCGGCGCTTGCCGCCATCGCCCGTGCCGCGACGCCCGACACGCTGGTTGTGCTCAGCGGCAGCCAGCCCCCCGGGGTCGGGCCCGATTTCCCCGCCCGGCTGGCGCGCGCGCTGCCGCAGGGCGCGCGGCTGGTCATCGACACCTCGGGCCCCGCGTTCGACCGCCTGCTGCATGCGCCCGACCCCGGCGCGCGGCCTGCCGTCCTGCGCATGGATCAGGCAGAGGCCGAAGGCGCCGCCGGCCGCCCCCTGCCCCGGGCCGCCGACACCGCCGCCTTCGCCGCCGGGCTGGTCGCGGCCGGAGTGGCGGAGATGGCGGTGGCGGCGCGGGGGGCGGATGGCTCGGTCCTTGCCGCGCCGGGGCTGCGGCTCCACTGCATCCCGCCCGAGGTGCCGGTGAACAGCAAGGTCGGCGCGGGCGACAGCTTCACCGGCGCCTTCACGCTCGCGCTTGCCCGCGGCGAGGGGGCGGAGGCCGCGCTGCGCCTCGGCACCGCGGCGGCGGCGGCGGCGGTGATGACGCCGGGGACGGAACTCTGCCGGCGCGCGGATGTCGAACGGCTGGCCCCCGCCTGCCGGATGGAACGGCTGTAACCCGCGCACCCGGCGGCACGGGCGCGCCGGGGCGCTGCCCCGGACCCCGGGATATTTGAGGACAGAAAGTGAAGAGCGCCGCGCCTCTTGCCCCGAAGCGGATGCGGCTTCATCTTGCCTGAAATACTCCGGGCGCGCCGGCGGGTAGCGCCACTGGTTCGAGAACCGGCAGGCGCGGGGCCGGCCCCCGGCGCTGTCCGCGCCCTACGCGGGCCGCCGGCGGATCACCCCCGCCGCACCGCCACCACCCGCAGTTCCGCCGGCATGAACCGCAGCAGCAACACGCCGAGCGCCAGCAGCATCGCCGCCGCCGTCAGGAACACCGGCGCCACGCCCCACCGGTCCATCACCTGCCCGGCGAGCCACACCCCCACCGCCTGCGACAGGAAATAGAACGTGGCGAAGATCGCCACCGCCGACCCGCGCACATCGGGGGCCATCTGCGTCGCCATCGTCTGCAACGTGTTGTGCAGCATGTAGAACCCCACGCCCATCACCGCGATCGCGGGGACATAGAGGTGATGCACCGGCGTCAGCGCCATCACCGTATAGCAGCCCGCCACCAGCACCGTCCCCCAGAACGCCAGCCGCTGCGAGCCGAGCCGCGCCAGCATCCGCCGCGACTGGCTGACATAGAACAGCCCGCCGAAGCAGTAGACCGCCAGATACATCCCCACCGAGGCGAAGTCGAAGCCGAAGCGGTAGTGCAGGCTCGCCCCCACATAGGTCAGCGCGCCGAACATGGCGAAGGCCTCGATCGACACCATCACCAGCACGAACCGCACCACCGGCCGCCGCCAGAGCCCGGCGAACACCCGCAGCGTATGGCGCATGCCGCCCGCCCCCGCCTCGGACACGATCACCACGGCGGGGTTGCGGCGCAGCTCGTAGCTCATGCCCACCAGCGCGAACAGATAGGCCGAACCGATCAGCAGGAAGGCCGAGCGCCAGCCGAAGAATTCCCCCAGCACGCCGCCGCCGATCTGGCCGGCCAGAAGGCCGAGGATCTGGCTCGACATGAACCGCGCGAGGATGGGCTGGCGATCCTCATGCGCCACCACGTCGCCCACCCAGGCGATGGCAAGGGGCACGATCGCCGCCGCCATCATCCCCGACAAGAGCCGCGCCCCCGCGATCTGGCCGAGCGTGGTGGAAAAGGCGCAGGCGAAGGTCATCGCGCAGGCGCCGAAGCAGGAAAAGAGGATCACCCGGAACTTGCCGAAACGGTCCCCCAGGGGCCCGAACACCAGCTGGAACGCCCCGTAGGCGAAGGCATAGGCGGTGGCGACGAAGGCGACCGAGCCGATGGAGACCCCGAATTCCACCGCCATCTGCGGCAGCACCGCATCCATCACCCGCGTCGTGGCGGCCGCGGCGAAAGAGGCCAGCGCCAGGAACAGGATCGCGCGGCGGTGGCCGCCCTGCGTGGCGGCGAACGATGCGTCCTGCGTGGTCAAATCCGTCTCCTTGCCTCTGGCGCACGCCGGTTGCGCCCCCCGGTTGCGCCCCGGCGTTGCGGGCGCCAGAATGCCGCCCCGCCCGGCGCCGGTCTGTACCCCCGGCAGGGACAGACAGCAACGCCGCCGCCCGCCATCTTCGCCCGGGGCTGCGGCAGAGGAGAACGCGATGATCTACGAAATGCGCCATTACCTGATGGACCGTGGCCGGATGAACGACAACCACGACCGGATGGAAAACCATACCCCCGCGCTGTTGCGCAAACACGGCGTCAACGTGATCGGCCGGTGGGCGGCGCTGACCGGGCCCGGCATGCCGATGTTCTGCTACATCATGGAATGGGAGGACTTCGCCGAACGCGAGGCCGCCTGGGGCGGGTTCTACGCCGACCCGGAATGGCCGCGCATCCGCACCGCGACCAACGCCGGGTCCGAAATGGTGCAGGAAAACAAGCTCACCTTCATGCGCCCCAACCCGGTGTTCCGGCAGGTGGACAGCGAACGCGACGCGCGCGCGGGCGGGCTGCACCAGCTGATCGTGCAGAAGACGGCGATCGGGCTGACCGGCGCGGTCAACGATTTCCTGGCCGAAACCTGGCTGCCCCGGGTGCAGGCGGCGGGCGCCCGGGTGATGGGGCTCTGCGACGTGATCAGCGGCCCGCCCATGCCCTCGGTCGTCACGCTGCTGTCCTGGCCGGACGAGACCGCCTGGTTCCGCGGCTGGCGCGCGTTCGAGAACGACCCCGCCGTCATCGCCGCCTATGCCGAACAGCGCCGCACCCACGGGCAGGCGCTGCTCGGCGCGGCGGAAACCTGGCTGATGGAACCCGCGGCCTATGCGCTGCCGGTCGCCAGCCTGCGCACCAGTCCGCGCTGAGAGGAGGCCCCGGCATGCTGCACACGCCCGTCACGCTCGGCGAGATCGCGCTGAAGAACCGCATCGTCATGGCCCCCATGACCCGTTGCCGCGCCGAACCGGGCCGCGTGCCCGGGCGGCTGATGGTGGACTATTACACCCAACGCGCCGGGGCCGGGCTGATCCTGACCGAGGCGACATCCGTCTGCGCCGACGGCGTGGGCTACCCGGATACGCCCGGGCTGTGGTCGGCCGAACAGGTCGCGGGCTGGCGCGCGGTGACGGGCGCGGTGCATGCGGCGGGCGGGCGGATCGTGGCGCAGCTGTGGCATGTGGGGCGGCTGTCGGATCCCTCCTACCTCGACGGCCGCGCGCCGCTGGCGCCAAGCGCGCTCGCCGCGCCGGGGGATGTGTCGCTGCTGCGCCCCAAACGTCCCTATCCGGTGCCCCGCGCGATGACCGAGGCCGATATTGCCACAACCATCGCCGCCTTCGCCGCGGCGGCGGCCAATGCCAAGGCCGCAGGCTTCGACGGGGTGGAGATCCACGCCGCCAACGGCTTCCTGCTCGACCAGTTCCTGCGCGACGGCACCAACCAGCGGGCCGACCGTTGGGGCGGCAGCATCGCCAACCGCTGCCGCCTGACGCTGGCGGTGGCAGAGGCCGTGACCGCCCACTGGGGCGCCGGGCGCGTGGGCGTGCATATCGCGCCGCGCTATTCCGGCAACGGCATGTCCGACAGCGATCCGCAGGCGCTCTATACCCATCTGCTGCACGAGTTGTCGGCGCGCGGCACCGGTTTCGTCTTCCTGCGCGAGGGCAAGCGCGACGACGGGATGCTGCCCGCCCTGCGCGCGGCCTTCACCGGGCAGATGGTGATCAACCAGGACCTGACGGTGGCCGAGGGCGAGGCGCTGATCAAGGCCGGCCGGGCCGATGCCGCCGCCTGGGGCAAGCCCTTCATCGCCAACCCCGACCTGCCCGCCCGCCTTGCCGCCGGCGCCCCCCTTGCCGCGCCGGACGCCGCGACCTTCTACGAGGCCGACCCGCCCGGGCAGGGCTATACAGACTATCCGGCGCTGGAAACCGCGGGCTGATCCTTCGGCGGCGCGCGGGTGGACGGGGCTGGCCCCCGGAGTATTTCAGGCAAGATGAAGCCCGACACGCTTCCCCGAGCGGAAAACGCCCCCTTCACTTTCTGTCCATAAATATCCCACGGGGGTGCGGGGGTGTGAAACCCCCGCCGCCGACCTCTCCACCCGCACCGCCGCCGGGCAGAGGCTCTTGCAGCCGCCCCGGCAGGGCGCGATGATGCCCCGCCGCATGGACCAGAGGAGCCCGCCATGACATCCGACCCGATCGTGATCGCCGCCATCGCCCGCACGCCGATGGGCGGGTTTCAGGGCGACCTCAGGGCGCTGGCCGCGCCACAACTGGGGGCCGCGGCGCTGGCGGCGGCGCTGGCGCGGGCCGGGGTGTCGGGGACGGAGCCCGACGAGGTGCTGATGGGCAACGTCCTGTCGGCGGGCGTGGGCCAGGCCCCGGCGCGGCAGGCGGCGATGGGCGCGGGGCTGGACCGCGGGGTGCCCTGCACCACGGTGTCCAAGGTCTGCGGATCGGGGATGAAGGCGGTGATGCTGGCCCATGACCTCATCGCCGCGGGCAGCGCGCGGATCGTCGCGGCGGGGGGGATGGAGAGCATGACCAACGCCCCCTACCTGCTGCCCCGGATGCGGGCGGGGGCGCGGCTTGGCCATGCGCAGGCGCTCGACCACATGTTCCTCGACGGGCTGGAGGATGCCTATGCCCGCGACGACCGCGGCGGGCCCCGCCTGATGGGCAGCTTTGCCGAGGATTGCGCCGACCATTACGGCTTCACCCGCAAGGCGCAGGACGATTTCGCGCTGGCCTCGCTGGAACGCGCGCTGGCGGCGATCAGCGCCGGGCATTTCGCGCAGGAAATCACCCCCGTCACCGTAGCGGGCGCGGCGGTGGATACCGACGAACAGCCCGGCCGCGCCCGGCCCGACAAGATCCCGACGCTGAAACCCGCCTTCCGCAAGGACGGCACGGTGACGGCGGCGAATTCGTCCTCGATCTCCGACGGCGCGGCGGCGCTGGTGCTGATGCACCTTTCCGAGGCCGAACGCCGGGGCGCGACGCCGCTGGCCGCCATCCGCGGCCATGCCGGCCATGCGCAGGCGCCCGAATGGTTCACCACCGCGCCGGTGGGCGCGATGAAGAAGCTGCTGGACCGCACCGGCTGGACCGCCGCCGATGTGGACCTTTACGAAATCAACGAGGCTTTCGCCGTCGTCGCCATGGCCGCCATGCGCGACCTCGACCTGCCGCATGACAAGGTGAACATCCACGGCGGCGCCTGCGCGCTCGGCCATCCCATCGGGGCGAGCGGGGCGCGGATTCTGGTCACGCTGGTCGCGGCGCTGCACACCCACGGGCTGCGGCGCGGCATCGCCTCGCTCTGCATCGGGGGCGGCGAGGCGACGGCGGTCGCGGTGGAACGGCTGGACTGAGGGGGACGCCATGAGGATCGACGGGGTAGCGGCGCTGGTCACCGGCGGGGGGTCGGGCCTTGGCGCCGCGACGGCAAGGGCGCTGGCCGAGGGCGGCGCCAAGGTCGCGCTGCTGGATTTCAACCTGGAGGCGGCAGAGGCCGTGGCGGCCGACATCGGCGGCATCGCGGTGCAATGCGATGTGGCCTCTGCCGCCAGCGCCGAGGCCGCGGTGGCAAAGGCCGCGGCGCGGCACGGCCCCGCCCGCATCCTGGTCAACTGCGCCGGGATCGCCCCCGCGCGCAAGATGCTGGGCCGGCAGGGCACCATGCCGCTCGACGATTTCCGCCGGGTGATCGAGGTCAACCTGATCGGCAGCTTCAACCTGCTGCGCCTCTTCGCGGCGGGCGCGGCGGCACTGCCGCCCACCGACACGGGCGAAAGGGGCGTGGCGATCAACACCGCCTCGGTCGCGGCCTATGAAGGCCAGATCGGCCAGACGGGCTATGCGGCCTCCAAGGGCGGGATCGTGGGGCTGACATTGCCGGCGGCGCGCGAACTGGCGGCGGATGCGATCCGCGTCATGGCCATCGCGCCGGGCGTGTTCGAGACCGCGATGCTCAAGGGCCTGCCCGAGGCCGCGCAGGAAAGCCTCGGGATCGCCGTCCCCTTCCCGCCGCGGCTCGGCCGGCCAGCGGAATATGCGGCGCTGGCGCTGCATATCATCGCCAACCCGATGCTGAACGGCGCGGTGATCCGGCTTGACGGCGCCCTGCGCCTGGGGCCCAAGTAGGCGACTCCAAACCAGAGGCCGCCATGACCGACCAAGACGCCCCCGTCCTGACCCGTTTCGACCCCGCGACCGGCATCGGCCGGCTGGTGCTGAACCGCCCCGCGGTGCTGAACGCCGCCGATGCGACGCTGGCGATGGGCGTGCGCGAGGCGGTGCGGTATTTCGCCGGGGTGGACGGGCTGCGCTGCCTCGTCCTCACCGGGGCGGGGCGGGCCTTCATGGCCGGGGGCGATGTGGCGAGCTTCGCCGCCGATCCCGCGCAGACCGAAACGGTGATGCATGCGATCCTCGACGCGATGAACCCCGCGGTGCTGGCGCTGCGCGACCTGCCGGCGCCGATCCTTGCCGCGCCGCACGGGGTGGCGGCGGGGGCGGGGTTTTCGCTGGTTCTCGCCGCCGATATCGTGATCGCGCAGGCGGGGACGAAGTTCCTGATGGCCTACGACCGCATCGGCACCGTGCCCGATTGCGGCGGGTCGTGGTTCCTGCCGCGCAAGGTGGGCATGGGGCGGGCGGCGGAAATGATGGTGCTGTCGCATACGCTGACGGCGGAACAGGCGCAGGACTGGGGCATCGTCAACCGCATCGCCCCGGCCGATGGCTTTGCCGCGGCGGTGGACGCGCTGGCGGCGCAACTGGCGCAGGGGCCGGGGCGGGCCTTCGCCGCGGGGCGCAAGCTGCTCGACGCCGCCTTCGGCGCATCGCTCGCCGAACATCTGGAGGCGGAGCGCAACGGCTTCATCGCCATGACCCGCACCGCGGATTTCCGCGAGGGCACGGGGGCCTTCCTCGCCAAGCGCCCGCCCGCCTTCACCGGGCGCTAGACCGCCGCCCGCGCACCCGGCGGAAAGCGGGGCGAGGGGGCCAGCCCCCTCGGCGCTGCGCGCCTCACCCCCGGGATATTTCCGGACAGAAAGTGAAACCGGCCGCACCCTTCCGGGAAGGGCGCGCCGCCTGTCTTTCACCGTGACCCAAATATCCCCGCCGGAGGCCGCCGACCGCGCCACCCGCACCACCGCCGGGCAAATGGCCTGACCTGCGCGCCCCGCAGGCCGGGGCCTGCCCGGCCTGCCTACCCCGCGAAAGGATCGGCGCAGGCGGCCTGCATCGCCGCGCGGTATTCCGCGATCAGCCGTTCGCACAGATCCGCCGCCCCCGGCAGGTCGCGCACCGCACCCACGCCCTGGCCGGCGGACCAGATGTTCTTCCAGGCCTTGGTTTCCTTTTCCATGTCGAGCTTTTCATGCGGCGGCAGGTTGTCGGGGTCGAGCCCGGCAGCCAGGATCGAGGGGCGCAGGAAGTTCGCATGCACGCCCGAGATGTTGGGCGTATAGACGACATCCGCCGCCCCCGCCGCCAGCACCATCTGCTTGTAGCTGTCGGGCACCATCGATTCCGTCGTGGCGATGAACCGCGTGCCGAGATAGCCCATGTCGGCCCCCATCACCCGGGCGGCGGCGATCTGGGCCCCGGTGCTCATCGCGCCCGACAGGATCACCGTGCCGTCGAAGACCTCGCGGATTTCCTGGATCAGGGCGAAGGGGCTTATCGCGCCCGCATGCCCGCCTGCACCGGCGGCGACGCCGATGATGCCGTCCACCCCGGCCTCGGCCGCCTTTTCGGCGTGGCGGCGGTTGATGACGTCATGGAACACCAGCCCGCCATAGGAATGCACCGCGTCCACCACATCCTTCACCGCACCGAGCGAGGTGATCACCACCGGCACCCGGTGCTTCACCGTCATCTCGACATCCGCGCGCAGGCGGGGGTTCGATTTGTGCACGATCAGGTTCACGCCATAGGGCGCGGCGCCGGGATGCGCGGCCAGCCTTCGTTCGATTTCCTCAAGCCATTCGCCATAGCCCTCCACCGTGCGCTGGTTCAGCGCCGGGAAGGTGCCGACAAGACCCGAACGGCAGACCTCGACCACCAGGTCGGGGCCCGAGGTCAGGAACATCGGGGCCGCGATCGCGGGCAGGCGCAGGCGGTTGCGGAACGCTTCGGGCAGGGCCATGAGATCCTCCATCGGGGGCAATGCGGGCAGAGGCTCGCCCCCGCGCCGGGCGGATCCTATCCCCGCCCCGGGTGACAGCGCAATTTCCTTGCGCCCTGCCCCGCCCATGACCTTGCGTCGCCGCCTGGGGCGGATTGACATTCACACCATCACCGGGCCGGGCGGGATGAGGAAACGCACCGCGTTTCCCCCGCCCGTTCGCGCGGCGGTGCCACTGGAAACCGTGACGCCCCGGATCCGAGAGGCCGGCGCCTGCCCCGGCGGGCGAGAAGCGCCCGCCATGGGCGGGGCGGGCGCTGGCCGGGGGCTTGGGGCCCCCGGCCGGGGCAACTCGATCTGAAGCGCTGTGGCGAAGGCACGCGCCTTCGCCGGACAGGGCAGAAGGGCCGAGCAGTCCGGCCTAGCGCCCCCCGGTCAGCAGCCAGAACACCGGAAACAGCGCCGCCGACGCCAGCAGGTTGAAGCGCAGGTTCCACACCAGCGTCATCCGCACCGGGCGGATGCCGGTCAGGCCGCTGGCCACCAGCACCACCGTGGCGAAGGGCGAGAAACTCGACGCCAGCCCCCAGCCACAGGAAATCGCCAGCGCCAGCAGCGTCGGATCCGCCGGCAGCACCGGCAATGCGGCGAAAAGGCTGCCGAAGAACACCGCGAGGATGATCGGGCTGAGGCCCAGAAGGCTCGACAGCGACACCGCCGGCGGGATCAGCGCCAGCAAGAGCCAGTCGGGCATCCGGTCCACGCCGAGCGCGGCCGCCAGCGCCTCTGCCGGCACGAAGGCCGCGCCGAGCCGCCCGATATAGCCCGAAGTGCCGAGCGTCACCGCCACCCCCGCCGCCTGCGGCAGCCGCGTGAGCGCGACATGGCGCAACCGCCGCCCCACCGCCCGCGCCGCCACGCCCGGCCCGCCCCGCGTCTGCGCCGCGATCCAGCCCGCCATCAGCAGCGGGCAGCAACAGATGAGCCCGAAGACGATCGTGTCCCCCGTCGCCCAGGCCACCAGTTCGGCCATGCCGAACAGCCACAGGCAGACCAGCGCGAACCGCGCCATGGCCGCCCAGGGCACGGCGGGCGCGGTGCGGGGGCGGCGTGTCCGCACGCCCCGCGCGCTCCACCGGTCCTCGGCCGCGCCGACCAGCAGCATCACGGCGAAGATGCCGAAGCCCATCAGGCTCCACCCCATGCGGTCCACATTCGGCAGGATCTCGAACAGCGCCAGCGGCGCGATGGCGGTGGGCGACCAGACCACCGCCCAGCCGAACCCGCGCAGCATGGCCGAAATCTGGCGGCGTTCGCGCACATGGTTCAGCCCGTCATCCGGCCCCGCGGCGGCGATGCCGCGCTGCACCAGCGGCAGCAGGAAGCTGATCGTGCCGAGGTTGAACAGCACCGACATGAAGCCCGTGCCCAGATACAGCGCATAGAACCGCCGCGTCGCGGGCTGGCGCGTCAGGAAGAGGCCGGTTTCCGACACGGCGGGCGAACTCGACGCAGCCTCGTGCAGAAGGCCCAGCATCAGCACGAAGGCCATGAGGAACACGCCCTGCCGGAAGGCCCCGGCCACCGCCGCCCCCGGATCGGGCGCGAACATCACCGTCGCCACCGTCAGCGCGCAGGCCAGGCCGATCAGGTAAAGTTCCCGCAATCCCTGCCCGCGCCAGTTCAGCACCGCGACGGCCACCGCCACGGCCCAGGACAGCACCTCGGCCGTCAGGATCCCGGTCAGCCGCGCCAACACCGGCAGGACCATCGCCCCGATCAGCGCCGCCACCAGCGGCCGGTTCGCCCCGCCCGCCGCATCCTTCGGTTCCGTCACGTTGCGCCCCTTCGCCGGTCCGTCGGGTCCGACAATGCCCGACCCTGCGGCAGCCGCAAGCCCCCGGATCGCCTGCCATAGGCCCGCCATATGGCCAAGGCCCGGGCAAGGGGCGCGGAACCATCCGGCCCGCGCCCCGCCGCCCCCGCCTATTTCAGCGCGATATCCGTCACCGCATGGGTCCAGGCGCCCTCGGGCGTCCTGGTGATCACCGGATCCGACCCGCCCGACATCAGCGCGGCCACCGTGCGGTCGTAATCCGCCGGGTCGAGCGTGCCGTCCGACCCCGCCGTCAGCTTGGCGATCTCGCCCACCATGCGTTTCTGATGGGTTTCGGTCTGGGCGCCGGTCTCGTCATTGTCCAGCACGATCATCGCGGCTTCGTCGGGGTTTTCCTCGGCGTATTTCCAGCCCTTCATGCTGGCGCGGACGAATTTCGCCATCGTCTCGACGAAGGCCGGATCCTTCAGCTTGTCCTCGATGACGTAGAGCCCGTCCTCCAGCGTCGCCACGCCCTCGTCTTCATACTTGAAGGTGATCAGGTCGTCGGGGCTGACGCCCGCGTCGATCACCTGCCAGTATTCGTTGTAGGTCATGGTGGAAATGCAGGCCGCCTGTTTCTGCAACAGCGGATCGACGTTGAAGCCCTGTTTCAGCACCGTCACGTCGCTGCCGTCGGTTTTCAGGCCCAGCTTGTTCATCCAGTTCAGGAACGGATATTCGTTGCCCCCGAACCAGACGCCGAGCGTCTTGCCCTTGAAATCGGCAGGCGAGGCCACGCCGGATTCCTTGAGGCAGGTCAGCATCATCCCCGACGACTTGAAGGGCTGCGCGATGTTGACCACCGGCGCCCCCTGTTCGCGCGCCGCCAGCGCCGAGGGCATCCAGTCCACCATCACATCCGCGCCCCCGCCGATCAGCACCTGCACCGGCGCCACATCCGGGCCGCCCGGCTTGATGGTGACGTTCAGCCCCTCTTCCTCGTAAAACCCTTTGTCGAGCGCGACGAAATAGCCCGCGAACTGGCCCTGCGTCACCCATTTGAGTTGCAGCGTCACGTCCTCGGCCTGCGCCGCCCCCGCCAGTGCCAGCCCCGAGACGGCCGACAGCATCCACATCCTCAGTTGCGTACCTTTCATCTCCGTACCTCCGTGTTGTGGGCCGCTACCGGCCTCGCTGTGAAGGGTGCCAGAACGTCACCCCTTTTTCCAATACCGCCACCAGCCCATAGAAGGCCGAACCCGCCAGCGCCGCCACCGCGATCTCTGCCCAGACCATGTCGAGCCGCAGCTTGCCGACCTCGGTCGAGATGCGGAACCCCATCCCCACCACCGGGCTGCCGAAGAACTCGGCCACGATGGCGCCGATCAGGGCCAGCGTGGTCGCGATCTTGAGCCCGTTGAAGATGAAGGGCATGGCCGCGGGGATGCGCAGTTTCAGCAGGCTTTGCCAGTAGCTGGCCGAATAGGTCGCCATCAGGTCGCGCTGCATCGCGTCGGTGGCCTTCAGCCCCTCGACGCAGTTGACCAGCATGGGGAAGAACACCATCACCACCACCACGGCCGCCTTCGACTGCCAGTCGAAGCCGAACCACATCACCAGGATCGGCGCGATGCCGACGATGGGCAGGGCGGCGACGAAATTGCCCACCGGCAGCAGGCCGCGTTGCAGGAAGGGCGAACGGTCGACGGCGACCGCGGTGGCGAAGGCGGCGGCGCAGCCGATGGCATAGCCCGACAGCGCGCCCTTGAGGAAGGTCTGCACGAAATCGGCCCAGAGGATCGGGGTGGATGCGGCAAAGGCCCGGGCGACATCCGTGGGCGCGGGCAGGATCACCGGCGGCACGGCGTAAAGCCGCACCGCCATTTCCCACAAGGCCAGCAGGGTCGCCCCGAACAGCACCGCCACCAGCGCCCGCGCGATCCGCCCCCGCGCCGCCGCCGCCAGCCGCGCGTTCACCGCCCAGGCCAGCACCCAGACCGCCAGCAGCGCCGCCGCCCGCCCGTCCAGCATCCCCGGCCGGGCCAGCGCCAGCACGGCCAGCAGCACCGCCGCCGCCCCCGCGCCCCAGACCACCGACCGCGCCCATGCCGGTATCGCCATCACCGGAACCCCGTCCGCCGCAGGGTCGCGCGCTGCACCACGCCGACCGTCCCCACCATGACAGAGGCCAGAATGGCCGCCGCGATTAGCGTGGCCCAGATCTGGATCGTCTGCCCGTAATAGCTGCCCGCCAGCAGCCGCGTGCCCAGCCCCGCGCCGCCCAGCGGCAGTTCCGCCACGATCGTGCCCACGAGGCTCGCCGCGATCCCGACCTTGAGCGAGGCGAAAAGATAGGGCATCGAGGCCGGCAGCCGCAGCTTCCACAACCCCTGCAACCCGCTGGCGTTCCAGGTGCGCAAAAGGTCGATCTGCATCGCATCGGGGCTGCGCAGCCCCTTCACCATGCCGACGACGACGGGGAAGAAGCTCAGATAGGCGGCGATGATCGCCTTGGGCACCAGCCCCGAGATGCCGACCGAGTTCAGCACCACGATGATCATCGGCGCGATGGCGACGATGGGTACCGTCTGGCTCGCGATGGCCCAGGGCATCACGCTCATGTCGGTGGCGCGGTTCCAGACGATGCCGATGGCCAGCAGGATCCCGAACCCCGCCCCGAACAGGAAACCGAGCGCGGTGGCCGACAGCGTGACCCAGCCGTGATAGATCAGGCTGCGGTTCGACAGGCTGCCGGTGTTGACGATACCGCGCCGCCCCTCGACCTCCTCGCCCCAGGTCAGCCTCCAGAATTCGGCCGCCACCTGATGGGGCGCGGGCAGGCGCGGGCGTTCCTGCACCATCGCGTCGCGGGCGATGCCGGACCACCCGACCTCGACCCCGGCGCGCGCCGCCTGGTCGCGGGTCCATTGCGCATTGAGCCCGACGGCCGCGACATACCACAGCGCAAGGATCGCCGCGACCACGGTCAGGACGGGAACCGCAGCCCTCATGCCCGCCCCTCCCCCGGCCCGTTCGTCCACACCTCCGGCAAGAGGAACCCCTCCGCCGCTTCATCTTGCCGAAAATACTCTCGGGAGGTTCTCAGGAGGGCAGACAGCCCTCCTGAGCGGGGGGTGCGGGGGGCTGGCCCCCCGCCGCCCTCTCCCCATGGCTCAATCCTCGACATGGCCCGCCCTCAACCCCTCGCGCACCCGCTGCGCGATCTCGATGAACTCCCGGCTGTCGCGGATATCGAGTGGCCGCTCGCGCGGCAACGGGCTGTCGATCACATCCGTGATCCGCCCGGGGCGCGGCGACATGACCACGATCTTCGTCGACAGATACACCGCCTCGGGGATCGAATGGGTGACGAAGCCGATGGTCTTGCCCGTCGCGGCCCAAAGCTTCAGCAGTTCCTCGTTCAGCCGGTCGCGCACGATTTCATCCAGCGCGCCGAAGGGTTCGTCCATCAGCAACAGATCCGCGTCGAAGGCCAGCGCCCGCGCGATGCTCGCCCGCTGCTGCATGCCGCCCGACAGCTGCCACGGGTACTTGCGCCCGAAACCCTCCAGCTCCACCAGCTTCAGCACCCGGTCCACCCGCGCCTGCTGTTCGGCGCGCGGAAAGCCCATGATCTCCAGCGGCAGGCGGATGTTGCCCGCGATCGTCCGCCAGGGGTAAAGCCCCGCCGCCTGGAACACATAGCCATAGGCGCGCGACCGCCGCGCGGCGTCGGGCGTCATGCCGTTCACCGTGAGCGTCCCGCCCGTGGGCTGTTCCAGCCCCGCGATACAGCGCAGGAAGGTGGTCTTGCCGCAGCCCGAAGGCCCGATGAAGCTGACGAAATCGCCGCGCCGGATGGTCAGCGTCACATCGCGCAATGCCTGCACCGGGCCATCGGCGGTCGCAAAGGTCAGGTCCAGCCCCTTCGCCTCGATCACCGCCTCGCTTGCCTGCGCTTGCTGGGACTGCATGTCTCTCATGCCAGAAGCTCCGCCTCCTTCAGCGCCATTTCCACCGCCTTGCGTTCCGCGCCTTCCAGCGGCAGCACCGGCAGGGGCGGGGCGCAGTGCCCGAACCCCGCGATCCCTGCGGCCGCGTGAATCGCACGATAGCTGGTCAGATCCGAAAACACCCGCCAGACCGGCGCCAGCCGCGCATCCAGCGCGGCGAGCCCCGCCCGGTCCCCCGCGCCCGCCGCCCGGCTCATCGCAAGGCAGGGGTCGGGGAACAGCCCCGCCAGCACCGAAAACCACGCCCCCGCGCCGGCCCGCAACGCGCCCGCGATCATCGCATCGCCGCTGTAGCCCAGCACCACCCCCGGCGGCAGCACCGCGCCAAGCGCCGCGATTTCCGCCGCCGGGTCGGGCCGGGGCGGCATCTTCACCGCCACCACCCCGGGCAGCGCCGCGATGCGGGCGATCAGCGCGGGGGAAAACGTCACCTTCGTCGTGCCGGGGTTGTTGTAGAGGATGACCGGCAAGCCCCCCTCGGCCGCCGCGATCCGGTAAAGGGTGAACACCTCATCCTCGCGCAGGGGCTGATAGGTCTGCGGCGCCAGCAGCGCGGCGGCGGCCCCGGCCCCGGCGGCATCGCGGATATTGTCCAGCACCTCGGCCAGCGCGGGCGCGCCCACGCCCACCGCGACCGGCACGCCCCGCGCGGCGGCGACCGTGGCCGCCACGATCTCGCGCCGCAGGCCGCGCGGCAGATAGGGCTGGCTGCCGGTACTGCCCAGCAGCCCGATCTGCCCCACCCCCGCCGTGGCCAGCCGGGCCGCCAGCCGTTCCACCGCGGCGACATCCACCGCGCCCCGCCCGTCCATCGGGGTGATCGGAAAGGCCGACAGCAGGGGGGATGCGTCCGCCACCTAGACCCCCGTCGCCGGAATGCCCGCCCGCGCCACCGGCCGCGGCGCGGTCAGCGCGCGCCAGGTGGAAAGCGCCCGGTTCACCGGCTGGTTCGCCTCGCGCGCGACGAACCGGCCGTGGCCTTCCTCGGTCCGCATCTCGCCGTCATGCACCACCACCTTGCCGCGCGACAGGGTAAAGCGCGGCAGGCCGATCACCTCCTGCCCCTCGAACACGTTGTAGTCGATGGCCGATTGCTGCGCCCCCGCACTGATCACCTTGCGCTTTTCGGGATCCCACACCACCAGATCGGCATCCGCCCCCACGGCCACCGCCCCCTTGCGGGGATACATGCCGAAGATCTTGGCGACATTGGTCGAGGTCACGGCGACGAATTCGTTCATCGTCAGCCGCCCCGTCCGCACCCCATGGGTCCAGAGCATGGGCAGCCGATCCTCCAGCCCGCCGGTGCCGTTGGGGATCCTGGTGAAATCCCCAAGGCCCACCCGCTTTTGCGCGGTGGTGAAGGCGCAATGGTCGGTCGCCACCACCGACAGGCTGCCCGCCGACAGCCCGGCCCAAAGGCTGTCCTGATGGCGCCGGTCGCGGAAGGGCGGCGACATCACGCGGCGGGCGGCATGGTCCCAGTCGGGGTTGAGGTATTCGCTGTCGTCCAGCGTCAGGTGCTGGATCAGCGGCTCGCCCCAGACCCTTTGCCCCGCCTGCCGCGCGCGCCGGATCGCCTCATGCGCCTGTTCGCAAGAGGTATGCACGACATAAAGCGGCACGCCGGCCATGCCCGCGATCATGATGGCGCGGTTCGTGGCCTCGCCCTCCACCTCGGGCGGGCGGGAATAGGCGTGCGCCTCGGGGCCGGTGTTTCCCTCGCGCAGCAGCCGGGCGGAAACCTCGGCCACCAGATCGCCGTTTTCGGCATGCACCATGGCGACGCCGCCAAGGCCGGACAGGCGGCGGAAACTGGCGAACATCTCGTCATCGTTCACCATCAGGCTGCCCTTGTAGGCCATGAAATGCTTGAAGCTGGTGATGCCCCTGTCCACCACCGCCTGCATCTCGTCGAACACCTGTTCGCCCCACCATGTCACCGCCATGTGGTAGGAATAATCGCAGTTCGCCCGCGTCGACTTGTTGTGCCACATCGCCAGCGCGTCCAGCAGCCCCTGACCGGGCGCGGGCAGCGCGAAGTCGATCACCATCGTCGTCCCGCCCGCCAGCGCCGCCCGGGTGCCGCTGTCGAAATCGTCGGCCGAATAGGTGCCCATGAAGGGCATTTCCAGATGCGTATGCGGGTCGATGCCGCCCGGCATGATGTAACAGCCGGTCGCATCCAGTTCCGTCCCGCCACCGGCCAAGCCCTGCCCGATCCCGGCGATGCGCCCGCCCTCGATGCGCACATCCGCCTTACAGGTCAGGTCATGCGTGACGATGGTGCCGTTGCGGATGATCGTGCTCATTGCCCTTCCTCCACTGCATCAGCCGGGCCCGCGCCCTTCATTTTCTGTCCGAAAATATCCTCGGGGGGTCCGGGGGGCAGACAGCCCCCCGGGGCCGGGGTCAGGATACCACCTGCGCCGTTTCCAGCACCGCGTGGAACAGCACATCCGTCCCCGCCGCCGCCCATTGGGGCAGGATATCCTCTGCCTCGTTATGGCTCAGCCCGTCCTTGCAGGGGCACATGATCATCACCGTGGGGGCGACGCGGTTGATCCAGCAGGCGTCGTGGCCCGCGCCCGACACGATGTCCATATGGCTGAACCCCAACCGTTCCGCCGCCGCCCGCACCACCGTGACCAGACCGGGGTCGAAGGTGACGGGATCGAAATGCCCCACCGCCTCGATTTCGCAGCCGAGGCCCAGTTCGGCCGCCACCGCATGGGCCGCCCGTTCCACCTCTGCCCGCATCGCATCGAGCTTGGCCTGATCGGGCGAGCGGATGTCGACCGTGAACACCACCTTGCCGGGGATCACGTTGCGGCTGTTCGGGAACACGTTGACCTGCCCCACCGCGCCCACGGCGTCGGGCTGGTGGCTCATGGCGATCTGGTGCACCCGTTCGGTGATCCGCGCCATGCCGAGGCCCGCGTTCACCCGCATCTTCATCGGCGTCGAGCCGGTATGCGCGTCCTTGCCCGTGAGGGTGATTTCCAGCCACCAGAGGCCCTGCCCATGGGTGACGACGCCGATGTCGCGGCCCTCTGCCTCGAGGATCGGGCCCTGTTCGATGTGCAGCTCGAACATCGCATGCATCCTGCGGGCACCCACGGTTTCGTCGCCGACCCAGCCGATGCGCGCCAATTCATCCCCGAACCGCTTGCCGTCGAGATCGGTGCGGGCATAGGCATAGTCCTGCGTATGCACCCCCGCGAAGACGCCCGAGGCGAGCATGGCGGGCGCGAACCGCGCGCCCTCCTCGTTCGTCCAGTTGGTGACGACCACGGGGTGCCGCGTGCGGATGCCGAGGTCGTTCATCGAACGGATGACCTCCAGCCCCGCCAGCACGCCCAGAACCCCGTCGAACTTGCCGCCCGTGGGCTGGGTGTCCAGATGGCTGCCGATATAGACCGGCAGCGCGTCGGGGTCGGTGCCGGGGCGGGTGGCGAACATGTTGCCCATCGTATCGACGCCCATGGTGCAGCCCGCGGCCTGACACCAGTCCCGGAACAGCGCGCGCCCCTCGGCATCGGCATCGGTCAGCGTCTGGCGGTTGTTGCCGCCCGCGACCCCGGGGCCGGCCTTCGCCATCTCCATCAGGCTGTCCCACAGCCGCGCGGAATCGATCCGCAGGTTCTCGCCCGGTGCCGGCATCCTTTTTCTCCCTGCGGGGCGGGGTCTTGCGCCCCTGCCCTCGACTCTTTCGTGGCCCGAATCTTTCGTGGCCGGTCTTTTCTGACCGGATGGTCAAGGAAGGCGACCATACCCGCGCCATCCGGTCAACAGCTTTCGCGGCGGCAGGGGACGGTTGCCCGTTCTTTCGGCGGGGGAAATGGTTGCGGGGGGAAAGACCTTGCAGGCAGTGCCCGGTGGATGGCGCAGGAGCGGGGGTTTCACACCCCCGCACCCCCGTGGGATATTTAGGGACAGAAAGTGAAGGGGCCGCAGCCCTACTTCAATTCCAGTTCCACGAAGCTCATCACCGCGTCGCCGTCGTTGATGACGTTATGTTCCACCCCCTCGGCCCGGCGATAGACGGTGCCGGCGGGGATCAGCACCTTGCGGCTGGCGCCGCCGGGTTCTTCCAGCAGCATCGGGCAATCCGTCAGCGCGGTGATGACATAATCATGCCCGTGCCGGTGCCAGCCGGTTTCGGCGCCGGGCGGAAAATCGAAACGGGTGACGCGGACCTGATCGTCGTCGATCAGTTGCGTCGCGGTGCAGGCGGGGCGCATGGGTGGGCCTTTCCTCAGAGCGTTTTCAGAACATCGCCAAGCGTGCCGATCAAATCGTCGATCTGCGCCCTGGTGATGATCAGCGGCGGCGAGAGCGCGACGATGTCGCCGGTGGTGCGGATCAGGATCCCCTTGTCATAGGCGGCGAGGAAGGCGTCGAAGGCGCGTTTGGTCGGCTGGCCGGGGATCGGGTCCAGTTCCACCGCGCCGATCAGGCCCATGTTGCGGATGTCGATCACATGCGGCAGGCCCTTGAGGCTGTGCAGCGCGTCTTCCCAATAGGGGGCGAGATCGGCGGCGCGCTGGAAAAGGCCCTCTTCGCGGTAGGTTTCCAGCGTCGCCACGCCGCAGGCCGCCGCGATCGGGTTGCCGGAATAGGTATAGCCGTGGAAAAGCTCGATCAGATGTTCGGGCCCGGTCATGAAGGCGTCGTGCACCTCGGCGGTGGTCAGCACCGCGCCCATCGGGATCACGCCGTTCGTCAGCCCCTTGGCGGTGGTGATCATGTCGGGCAGCACGCCGAAATGCTGCGCGGCGAAGGGGCTGCCGAGGCGGCCGAAGCCGGTGATCACCTCGTCGAAGATCAGCAGGATCCCGTGCTTCTTCGTGATCGCGCGCAGTTTTTCCAGATAGCCCTTGGGCGGCAACAGCACGCCGGTGGACCCCGCCATCGGTTCCACGATCACCGCGGCGATGGTTTCGGCGCCGTGCAGCGCCACGATGCGTTCCAGATCGTCCGCGAGGTTCGCCCCGTGTTCCGGCTGGCCGCGGGTAAAGGCGTTCTGGCCCGGCAGATGGGTATGGGGCAGATGGTCCACCCCCGTCAGCAGGCTGCCGAAGACCTTGCGGTTGTTGACGATCCCGCCGACCGAGATGCCGCCGAAGTTCACCCCGTGATAGCCGCGTTCGCGCCCGATCAGCCGGGTGCGCGCACCCTCGCCCCGGGCGCGGTGCCAGGCGATGGCGATCTTGAGCGCGGTTTCCACCGACTCGGACCCCGAGTTGGTGTAGAACACATGTTCGATCCCCTCGGGCGCGATGTCGATCAGGCGGTTGGCCAGTTCGAACGCCACCGGATGGCCCATCTGGAACGCCGGCGCATAGTCGAGTTCCGCCGCCTGCCGCTGGATCGCCTCAGTGATCTTCGGGCGGCAGTGGCCCGCGTTGCAGCACCACAGCCCCGCCGTGCCGTCCAGCACCTGCCGGCCATCCTGCGTGGTGTAATGCATGTCCTTTGCGGCCACGAACATCCGCGGCGCCTTCTTGAACTGGCGGTTCGCGGTGAAGGGCATCCAGAACGCGTTCAGATCGTTCGGTGCAAGGTTGCGGTCGAGCGCCATGGGAGACCCCCCGTTCTGCCCCTGCGATGCGCCTTTGACAGGGGCGGTGAAGAATTTTACCGTCTGGTCAGCGAGGCTAGCAGAGCGTCCCGGACAGTCAAGGTCGTCGGCGATCCCGGCACCCGTCCGGGCCGCTTGGCAAGCGGCCCCGCGCAGGGCGCGCGGCATCGGCAGGAACTGCGGAAAGGCAGGAGACGGCAGGCATGACACGACCGCGCACGCGCATTCAGCGGCGGAACCGGGAAACGATCCTCGAAGCCGCGCTCGAGGTCTTTTCGGCGCAGGGGTTCCGGGGGGCGACGCTCGATCAGATCGCAGAGGTGGCGGGGCTGTCGAAGCCCAACCTGCTGTATTATTTCCCCTCGAAAGAGGCGATCCATGCCGCGCTGTTGGGCGACCTGCTGGACATCTGGCTGCAGCCCCTGCGCGAGATGGACCCCGAAGGCGAACCGCTGGCCGAAATCCTGACCTATGTGCGCCGCAAGCTGCAGATGAGCCGCGACATGCCGCGCGAAAGCCGGCTGTTCGCGAACGAGGTGCTTCAGGGCGCGCCGCGGATGGGGGCGGCGATCACCGGCGATCTGGCGGCGCTGGTCGAGACGAAGGCGGCGGTGATCCGCGGCTGGATCGCGGCGGGGCGGCTGGCCGATGTGCACCCCAAGCATCTGATCTTTTCCATCTGGGCGCTGACGCAGCATTACGCCGATTTCGACGTGCAGGTGCGCGGTGTCCTGGGCCCAGCCGAACCCGACCCCTACCCCGAGGCCGAACGCCATCTGGAACGGCTGTTCACGCGGATGCTGGCGGTGTGAAATCAGGCGGGCGTTAACCCGGCCCGGCGCAGGGTCGGGGGATGCGGATTCGCCTTGCCCCCGTTTGTCTGTTCGTCCTGCGCTTGGCCCTGCGCGGGCTACGCCAGATCCTCCATCACCCCCGCCGCGATCTCGAAGGACCGCAGGCGCGCGGCATGGTCGTGGATCTGGCCGGCCAGCATCACCTCGTCGGGTTTCAGGCGCTCGACCAACCGGGCGATGCCGGCGCGCACGGTGTCGCGGCTGCCCGCCACCGAACAGGCCAGCGCCTGGTTCACGCCCGCCAGCACCGCCCGCGGCAGGCGCTGTTCCACGTCATGCACCGGGCGCGGCAGCTTGCCGGGCGTGCCCATGCGCAGCGCGGCGAACTGCTGCATCATCGAGGATTTGAGGTATTCGCCCTCGGCATCCGTATCCGCGGCATAGACCCCGATCGCCATCATGAAATGCGGCCGGTCGAGATAGACCGAGGGGCGGAACTGGTGGCGGTACACCTCTGCCGCCTCGTCCAGCATCTGGGGCGCGAAATGCGACGCGAAAGCATAGGGCAGCCCGGCCCAGGCGGCCAGTTGCGCGCCGTAAAGGCTCGACCCCAGGATCCAGACGGGCACCTGCGTGCCCGTGCCCGGCACGGCCCGGATCTGGCCCTGCACCTCTTCGGGGCCGAAATAGGTCAAGAGTTCCAGCACATCCTGCGGAAAGGTATCCTCTGCCGCCATATGCCGGCGCAGTGCGCGGGCGGTGCCCATGTCGGTGCCCGGCGCGCGCCCGAGCCCGAGGTCGATCCGCCCGGGGAACAGCGTCGCCAGCGTGCCGAACTGTTCGGCGATCACCAGCGGCGCGTGGTTGGGCAGCATGATCCCCCCCGCCCCCACGCGGATCCGCGTCGTCCCCGCCGCGACATGGCCGATCACCACCGCGGTGGCGGCGCTGGCGATCCCGGGCATGTTGTGGTGTTCGGCCAGCCAGAAGCGGTGATAGCCCCAGCCCTCGGCATGGCGGGCGAGGTCGAGCGTGTTGGCCAGCGCCTCGGCGGCGGTAAAGCCGTCGGGGATGGGCGAGAGGTCGAGGATGGAATGGTGCATCGGCGTCTCCTGGGTCCGTGCCGATATAGGCCGGTACGTCCGGCAAGGGAACCGCCGCAACAAAAAACGGGCCCCCGGACCGGGGACCCGCAGTCGGGAGGACATGGCGCGCCGCTATTCGGCCGCGCGCGCCATCGGGTTGTTGGGATGTGTCGTCCAGTTGGCGTAATCGCCGACCGGAATACCGGTGCGCGGATCCACCATGCCCTTGGGCAGCGCCACCATGCTGATGCAGTTTTCCACCGGACAGACGTTGAGGCAGAGGTTGCAGGCCACGCATTCGGCCTCGTCCACCTCGAACCGGCGGCCGGGGTGCATGACGATGGCCTGGTGGCTGGTATCCTCGCAGGCGGCATAGCAGCGGCCGCATTTGATGCAGGCGTCCTCGTCGATGCGGGCCTTGGCGACGTAGTTGAGGTTCAGCTGGTTCCAGTCGGTCACGTTCGGCACCGCGCGGCCCACCAGATCGGCGGTGGAGGCGAAGCCCTTTTCGTCCATGTACTGCGACAGGCCCGAGATCATTTCCTGCACGACCTTGAAACCATAGGTCATCGCCGCGGTGCAGACCTGCACCGTCCCGGCGCCGAGCGCCATGAACTCCGCCGCGTCGCGCCAGGTGGTGACGCCGCCGATGCCGGAAATCGGCAGGCCGCGGGTTTCCGGGCTGCGGGCGATTTCCGCCACCATGTTCAGCGCGATGGGCTTGACCGCCGGGCCGCAATAGCCGCCATGCGCGCCCTTGCCGTCGATCATCGGTTCCGGGCAGAAACTGTCGAGGTTGACCGAGGTGATCGAGTTGATGGTGTTGATCAGGCTCACCGCATCGGCACCGCCGCGTTTCGCGGCCTCGGCGGGCTTGCGGATGTCGGTGATGTTGGGGGTCAGCTTCACGATGCAGGGCATGCGGCTGTACTGTTTGACCCAGCGCGTGACCATCTCGATATATTCCGGCACCTGGCCGACGGCGGACCCCATGCCCCGCTCGCTCATGCCATGGGGGCAGCCGAAGTTCAGTTCCACCCCGTCGGCGCCGGTATCCTCGATCCGGGCCAGGATGTCGCGCCAGCTCTGCTCGTCGCAGGGGACCATCAGGCTGATGACCAGCGCGCGGTCGGGCCAGTCGCGCTTGACCTGCTTGATCTCGCGCAGGTTCACCTCCAGCGGGCGGTCGGTGATCAGCTCGATGTTGTTCAGCCCCAGCACCCGGCGGTCGGCGCCCCAGATCGCGCCATAGCGGGGGCCGTTGACGTTGACGACCGGCGGGCCCTCTGCCCCCAGCGTCTTCCACACCACCCCGCCCCATCCGGCCTCATAGGCCCGGCGGACGTTGTATTCCTTGTCCGTCGGCGGGGCGGAGGCCAGCCAGAACGGGTTGGGCGAACGGATGCCGATGAAATCGGTTTGCAGGTTGGCCATTGTTACCTCCATGTGCCGCCGGCCGGCGGGGCCGGGGGGCCCGCGCCGTCGGGGTCTGTCGTGGGTAGATGGAAAGGACCGTTCAGCCGCCGAAGACCAGCGACCAGATATGGCCGAGCGCGCTTCCGCCCAGTTCGCCCGATTTCGGGATCGCCCAGGCCCAGGCCACCGCGCCCAGCAGGTTGAACGCCTGGAACTGCCACAGCGGCATGCGCGCCATGCCCGACATCAGAAAGACGACGGACCGCAGCGGGCCGAAGAAATGCCCGATCAGCACCGTCACCGCACCCCAGCGGGCAAAGGCGGCGGTGCCGCTGTCGACAAATTCCGGGTAGCGGTTCAGCGGCGGGAGCGCCAGCAGCCGCCCGCCATAGCGCCAGCCGAGCCAGTAGGACAGGTTCGACCCCGCCAGCGCCCCCAGCGCGCCGCCCACCCAGATCGGCGTGAAGTCGAGCCCGCCGGTCGCCACCAGCGCGCCCACCCCGATCAGGATCGCGGTCGAGGGGATGAGGATCGAGATGAAGGCGATCGTCTCGCACAGCGCGAAGACGAAGGCGAGATAGCCCGCCCAGGCCCTGTGCGCGCTGACGAAAGCGACGATTGCGTCCAGGATCTGGTCCATCGGCTCTCCGGGCTGGCTTGGGCGCAGCAAGTGACACCCCCGCCCCGCGGACGCAAGAGGGTGTTGCGGAAAGCCGCCGGGCGGTCATGTCCGTGCCGCCAGCGCCAGATGGATGTCCTCGGCCGCGTCGCGGCCCTCGGCCACCGCGGTCACGGTCAGGTCCTCGCCCCCCGCGGCGCAGTCGCCCCCGGCCCAGACACCGGGCAGGCCGGTGCGGCCGGGGCCGGTGACGGCGATCTTGCCGCCCTGCACCGCCAGCCCGTCGGGCGCGCCTTCCAGCCGCTGGCCGATGGCCTTGAACAACTGGTCGGCCTTGAGGCGGAAGGTTTCCCCGGTCGGGCGCAGGCGGCCATCGGGGCCTTCCTCGGTATAGGCGAATTCGACCTCGGCCACCGCGCCGTTGCCATGCACGGCGACGGGGGCGGCATTGGTGACGATGCGCACCCCGGCGCTGGTCGCGTGATCCTGTTCGTGGCCCGATGCGCTCATCCGCGCCTGATCGCGGCGATAGACGATGGTGACGTTTTCCGCCCCCAGCAGTTTCGACTGCACCGCCGCGTCCACCGCCGTCATGCCGCCGCCCACCACCACCACGTCGCGGCCCACCGGCACGATGGAACGGTCTTCGGCCTGGCGCAGCCGCGCGATGAAATCGACGGCATTGCCGACATGGCCCCGGTCCTCGCCCGGCGCGCCCAGCGCATTGACCCCGGCAAGACCCATGCCCAGGAACACCGCGTCGTATTCGGCCTGCAACCCGGCCAGCGTGATGTCGCGGCCCAGCACCATGCCGTTCCTGATCTCGATCCCGCCGATGGACAAAAGCCATTCCACCTCGCGCTGCGCGAAGCCGCCCGTGGCCTTGTAGGTCGCGATCCCGTATTCGTTGAGGCCCCCGGGCTTGGGCCGCGCGTCATAGATCACGACATCGTGGCCCTTCATCGCCAGCCGGTGCGCACAGGCCAGCCCCGCCGGCCCCGCCCCCACCACCGCCACGCGCCGCCCCGTCACCGGGGCGCGGGCGAAGGGATGGCCGCCGCGGGCCATCGCGGTATCGGTGGCGAACCGTTGCAGCCGGCCGATTTCCACCGGCTTGCCCTCGGCCGCCTCGCGCACGCAGGCTTCCTCGCAGAGCGTCTCTGTCGGGCAGACGCGGGCGCACATGCCGCCGAGGATGTTCGCCGACCAGATCGTGCGCGCCGCCGCCTCGGCCGTGCCGGTGGCGATCTGGCGGACGAACAGCGGAATGTCGATCCCCGTGGGGCAGGCCGTGACGCAGGGCGCGTCATGGCAGAAATAACAGCGGTCCGCAGCCACATGCGCCTCGTGCGCATCCAGCGGCGGTTCGTGATCCGCGAAGTTTTCGGCATAGGCTGCGGCGGGCAAGCGCCCCGGCACCACGCCGGGCGTCAGCTGGCTGTTGGTCAAGGTGGCCTCCCTGTGGCGCTATTTTTAGGGAAAGGCTGCCATGTTCCGGTTTTTTTATCAAACGGTAAATTTTGTGCCGCGACAGGCAGATCGCCCCGCCCGGCCAAGGCAGGGCTGCAACTGGCGCTTTTCAGCCCGGTCGCGGTGACGTATAAGCCACCCGACCCGGGGGTGCGCAGCGGCGCGCCCCGCAGCCCCGCGCCAAGACGGGTGCGCAGAACCGTATCGAGGATGGCATGACCAAGAACACCCATGAGTCCGACGTGGCCTTCATCCAGGCCCTCGCCGAGCTTCTGAACAAGAACGAGCTGACCGAACTGGCGGTGAAGCGCGAATATGGCGAGGACGACAGCCTCGAGGTGCGGGTGGTCAAGCAGGCGACAGTGATCGCGGCCCCGGCGGTGACGCATGTGGCCCCGGCGGCCGGCCCGGCCCCCGCCGCGGCCGCGCCTGCCGCGGCGGCTGCGGCAGAGGACCCGGCCCAGCATCCCGGCGCCGTGACCTCGCCCATGGTCGGCACGGCCTATCTGGCGCCCGAACCCGGCGCGACGGCCTTCGTGGCCGTCGGCCAGCAGGTGAGCGAGGGTCAGACCCTGCTGATCATCGAGGCGATGAAGACCATGAACCACATCCCTGCCCCGCGCGCGGGCACGGTGCGGCGCGTGCTGGTCGCCGATGGCACCCCGGTCGAATACGGCGCACCGCTGATGATCGTCGAGTGAGGCCGCGATGTTCGAAAAGATCCTGATCGCCAACCGCGGCGAGATCGCGCTGCGCGTTATCCGGGCCTGCCGCGAGATGGGCATCAGGTCGGTCGCCGTCCATTCCACCGCCGATTCCGACGCGATGCATGTGCGCATGGCCGACGAATCGGTCTGCATCGGGCCCGCGCCGTCCTCGGCCAGCTATCTGTCGATGCCCGCCATCATTTCCGCCTGCGAAATCACCGGCGCGCAGGCGGTGCATCCGGGCTATGGTTTCCTGTCGGAAAACGCGGGCTTCGTGCAGGCGCTGGAGGATCACGGGATCGCCTTCATCGGCCCGTCGTCCGAACATATCCGCATCATGGGCGACAAGATCACCGCCAAGGACACGGCCAAGGCGCTCGGCATTCCCGTCGTCCCGGGGTCCGACGGCGGGGTGCCCGACCTCGACACCGCGATCCGCGTGGCCGAGGGGATCGGCTATCCGGTGATCATCAAGGCCACCGCCGGCGGCGGCGGGCGCGGGATGAAGGTCGCCCGCAGCCGCGAGGAACTGGAATCCGCCTTCCGCACCGCGCGGGCAGAGGCCAAGGCCGCCTTCGGCAACGAAGAGGTCTATATCGAGAAATACCTCCAGCGGCCCCGGCATATCGAGATCCAGATCTTCGGCGACGGCAAGGGCAACGCGGTGCATCTGGGCGAACGCGACTGTTCGTTGCAGCGCCGCCACCAGAAGGTGTTCGAGGAAGCGCCCGGCCCCGTCATCACGCCGAAGATGCGCGCCGACATCGGCAAGATCTGCGCCGATGCGGTGGCGAAGATCGGCTATGCCGGCGCCGGCACGATCGAATTCCTCTACGAGGACGGCAACTTCTACTTCATCGAGATGAACACCCGCCTTCAGGTGGAACATCCGGTGACGGAGGCGATTTTCGGCGTCGATCTGGTGCGCGAACAGATCCGCGTCGCCGCCGGCCTGCCGATGTCGTTCAGCCAGGACGATCTGGAAATCAACGGCCACGCGATCGAGGTGCGCATCAACGCCGAACGGCTGCCGAACTTCACCCCCTGCCCCGGGCGGGTGAACGTGTTCCACGCGCCGGGGGGGCTTGGCGTGCGGATGGATTCCGCGCTTTACGGCGGCTATGCGATCCCGCCCTATTACGACAGCCTCATTGGCAAGCTGATCGTCCACGGCCGCGACCGGCCCGAGGCGCTGGCGCGGCTGAAACGCGCGCTGTCGGAACTGGTGGTGGACGGGGTGGAAACCACCGTGCCGCTGTTCCACGCCCTTCTGGCGGAACCCGATATCCAGAACGGCGAATACAACATCCACTGGCTGGAAAAATGGCTCGCCGCCCAGTTCGAATGACCCGCCCCGGCGGCGCAGGGCCATGCACCTGACCGCCGGGCACCTGCTGCGCGGCTATGCCGCGGGCATCTTCCCGATGGCCGAGGCGCGCGACGACCCCACCATCCACTGGGTGGATCCCCGCCGCCGCGGGATCCTGCCCATCGGGGGGCTGCATGTCTCGCGCTCGCTGCGCCGGGCGGTGCGGCACAGCGGGTTCATCCTGCGCGTCGATACGGATTTCGAGGGCGTCCTGCGCGGCTGCGCCGACCGGCCGGAAACCTGGATCAACGGCGCGATCTTCACGCTCTACATGGATCTTTTCCGCATGGGCGCCGCCCACAGCCAGGAGGTGTGGGAAGGCGACACCCTTGTCGGCGGGGTCTATGGCGTGGTTCTGGGGCGGGCGTTCTTCGGGGAAAGCATGTTCTCGCGCCGTACCGATGCGTCGAAGATCGCGCTGGTCTGGCTGATGCACCGGCTGCGGGCGGGCGGGTTCACGCTGTTCGACACCCAGTTCCTGACCCCGCATCTGGCAAGCCTCGGGGGCGTGGAAATCGACCGCAGCGCCTATCGCCGGATGCTGGCCGAGGCGCTGGAGGGCAAGGCGGTCTTCGCCCCGCCCGGCTATCGCCCGGATGCCGAATCCGTGCTGCAATGCAGCACCCAGACGTCGTAGCGCGCGTGGTCCATCGCCGACAGGCCGGGGCTCGACGCGATCATCCAGCCGAAAAACACCGGATTGGGCAACAGGCTGTCGCGGATGGTCAGATGCGCCCAGGCTTCGGCCGAAGGGTCGGCGGTGCGATAGCGGCATTCGTCGATCTGGATCGTCAGCCGCCAGATCTGCATCGCCTGCCCGCGGCCGATGTCGATGTCCACCGTCTCGCCCGACACCTTGTCGAGCGCGCGCACCACGCCGCCCGGGGCGCTGGCGATTTCCTGCGCCGACGCGGCGCCGGCGGCCAGCAGGGCCGCCAAGGCCAGCGCCGCCCTCATTCCTCGGCCTTGAGCGCGTCCTCGGCGCCCGAGCCCACGAATTTCATCAGAAGCGCGATCAGGCTGACGGATCCCTGCGTATCCTCGATCTCGCCCCCGGGTTCGAGGTTGAAGGGCGATCCGCCGGGTTGCAGTTCCACGAAATTGCCGCCCAGAAGCCCTTCGGAGGAGATCAGCGCCGTGCTGTCATCGGGCAGTTCCACCCCGGCGCGGATCGCCAGCGTGGCATCGGCGAAATAGCTTTGCGGATTCAGCGCCAGCGCCGTGACCGTGCCGACCTTGACGCCTGCCAGCCGCACATCGGTGCCGACCGTCACCCCCTCGACCGAACGGAAGCTGGCCCGCAGTTCGTAGCTGCCGGATTCGCGCACCAGCCCGACCGACTGCCCGGCATAGATCAGGAACCCGATCGCAACCGCCAGAACCGCGCCGCCGACGATGACCTCTGTGGTGTTTTCCGCCATTACTCGGGCTGCCACGCCTCATAGTCGCGCCGCACCACCGGCTGCACCCGGCGCAGCGACCCCGGGGGCACATAGGCCGCGGGCGTGCCGGTCAGGTTTTCCTGATGCGGTTTTTCCCAGGGCTTGTGGCGCAGCGGCGTGGTGGTCGGCGGGTCGTTCCAGGTGAAATGCAGCCAGCCGTGCCAGTCGGGGGACACACGGCTCGCCTCCATCTCGCCGTTGAAGATGACCCAGCGGCGCTTGTCGTCGCGGGTGCGGTAATAGACGTTGCCCTGCTCGTCCTCGCCCACCTTCACGCCCTTGCGCCAGGTGAAGAATTGGGTGTTGAGCGTCTGGCTGTTCCACCAGGTCAGCAGCCGAAGCAGGAAGTTCATGCGCAGTCCTCCGCAGATTCCGCCATGATATGGACCATCGGCCCGCCAAGGTCCAGTGGGCAGAACGGCGCCCCGGGGGCGCCGCCCGGGCCGGGATCAGCCGGCCGCGGTTTCCTTTTTCTTCTTGGCTTCGGCATAGATCAGCAGCGGTTTCACGTCGGAATTCACCGCCTCTTCGTTCACCACCACCTCTTCCACCCCGGTCATGCCCGGCAGTTCGAACATGGTGTCCAGCAGGATGTCCTCCATGATCGACCGCAGACCGCGCGCGCCGGTCTTGCGCTTGATCGCGCGCTTGGCGATGGCGGACAGCGCGTCGGCGGTGAAGGTCAGCTTCACCCCTTCGATCTCGAACAGGCGCTGGTATTGCTTGACCAGCGCGTTCTTGGGCTCGGTCAGGATCGTGACCAGCGCGGCCTCGTCCAGATCGGTTAGCGTGGCGATCACCGGCAAGCGGCCGACGAATTCGGGGATCAGGCCGAATTTCAGCAGGTCCTCGGGTTCCAGTTCCTTGAACAGCTCGCCCACGCCGCGGCTGTCGGGGTCCTTCACCTCTGCGCCGAAGCCCATGGCGGTGCCCTTGTTGCGCTGCGCGATGATGCGTTCCAGCCCGGCGAAGGCCCCGCCGCAGATGAACAGGATGTTCGTGGTGTCGACTTGCAGGAATTCCTGCTGCGGATGCTTGCGCCCGCCCTGCGGCGGCACGCTGGCGACCGTGCCTTCCATGATCTTCAACAGCGCCTGCTGCACGCCCTCGCCCGACACGTCGCGGGTGATCGAGGGGTTGTCGGACTTGCGGGTGATCTTGTCGACCTCGTCGATATAGACGATGCCGCGCTGCGCCCGTTCGACGTTGTATTCGCTGGCCTGCAACAGCTTGAGGATGATGTTCTCCACATCCTCGCCCACATACCCCGCCTCGGTCAGCGTCGTCGCGTCGGCCATGGTGAAGGGCACGTCGAGGATCCGCGCCAGCGTCTGCGCCAGCAGCGTCTTGCCGCAGCCGGTGGGGCCGATCAGCAGGATGTTCGACTTCGACAGTTCGATGTCGGCCTTGGACGAATGGTTCAACCGCTTGTAGTGGTTGTGCACCGCCACCGACAGCACGCGTTTCGCATGTTCCTGGCCGATCACGTAATCGTCCAGCACCTTGCAGATGTCGCGCGGGGTCGGCACGCCGTCGGTGGATTTCAGGCCGGAGGATTTCGTTTCCTCGCGGATGATGTCCATGCACAACTCGACGCATTCGTCGCAGATGAACACGGTCGGTCCGGCGATCAGCTTGCGGACCTCGTGCTGGCTCTTGCCGCAGAAAGAGCAGTAGAGGGTATTCTTGCTGTCGCCCGAATTCGTCGCCATCGTTCCGTTCCCTGGCCTTCGCCCCATCGGCGGGTCCTGCCCCCCCGCCCGGGCGCCGTATGGCCAAAAGCCTACGGCAGCCCCGCCCGCTTCACAATACCAGAACGGTCCTCTGGCGCAGCCGTTACTTCGCCTCGGGCTCCGCCTTGCCGCGGCTGTCCACGATCTCGTCGATCAGGCCCCAGGCCTTGGCATCCTCGGCGGACATGAAGTTGTCGCGTTCCAGCGCGGCCTCCACCGTCTCGTAGTCCTGGCCGGTATGCTTGACGTAGATCTCGTTCAGGCGGCGCTTGAGTTTCAGCGTTTCCTGCGCGTGGATCCAGATGTCGGTGGCCTGCCCCTGATAGCCGCCCGAGGGCTGGTGCACCATGACCCGGCTGTTCGGCAGGCTGAACCGCATGCCCTTTTCCCCCGCCGTCAGCAGGAGCGAGCCCATCGAGGCCGCCTGCCCGATCACCAGGGTCGACACCTTGGGCTTGATGTACTGCATCGTGTCGTAGATCGACAGACCCGAGGTCACAACGCCGCCGGGGCTGTTGATGTACATCGAGATTTCCTTGGTGGGGTTTTCCGCCTCGAGGAACAGAAGCTGCGCCACGATCAGCGTGGACATGGCGTCATGCACCGGCCCGGCAAGGAAGATGATCCGTTCCTTGAGAAGGCGGGAATAGATGTCATAGGCGCGCTCGCCCCGGCTGGTCTGTTCGACCACCATCGGCACGAGCGTGTTCATGTAGGTGTCGATCGGGTCGCGCATATCCGTCCGCCTGCTGTTTCGCTGATCTATGTCATGTGACCGTTGCCAGAGTCTTAGTGGCGCGCCCCGGGGGCTGCAAGGGGCGGGGGCCGCTTTTGCCGCAGCGCCGCGCCCGGGCGCCCCCCTTGCCGGGGGCGGGCGGGCGGCCTAGGCTCCGCCCCCGCAACAGCCCCGGGGCCCGACATGACCGCATCCCTTACCTCTGCCGATACCGATGCCCGCGCCAGGCGCAATGTCTGGGTGCTGGTGGCGGCGCAGGCGATCCTCGGCGCGCAGATGCCGATCATCTTCACCATCGCGGGGCTGGCGGGCAGTGCGCTGGCCTCCAACCCCTGTTGGGCGACGCTGCCGATTTCGGCGACCGTCGTGGGCTCGATGCTGTCGGCGACGCCGCTTTCGGCGCTGATGCAGCGGTTCGGGCGGCGCGCGGGGTTCGTGGCGGGCGCGGTGGGCGGCATGGTGGGCGCGGGCATCGGGGCATGGGGGCTGCTGGTCAATTCCTTCACCCTGTTCGTCATAGGCGCGCTGTTCACCGGCATGTATATGTCGGCGCAGGGTTTCTACCGCTTCGCCGCCGCCGATACGGCATCCGACGCCTTCCGACCCAAGGCGATTTCCTATGTCATGGCCGGGGGGCTGCTGTCGGCGGTGGTCGGGCCGCAGATCGTGAAGCTGACCGCGGGGGCGATGGTGATCCCCTTCCTCGGCAGCTATCTGGCAGTGATCGCGATCAACGCGGTGGGGATGTTCCTCTTCGCCGCGCTCGACATCCCTCGCCCCAGGCCGCCGGCCGCCGATACCCCCCGCGGGCGCACGCGGTGGGAGATGATCCGCACCCCCCGCATCGCGGTGGCGATGATCTGCGCCACGGTGTCCTATGCGCTGATGAACCTCGTCATGACCTCCTCGCCGCTGGCGGTGGTGGGCTGCGGGTTCGAGACGGCGGATGCCGCGAACGTGGTCACGGCCCATGTGCTCGGCATGTATGCGCCCTCGTTCTTCACCGGCCATGTGATCGCGCGGCTCGGCGCGGAAAAGGTGGTGGGGATCGGGCTCGCGATCCTTGCCGCCGCGGGCGCCGTCGCCATGTCGGGGGTGGAACTGGAACAGTTCTTCATCGCCCTGATCCTGCTGGGTGTCGGCTGGAACTTCGGCTTCATCGGCGCGACGACGATGCTGACCGCCGCCCATGCGCCGCATGAACGCGGGCGGATGCAGGGGCTGAACGACCTGATCGTGTTCGGCGGCGTCTCGGTCGCCTCCTTCGCCTCGGGCGGGCTGATGAACTGTTCGGGCGGCTCGGCGCAGGCGGGGTGGCAGGCGGTGAACATGGCGATGCTGCCCTTCCTCGTGCTGGCCGGGGGGGCGCTGATCTGGCTGGTGGCGCGCCCGAAAGAGGCATGATGCTGCGCGCCCTTGCCGCCGCGCTGCTGATCGCCGGTGCCGCGGGGGCCGGGGAACGGCAGGTCGATGGCCTGTCCGGCACCTGGCTCGCGCCGGATGGCGCGCGGGCCGCGGTGGTGATCCTGCCCGGATCGGGGCCGACCGACCGCGACGGCAACCAGCCGGGGCTGCGGACCGATGCGCTGAAACGGCTGGCAGAGGCGTTGGCCGGCCACGGTATCGCCAGCCTGCGCGCGGACAAGCGCGGCGTGGGCGCCAGTGCCGCCGCCGCGCCGGCCGAGGCCGACCTGCGCTTGGGCACCTATGTCGCCGATGCCGCCGCCTGGGCCCGCGCGGTGGCGGACTGGCACGGCGCCCCGCCCGTTCTTCTGGGCCATAGCGAGGGCGCGCTGGTCGCCACCCTCGCCGCCGGGCAGGCGCCGGTGGCGGGGCTCGTGCTGCTGGCCGGGGCGGGGCATCCGGCGGATGTGCTGATCGCCCGCCAACTGGCCGAGGCCGGGCTGCCCGCCGATCTGGCGGCCGCATCCGCCCGGATCGCCGCCGCGCTGAAATCGGGCCAGCCGGTGGCCGATGTGCCCGCCGTGCTGATGCCGCTCTACCGTCCCTCGGTGCAGCCCTACATGATGTCCTGGCTGCCGCTCGACCCCGCGGCGGAACTCGCCCGCCTTCCCGCCGCGCTGCCGGTGCTGGTGGTGGGCGGGACGACCGACCTGCAGACCGGCGCGGACGAGGCCCGGGTACTGGCCGCCGCCCGCCCCGGCGCGGAACTGGCGCTGATCGGGGGGATGAACCACATCCTGCGCCGGGCCCCCGCCGACCGCGCCGCGAATCTCGCGACCTATGCGCAGCCCGACCTGCCATTGGCCCCCGGCCTTGCCGAAACCCTTGCCCGCTTCATCGCCGCCCTGCCCTGACGGGCCGGCACGGGGCCGCGTTTTTTGCCCTTGCATGTCGCCCCGCGCTTGGCTACATCCCCGCTACCGTAAGGGGCGCGGGCGTAGCTCAGGGGTAGAGCATAACCTTGCCAAGGTTAGGGTCGTGAGTTCGAATCTCATCGCCCGCTCCAATACGGTCAACGATGCCACGGGCATCCGGAGCGCGGGCGTAGCTCAGGGGTAGAGCATAACCTTGCCAAGGTTAGGGTCGTGAGTTCGAATCTCATCGCCCGCTCCAATACGGTCAACGATGCCACGGGCATCCGGAGCGCGGGCGTAGCTCAGGGGTAGAGCATAACCTTGCCAAGGTTAGGGTCGTGAGTTCGAATCTCATCGCCCGCTCCAATACGGTCAACGATGCCACGGGCATCCGGAGCGCGGGCGTAGCTCAGGGGTAGAGCATAACCTTGCCAAGGTTAGGGTCGTGAGTTCGAATCTCATCGCCCGCTCCAATCTTCCATGTAATGGACCAGCTTCCGGCCGTGCCGGGGTGAACCCCGGCCCACGGGCGCAGCGCCTTTTTTCGGGCGGTCGGCCGGACGGATAGATGCGCCTCCGGCGGGGATATTTCTGGACAGAAAATGAAGAGAGGCGCGGCTGATCTTCAGGCTGGATCCAAATATCCCCGCCGGAGGCCCCCGCACTCTCCAATCGGCCCGTCGCCGGGAAGAGGCGCAACAGGCCCCCTACCCCGTGCGGAACCCTTCGGGGATCGCATCGCGCCCGTCCAGCACCAGATCGGCCATGACCTCGCCCACCTTCGGCGCCACGCCGAAGCCGATCTTGAAGCCGCCGTTGGCGACGAAATGCCCCGCCCGGCCCGGCCATGGACCCAAGAGCGGCGCGCGGCTTTTCGCGCGGGGCCGTTCGCCCGCCCAACGCGCGACGACCGGCGCACCGGCGAGGCAGGGCAGCAGCGCCACCGCCCGGGCATGCAGCGCGTCGAGTTGCCCGTCCACCGTGTCGGGCGCGTCATAGACCCGCTCGCTGGTGGATCCGATCGCCACCGTCCCGTCGGCATGGGGCACGATATGCAGGCCATCCGCATAGATCTGCGGCCGGTCCGCGGCGTTGAGGCGCAGCGCCAGCGCCTGCCCCTTCACCCCGTCGCCCGCGCCCATCGCGCGCAGCCCCGCCGCCCCGGTCGCCCAGACCACCGGGCCCGCCGCCGCGCCGTCGGCCAGCACTTCGCCCCCCCGCGCGCGGATCGCCGCGACCAGCGCCGCCACGCCCCGCCGGGGGCTGAGCCGCGCCGACAGCGTATCCTCGACCATCCAGCCCGAGGGGGCGGGCGGCGCCCAACCGCCCTGCGCCGCCGGAACCACACGCCAGTCCGCCGCCCCCCGCCACAGCGCCGCCGCCCCCGCGGCCCGCGCCCGCGCCTGTTCGACCGCCCGGGCATCGGCCAGCGGCTGCCACCGCCCCACCCGGGCATGGCCGGGATCGACGCCCCCCGCCGCCGCGACCCCGGCCCACCAACCCGCCGCCATCAGCAGGCTTTCCAGTTGAAACTGCTTCTTTTCGTTCCACTGTTCGGGCACATGCGGGGCCAGCGCGCCGACGAGGCCGCCGCTCGCCCCCGCCCCCGGGTCATGCGGGTCGATCACCCGCACCCGTGCACCCCGCCGCGCCGCCGCCCAGGCCACCGACAGGCCGAACACGCCCGCCCCCATCACCGTCAGATCCGGCGTTGCCATTCCCCGTCCCCTCGCCCATGATCGCGCCCGAATCAGACCTATTCCAGATGCCCATTCCCTGCCAGAGCCCCGACCTCGACTGGCGCGACACGGTGATCCCGGTGGCGCGGCGGTTCGACGACCCGTATTTCTCGCTGCAAGGCGGGCTTGCCGAAACGCGCCATGTGTTCCTGGCCGGAAACGGCCTGCCCGAACGGTTCCGCGACGGGTTCGCGGTGGCGGAACTGGGCTTCGGCACCGGGCTCAACCTGCTGGCGGTGCAGGCCGCATGGGCCGCCACCGGCCGCCCCGGCCGCCTGCGCTACACCAGTTTCGAGGCCTTCCCCCTGCCCGCCCCCGCCATCGCCCGCGCGCTGTCGGCCTTCCCGGTACTGGCCGGGACGGCGGCGATGCTGGCGGCGCAATGGCCCGTGGCCCCCGCCGGCCGCATCGCCATCGACCTGCCCGGGATCACGGCCGAGATCCTGTTGGGCGACGCCCGCACCCGCCTGCCGGCGTGGGGGGGGCGGGCGGATGCCTGGTTCCTCGACGGCTTTTCCCCCGCCAAGAACCCCGAACTTTGGGGCGAGGCGCTGCTGGCCGAGGTCGCCCGCCACACCGCGCCGGGCGGCACGCTCGCCACCTATACCGCCGCGGGCCATGTCCGCCGGGCGTTGCAGGCCGCGGGCTTTGCCGTCACCCGCGCGCCCGGCTTCGGCAGCAAGCGCCACATGACGCGCGGCATCCTGGACCCGACATGACCCGCCAGAACACCCGCCTCGGCATTCTGCTGATGATCGCCACCACCTTCATCTTCGCCATGCAGGACGGCCTCTCGCGCCATCTGGTCGAGGAATACAACGTCTTCATGGTGGTGATGATCCGCTTCTGGTTCTTCGCGCTGTTCGTCGTGGCGCTGACCGCGCGCCAGCCCGGGGGCCTGCACGCCGCCCTGCGGCCGCGCTATCCGGTGCTGCAATGGCTGCGCGGGATCGTGGTGGTGACAGAGGTCGGCGTGGTGGTCATGGGCTTCGTCCTTCTGGGGCTGATCGAGACGCATTCGATCTTCACCTGCTATCCCCTTCTCGTCGCCGCGCTGTCGGGGCCGATCCTGGGCGAGCGGGTCGGCTGGCGGCGCTGGACGGCGATCGCGATCGGTTTCGCCGGCGTGCTGATCATCCTGCAACCGGGGATGCGGGTGTTCTCGCCCGCCGCGATCTTCCCCCTGCTGGCGGCGCTGCTGTTCGCGCTTTACGGCCTGCTGACCCGCTATGTCGCGCGCGGCGACAGCGCGCAGGTCAGCTTTTTCTGGACCGGGGTTTCCGGCGCCATCACCGCCACGGTGATCGGCATGTGGTTCTGGGAACCGATGGCGCCGCGGGACTGGGGCTGGATGGCGGTGCTGTGTTGCAGCGCGGTGCTGGGCCACTGGCTGCTGATCCGCGCCTACGAAGTGGCGGAGGCCAGCGCCGTGCAGCCCTTTTCCTTCCTGCAACTGGTGTTCATCGCCATCCTCGGCACCACCGTGTTCGGCGAAACCATCGCCCCCAATGTCGCCATCGGCGCGCTGGTGGTGGTCGGCGCGGGCCTTTTCACCCTGCTGCGCACGCGCAAGCTCCAGTCCCGGCGGGGGTAGAGGATGACCGAACAGAACCTGCGCCATGGCATCCTGTTCATGGTCTGCGCCACCTTCATCTTTGCCACGCAGGACGGCATCTCGCGCCATCTGGCCAGCGAATACAACGTCATCATGGTGATGATGCTGCGCTACTGGGGCTTTGCCGCCTTCGTCACCGCGCTGACGGCGCGCCAGCCGGGCGGGCTGCGCGCGGCCGTGCGCTGCGCCTATCCGGTGCTGCAATTCCTGCGCGGCGCGGTGCTGGTGCTGGCGACCTGCATCGCGGTGCAGGGCTTCGTCCTTCTGGGCCTGATCGAAACGCATGCCCTGCTGATGAGCACGCCGCTGATCGTCGTCGCCCTGTCCGGCCCGATCCTGGGCGAACGGGCGACGCCGGTGATCTGGGCGGGGGTCGCCGCGGGGTTCGTCGGCGTGCTGGTCATCCTGCAACCCGGCATGGGCGTCTTTGCGCCGGCCGCGCTGCTGCCGCTGACGGCGGCATGCTGCACCGCAGTCTATGTCATCCTGACCCGGATCGTATCGCGCCGCGACAGCCAGACGATATCGTTCTTCTGGACCGGCATGGGCGGCGGGATCACCATGACGCTGGCGGGGATCTGGTTCATGGAGCCGATGTCGGCGCCCGACTGGGGATGGATGGGCGTTCTCTGCTGCACCACCATCGCCGGGCACTGGCTGATGATCCGGTCCTACGCCGCGGCGCCGCCGAACGCGATCCAGCCCTTCACCTATCTGCAACTGGTGTTCGGCATCGTGATCGGCATCGGCGTGTTCCACGAACGTCCCGGGCTCAACGTCTTTGCCGGGGCGGCGGTGGTCGTCGCGGCGGGATTGACCACCGCGTTGCTCGGCAGGCGCCGGCGCCCTTGAACCTGCCGCCGCAACCCCCATCCTTCTGGGGCCAGAGGAATCGCCATGCCCCACAACACGACCAACGCCCCGCAGCTTCGCCCCGACGTGCTGACGCGCCCCAAGCTGGAGGGCGGCCGGCCCTTCGTCATGCACACGCCCTTCAAGCCCGCAGGCGACCAGCCCACGGCCATCGCCGAACTGGCATCGGGCGTGCGGGGGGGCGAACAGAACCAGGTGCTTCTGGGCGCGACCGGCACCGGCAAGACCTTCACCATGGCCAAGGTGATCGAGGAAACGCAGCGCCCGGCCATCATCCTTGCGCCCAACAAGACGCTGGCGGCGCAACTCTACGGCGAATTCAAGGGCTTCTTCCCCGACAACGCGGTCGAATACTTCGTATCCTACTACGACTACTACCAGCCCGAGGCCTATGTCGCGCGCACCGACACCTATATCGAGAAGGAAAGCCAGATCAACGAACAGATCGACCGGATGCGCCACTCGGCCACACGGGCGCTTCTGGAACGCGACGACGTGATCATCGTCGCCTCGGTCAGCTGCATCTACGGCATCGGCTCGGTCGAGACCTATTCGGCCATGACCCAGGATCTTGCCGTGGGCCGGTTCTACGACCAGCGCGAATTCATCCGCGAACTGGTGGCGCAGCAGTACAAACGCAACGAGGCCGCTTTTCACCGCGGCATGTTCCGGGTGCGCGGCGATGTCGTCGAAGTCTGGCCCGCGCACCTCGAAGACCGCGCATGGCGGTTTTCCTTCTTCGGCGAGGAACTCGAATCCATTACCGAATTCGACCCGCTGACGGGGGCGAAGACCGACAGCTTCCAGCAGATCCGCATCTATGCCAACAGCCACTACGTCACCCCGCGCCCGACGCTGCAACAGGCGATCAAGGGCATCAAGGCGGAACTGTTCCAGCGCCTCAAGCAGTTGAACGAGGAAGGCAAGCTCTTGGAGGCGCAGCGGCTGGAACAGCGCACCAACTTCGATCTGGAAATGCTCGAGGCGACCGGCGTCTGCAACGGGATCGAGAACTATTCGCGCTACCTGACGGGCCGCGCCCCGGGCGAGCCGCCGCCGACGCTGTTCGAGTTCATCCCCGACCACGCCATCGTCTTTGCCGACGAATCCCACGTCACCGTGCCGCAGATCGGCGGCATGTACAAAGGCGACTACCGGCGCAAGTTCACGCTGGCCGAACACGGGTTCCGCCTGCCATCGTGCATGGACAACCGACCCCTCAAGTTCGAGGAATGGGACGCGATGCGCCCGCAATCGGTGTTCGTCTCTGCCACCCCCGCGAAATGGGAACTGGAACAGGCCGGCGGCGTCTTTGCCGAACAGGTGATCCGCCCCACCGGCCTGCTGGACCCCATGGTCGAAATCCGCCCCGTCACCACCCAGGTCGACGACCTGCTGGACGAGGTGCGCCACGTCGCCGCGCGGGGGCTGCGCACGCTCTGCACCACGCTGACCAAGCGGATGGCGGAGGATCTGACCGAATACCTGCACGAACAGGGCATCCGCGTGCGCTACATGCACAGCGACATCGACACGATCGAACGGATCGAGATCCTGCGCGACCTGCGGCTCGGCGCCTTCGACGTGCTGGTGGGCATCAACCTGCTGCGCGAGGGGCTCGACATCCCCGAATGCGGGCTGGTGGCGATCCTCGATGCGGACAAGGAGGGCTTCCTGCGGTCCGAAACCTCGCTGATCCAGACCATCGGGCGCGCCGCGCGCAACGCCGAGGGCCGGGTGATCATGTATGCCGACAGCATCACCGGCAGCATGGAACGCGCCCTGCGCGAAACGAACCGGCGGCGCGAAAAGCAGATCGCCTACAACACCGAACACGGCATCACCCCCGAAACGGTGAAGAAGAATGTCGAGGATGTTCTGGCCGGCCTCTGGCAGGGCGACACCGACATGTCGCGCGTCACCGCAAAGGTCGGGAAACCGCTGGTCGGGGCCAATCTGGCGGCGCATCTGGACGCGCTGAGGTTGGATATGCGCAAGGCGGCCGAGAACCTGGAATTCGAGGAAGCGGCCCACCTGCGCGACGAGATCAAGCGGCTGGAGGCGGTGGAGCTTGCCGTGGCCGACGACCCGCTCGCCCGCCAGTCGGCGGTGGAAGAGGCGGTGGAGGATGCGGTGAAATCCTCCGGCCGCTCGACCGCCGGCCGCGCGGGGCAAAGGGGCGGCAACAAACGGCGGAAACGTTAGGGCGCATGGGCATCCGCCCCCGCTGCCGCGGCTGGCGAAGGTTATCGCCCTCGCGCTGCGATGCCGATTGCACCGCCCCGGGCGGGGTCTTGCGCCCTCGGGGACACGCCACAGCGTCCCGCGGCATCCCGCAACCGGCGTTCATTGACTGTTAACCCCGGCCATGGATACTGGCGGCGAAGTACCGGAGTAAACCATGTTCCTGCGCGCCCTCATCGCCTTCCTGTTCGTGACCTCCGCCCATGCACAGGAAGTCGCTGCCCCCTTCGGTCTGACATGGGGCGCCTCTGCGGCAGAGGTACAGGAGGCGCTCGGAGTCGTCCCGAGTGCCGAACCCCTCTGGGGCCGCCTCAGCAGCTTCCGCGCCACACGCGCGCCGGTCACGCCGCCGGATACGGACGTTCTTCTTGTGGCCGTCGACCCCGATCACGGCATGGGCCGGGTCATCTGGTTCTCCACTCCCATCGAAGGGGATGCCTACGGATCCCGCGGGAAAGAGAAATACGACGAGTTGAAAGCCATTCTGACCGAAAAATACGGCAAGCCTTCGAACAACATGGAACGGACCGGGGTGAAACTCTGGAAAGACCGGGACGAGTTCTACCAGTGCCTCGGCTATGACGGATGCGGTATCTGGATGTCCGTCTGGGATGTCGGCGCCCCTGCCACGACCATCGGGCTACAGATCAAGGGCATCCGCCGGGGCGAGGGTGTTCTGATCATGACCTATGAGGGACCGAACTGGTCCGACATCCTGGCTGCCGTAAAGGCAGGCGAAAACAAGTCCAAGAAAGACGCATTCTGAGTGCTGCGCCGCAACACCGGCAAGCGGCTTCGTCAGCCCGCGCTTTCCGGCGCGCCCACCACCTCGGCCACCTCGTACATCACCGGCTCGAAGCGCGAACAAAGCTCCATGAACCGCCGGTTGCGCACCCGCATCTCGGGGCTGCGCAGCATGGCCTGGAAATCCTCGCGCCGGCGCCAGCGGGAATAGTTGGCGATCCGGGTCTGGGCGTCGTTCACATGCAGCGCGGCCGACAGGAAGCCGGGCTGGTGGCGGATGAAATCCGCATAGGCCTCGACCAGCGCGTCCAGCAGGTCGGCGCACAGGCCGGGCGAGGTCTCGAAGGTGGTGATGACGGTCTGGCCGGGGAAATCGCGGGTGATGTGCAGCATGGCGGGCCCTCCTTGCGCCCATCATCCTGCCACGGATCGCGCCGGCGCCAAAGCGGCACGACGCCTGCGGTTCACCGTGACCCAAATATCCCCGCCGGAGGCCGCCGCCCCATCCGCCCGCACCGCCGCCGGGCGTCAGGGCATCGCGGTCAAAGCATCCCGGGCACCACCAGATCCGGCGGCCGGTGGCCATCGGCGAAGGTCTTGATGTTGAGGATCACCTTTTCCCCCATCTCGACCCGCCCCTCGATCGTGGCCGACCCCATGTGAGGCAGCAAAACCACATTCGGCAGCTCCCTCAGGCGGGGGTTGATCTCGGCCCCATGTTCGAAAACGTCAAGGCCCGCCCCGCCGATCTCGGCCGCGCGCAGGCCGCGGGTCAGGGCGTTCTCGTCGATCACCTCGCCGCGGCTGGTGTTCACGATCACCGCCGTGGGTTTCAGCAGCCGCAGCCGCCGCGCGTTCAGCAGGTGGAAGGTCGAGGGCGTATGCGGGCAGTTGATCGAGATCACGTCCATCCGCGCGATCATCTGGTCGAGGCTTTCCCAATAGGTCGCCTCCAGTTCCTGCTCGATCGCGGCATGCACGCGGCGGCGGTTGTGGTAGTGGATCTGCATGCCGAAAGCACGCGCCCGCCGCGCCACCGCCTGCCCGATCCGCCCCATGCCGAGGATGCCGAGCCGCCGCCCGCCCACGCGATGGCCCAGATGCGCCATCGGCGACCAGCCCCGCCATTCGCCCGCCTGCATTTCCGCCAGCCCCTCGGGGATCCGGCGCAGCACGGCGAGCATCAGCGCCATGGTCATGTCGGCGGTGTCCTCGGTCAGCACGCCGGGGGTGTTAGAGACCAGAATCCCCCGCTGGCGGGCAGAGGCCACGTCGATATGATCCACCCCCGCGCCATAGTTCGCGATCAGCTTGAGCCGCTGGCCCGCCTGCGCCAGCATGCCCGCGTCGATCATGTCGGTCACGCAGGGCACCAGCACATCGGCGCGCTGCATCGCGGCCACCAGATCGTCCCTGCCCATGCGGTCGTCCGGGTCGCGCAGATCGACGTCGAACAATTCCTTCATCCGGGTCTCGACGACCTCGGGCAACCGTCGCGTCACGACAACACTCAGCCGCCTTGCGGGCATCACGCACCTCCCTGCACTTTCCAAACGGGCCTGTTGCTGGCACGTTGGCTCAAGGCCGCGGCGCATACAAGCCGCGGCGGCAGGAAGCGGCGAAAAGACCGTCCTGCCGGGCAGTTTGGCCGGGGCGCAGCGGCACCCCGGCGCGAAGGGACAGGCGTGGACATGCGAATGCCAGTATTCCGGGCGGGCCTGCTGGTGGCCCTTGTCGCCGCGATGACACCGGCGACCGGTGCTTTGGCCGACAGCACGGAAACCGCCGCCCCCGCCGTGATCCTGCGCAGCACCGGGCCGGTGACGGGCCTGCCGCTGCCGCGGTTCGTGTCGCTCAAGACCTCCGAGGGGAATGCGCGGCGCGGCCCGGGGCTGGACCACCGCATCGACTGGGTGTTCACCCGCCCCGGCATGCCGCTGCGAATCACCGCCGAATACGAACACTGGCGCCGGGTCGAGGATGCCGAGGGCGCGGGCGGCTGGGTGCATTATTCGCTGCTGTCGGGCAACCGCACCGTGCTGGTGATAGAGGATCTGGCGGCGATCCATGCCCGGCCCGATCCGCGGTCGGACGTGGTGGCGCGGGCGGAAATCGGCGTGGTCGCCGCGATCCTCGAATGCCTGCCAGACTGGTGCCGCATCTCGCGCGAGGGGCAGCGCGGGTGGATGGCCAAGACCTCGATCTGGGGCGTCGGCGCGGACGAGACCATCGACTGAATTTGCCGTTGCACGCGGGGGCGGGCTGCGCCAGAACGCGCGCAAACCGCCGCCCCGGGGAATGCGATGGCGCCCAAGGATCCCACCCGCCTGAACCTGACCGCCGCCATCGCCTCCCTCTCGGTGGCGCTGGTGCTGGTGGCGGTCAAGCTCTGGGCGCTGTGGGCGACGGGGGCGCTGTCGGTGGCGGCCTCTGCGGCGGACAGCGCGCTCGACCTGCTGGTGTCGGTGGGGGCGATGGCGGCGATCCTTTACGCCGCCCGGCCTGCGGACGAGGATCACGCCTTCGGCCATACATCCGTCGAGGATCTGGCCGCACTCGGGCAGGCGCTGTTCATCGCCGCCGCCGCCGTGGGAATCGCGGTCGGGGCGGTCAGCCGGCTGGCGGCAGGGCGGGCAGAGGCGCTGGCCGCCGAACTGCCCGGGATGGCGGCCATGGCGGTATCGGCGGCGCTGACGCTCGGGCTGGTGATCTGGCAGGGGCGGGTCGCGCGGGCGACCGGCAGCCGCGTGGTGGCGGCGGACCGGTTGCATTATCTGGGCGACCTCTTGCCCACGCTCGGCGCGCTGGCCGCCCTTTTCGCCTCGGCCCGGTGGGGGCTGTGGCAGGTGGACAGCGTGGTGGCGCTGGTGGCGGCGGCGGTCATGCTGCGCGGCGCGGCGGGGATCGGCCGCGGCGCATGGGACGCGCTGATGGACCGCGGCGCGGACCCCGAAACCCTTGCCGGCATCGGCCGCATCGCCGACGGCTGGCCCGGGGTGCGCGGCTGGCACGACCTCAAGACCCGCACCGCGGGAAGCCGCCTTTTCGTCCACCTGCATATCGAACTGGACGGCGAACAGACGCTGGAAGAGGCCCATGCCATCGGCGCCGGCCTGCGCCGCGCGATCATCGCCGCCTATCCGCAGGCCGATGTGATCATCCACAAGGATGTGGCGGGCAGGTAGGGGCACACCATCGCCGGGCCGGGCGGTGATGCCGGGAGAAACGGAGAGGCCATCGCCAGCCCGGCGAAAGGCTTGCCCCTACGCCGCGTCCAACAGCCCCCGGCCCTTCAGCAGCGCCTCGACCCCCGGCATACGGCCCCGGAACGCGGTGTAGAGCGTGTCGGGTTCCTCCGATCCGCCGGCGGACAGGATGTGGCGTTCCAGCCGCGCCGCGACATCCGGCGCGAAGGGGTCGCCCGCCTCGGTGAAGGCGGCGAAGGCGTCGGCGTCCATCACCTCTGACCACATGTAGCTGTAATACCCGGCCGAATAGCCGTCGCCCGAGAACACATGCGCGAAATGCGGCGTCGCGTGGCGCATGCGGATGGCGGGGGGCATGCCGATCCCGGCCAGAACCTCGGCCTGCCGCGCCATCGGATCGGCGGGCGGCGGGCCTTCGTGGAACGCCAGATCCACCAGCGCCGAGGCCACATATTCCACCGTCGCGAACCCCTGATCCCAGGTCGCCGCCGCCAGCAGCCTGTCGCGCAGCCCGGCGGGCATCGGCGCGCCCGTCTGCCAGTGGCGGGCATGGGCATCCAGCACCGCCGGAACCTCCAGCCAGTGTTCGAACAACTGGCTCGGCAGTTCCACGAAATCGCGCGCGACCGAGGTGCCGGACACGAACCCATGCGTCACATCCGACAGCATCTGGTGCAGCGCATGGCCGAATTCGTGGAACAGCGTCGTCGCGTCGTCCCAGCTCAGCAGCGCGGGCGCGCCCTTGGCGAAGTTGCAGACATTGACCACGACGGGCCGCACCTCGCCCCCCAGTTTGCGCTGGCTGCGGAAGGTCGAACACCACGCGCCCGAGCGTTTGGAGGGCCGGGCGAAATAATCCCCGACGAACACCGCCATATGGCGGCCGTTCCGCGTCACCTCCCACGCCCGCGCATCCGCGTGATAGAGCGGCACGTCCAGCGGGCGGAAATCCAGCCCGAACAGCCGGTGCGCCACGTCGAAGGCCGCCGCGATCATCGCATCCAGCGACAGATAGGGCTTCACCGCGGCTTCATCGAGGTCGAATTCCGCCTTGCGCCGGCGGTCGGAATAATAGCGCCAGTCCCAGGGCTCCAGCGCGCCGTTGATGCCGTCGGCATGCAACATCCGTTCCAGCACCGCCGCATCCGCCTCTGCCTTCGCGCGGGCGGGCGCCCAGACCTGCATCAGCAGATCGCGCACCGCCGCCGGGGTCTTGGCCATTTCGGTTTCCAGCTTGTAGCTGGCGAAATCGGGGAACCCGAGCAGCCCCGCCCGTTCGGCCCGCAGCGCAAGGATTTCGGCCGCGATCGCCCGGTTGTCATGGTCGTTCCCGTTCGCGCCCCGCGCCGCCCAGGCGGCATAGGCGCGCTGGCGCAGGTCGCGGCGGGGGGAAAATTGCAAAAACGGTACGATGAGCGAACGGTTCAGCGTCACCACCGCCCCGGGCCGGCCCCGTTCGGCCCCCGCGGCACGGGCGGATTCGATCACGAAATCCGGCAGCCCGTCCAGATCGCCCTCGGCCAGATCCATGAACCAGTCGCGTTCGTCGGCCAGCAGGTTCTGCGCAAAGGTGGTGCCCAGAACCGCCAGCCGTTCCTTCACCGCCTTCATCCGGTCCGCCGCCGCGCCCTGCAAGGCCGCGCCCGCGCGCAGGAACATGCGCCGGTACAGCATCAGCACCCGCGCCTGTTCGGCATCGAGCCCAAGCGCATCGCGCCCGTCCCACAGTGCCGCGATGCGCGCGAAAAGCGCCGGGTTCATGGTGATTTCCGACGAAAACGCCGCCAGCCGGGGCGCAAGGTCGCGCTGCAACGCCTCGCGCGCGGGCGTGCTGTCGGCCCCGGCGAGGTTGTAGAACACCCCCGCCACCCGGTCGAGCGTCTCTTCGGCCAGTTCCAGCGCGGCGATGGTGTTGGCATAGGTCGGCGCATCGGGATTGTCCGCGATGGCGGCGACATTGGCGCGCGCCTCGGCCAGCGCGGCGTCGAAGGCGGGGGCGAAATCGGCGTCGCGGATCGCGTCGAAGGGGGGCAGCGCGAAGGGCGTGGTCCAGGGGGCAAGCAGCGGGTTGTGCGGCATCGGGGTCTCCTTTGCCACCCAAGCTAGGCGCGCACCCCGCCGGGGTCCAGAGGCGCGGGGTGCAGATGGCCGCAGACGGGGCAGCCGGGGCGGGGTTTCGTGGCGATGGTGCGGGTTTCGGCGTAAAGCGCATCGTGGATCACCAGCCGCCCGCGCAGCCCCTGCCCCGCGCCGGTGATATGCTTGACCGCCTCCATCGCCATCATGGACCCGAGCACACCGGGCAGCGGCGCGGCCACACCCGCCTCGGCGCAGGTCGGCACTAGACCGGGGGCGGGGCGCACGGGAAAGACGCAGGCAAGGCAGGGCCCGCCCCGCGCGGGATCGTAAAGGCTCAACTGCCCTTCCCACTGCGCGATGGCCGCCGAGATCAAGGGCTTGCCCGCGGCCACGGCGGCGCGGTTGACCAGTTCGCGGGTGTCGAAATTGTCGGTGCCGTCGAGGATCAGGTCGTAGTCGGCGAAAAGATCCGCCGCGATCGCTGCCGTCAGGCGGCGCTGATAGGGGCGCAGGGTGACGAAGGGGTTCAGCGCGGCGACGGCGGTGGCGGCGGACCGGACCTTGGGCAGGCCGATCCGGGCGTCGGTGTGGATGATCTGGCGTTGCAGGTTGGATCCCTCGACCACATCGTCGTCGATCACGCCGAGCGTGCCGACCCCGGCGGCGGCCAGATACAGCAGAACCGGCGCGCCAAGCCCCCCCGCCCCCACCACCAGCACCCGCGCCGCGCGCAACCGCTGTTGCCCCGGCCCGCCGATCTCGCGCAGCAGGATATGGCGGGCATAGCGGTTGAGTTCGGCCTCGGTAAACCGGGCCGGGTCGGGCGGGGCGGCGGCCGGGGCCGCGCGGGCGCGCAGGCGGGCCAGCGCCGCGCGATACCCCGCGACCAGCAGCACCAGCCCGCCGACGACCAGCCAGTATTCCACCCGCCCGCCGGTGGCCGTGCGCAGCGCATGGCCCGGGGGCAGCGCCACCTGCGCCAGCAGCACCGCGGCGTAAAGGATGCCGATCAGCACCCACCGCCGCCGCGCGGGCGCGCCCATGACATGGCCGATGCCCCAGATCGCCACCGCCGCAGCGAGAACCGCCAGCATCGCTAGCCCCGCCCGGTGGAACCGAAGCCCCCCGCGCCCCGCGCGGTTTCGGTCAGGCTGTCGGCGGGGGCGAAGCGGGCCTGCACCACCGGGGCCACCACCAGCTGCGCGATCCGGTCGCCGTGGCGGATGGTGTAGGGCGCGGCCCCCAGATTGACCATCGGCACGCCGAGCGGCCCGCGATAGTCGCTGTCGATGGTGCCCGGCGTGTTGGGCAGGGTGATGCCGTGTTTCAGCGACAGGCCGGACCTTGGGCGCACCTGCACCTCGAACCCCGGGGGGATGGCGATGCGCAGGCCGGTGGGGATCAGCCGGCGTTCCATCGGCTGCAAGGTCACGCCCGCGGCGCGGTCGGCGGGCGCAAGGTTCGCCCGCACATCCGCCCCGGCGGCGCCCAACGTGGCATAGGCGGGCAGCGGCACATCGGTATCCGCGCCCTCGTCCCACACCACCGCGACGACCGGGATCATGCAAGCACCCCGGCGATGCGCGCGGCAAGGCGGCGGGCGACCTCTGCCTTGGGCAGGCGGGGCCAGACATCGGCGCCGCCCGCGGTGATGATCGTCACGGCGTTTTCGGCCCCGCCCATGATGCCGGTCGCGGGGCTGACGTCATTGGCCACGATCCAGTCGCAGCCCTTGCGCGCGCGTTTCGCGGTGGCATGGGCAATCACGTCATCGGTTTCGGCGGCAAAGCCCACCACCAGCCGGGGCCGCCCCTCGGCCATCTGCGCGACCTGCGCCAGAATGTCGGGGTTTTCGGCGAATTCCAGCGCGGGCAGGCGGCCGGTGCCGTCCTTCTTCATCTTGGACCCGGCGGCATTGGTCACGCGCCAGTCCGCCACCGCCGCCGCCATCACCGCCGCATCGGCGGGCAGCGCGGCCTGAACCGCCGCCAGCATGTCGCGCGCGGTCTCGACCGCCACGACGCTGACCCCCTGCGGCGGCGGCACGCTGGCGGGGCCAGTGACGAAGGTCACGCGCGCGCCCAGATCGGCCAGCGCGGCGGCGATGGCCGTGCCCTGCGCGCCGGACGAACGGTTGGCGATATAGCGCACCGGGTCGATGGGTTCATGCGTGGGGCCGGATGTCACCACCACATGCCGCCCCTTCAGCGGCCCCTCGCCAAGCGCCGCGCCGATGGCCGCCATGATCGCCGCCGGTTCCGCCATCCGCCCCGGGCCGAATTCGCCGCAGGCCATCGCGCCCTCGTCCGGGCCCACCACCAGCACGCCATCGCCGCGCAGCCGCGCCACATTGCGCCGGGTCGCCGGGTGATCCCACATCCGCACGTTCATCGCCGGCGCCACCAGCACCCGCTTGTCCGTCGCCAGCAGCAGCGTCGAGGCCAGATCGTTCGCCTGCCCCCCCGCCATCCGCGCCATCAGATCCGCCGTCGCCGGCGCCACCACCAGCAGGTCGGCCGCGCGCGACAGCTGGATATGGCCCATCTCGGCCTCTTCGGTCAGGTCGAACAGCTCGCGATAGACCTTGTGGCCCGCCAACGCGGCGACCGACAGGGGGGTCACGAACTGTTCGCCCCCCGGGGTCAGCACCGGCACCACCGCCGCGCCCGCATCGCGCAGCCGGCGGATCAGTTCGAGGCATTTGTAGGCGGCGATCCCGCCCCCGATGATCAGAAGTATCCGCCGCCCGGCCAGCATGCCCGCCCCCTCGTGTCGCCGTCCCCAGCTTTAGGCGGCGCGCGGGGCGCTGACAACCGCGTCAGCCGCCGCTGGCGGGCTTTGGCGCGAAGGCCGCGCAGGGATCGGGGCGGGGATGGGGCGGGGTGACGATCCAGTGGTCATAGGGCGCGTCCGCGCCGGGGTCGGCCTCCATCTGGCCGATGCTGACCACGCGCAGGTCGGGCATGACCCGCGCCAGCGGCACCGGCATGCCCTGATCGCGCCGCGCATGGCCGGTGCCGGTGATGACGGCGACCGGCCCGCCGGTGTCCTCCATCGCCTGCACCACCGCACGGGCCAGCGCCGCATCGCGCAGCCGCTGCGCCGCGACCATGCCGGGCAGCATCCCCTCGGGCAGCGCGTTGCAATGGGCCTGTTGCTGATCGGCCTCGCGCTGCGCCTGTTCGGCCTCCGCCAGGGGCTGGTCGAGGCCGAAACGCGCCGCATCGCCCGCGCCGAACACCGCCGCCGCGCCTTCCGTCACCGCGCGGCGGGCCTGATCGCGCGGCACCGCGGCGCCGTAGACCGCGGCCCCGGGCGCCGCGGCGAAGATCGGGGCGTAGAGCGCGAAATCGGGCCAGCCCGACCCCGCCCAGTCCAGCGCCGCGGCCAGTGCCCCGGCATCATGGCGCAGGTCGGGGGTGGCGCGGGCGGCCTGTTCCGGCGTCAGCATCTCGAACACCAGCGCCTTGGGGGCCATCGCCGCCACCGCCGCCGCCTGATGGGCGTGATGCAGCGGATGGTCATGCACCTCGCCCAGAATCGCCACATCGGCCCCGGCGATCGCGCCCGCCAGCGCCTCCGGCCCGATCGGCCCCGCCGCCGCGCCAGAGCCGAGACATATCAACGCCAGCGCCGCACCCCGGATTGCCCGCATGTTCCGCCCTTCCCTTGCCGTTCGGAACCGCTATATCAGATAAAAACCATCGGGAAACCCGCATGCCTACACCGCCCACACGCTTCTGGTGGCTGCGCCACGGGCCGACCCATGCGCCCGGCGTCATCGGCTGGTCCGACCTGCCGGCCGATCTGAGCGACCGGGGCCGGCTCGCGCGGCTCGATGCGGCGCTGCCGGCGGATGCGGTGCTGGTGTCCTCGGACCTGCGCCGCGCGGTGGCGACCGCCGATGCGGTCCAGGCCCGCCGCACCCGCCTGCCCCACGACCCGGCGCTGCGCGAACTGCACTTCGGCACATGGGAAACCCTGACGCGCGAGGAAATCGCCGCCCGCGACGCCGCGGCGCTCTCGGCCTTCTGGGGCACGCCGGGCGATGTGCCCGCCCCGGGGGGCGAAAGCTGGAACCAGTTGGCCGCCCGCGTGGCGGCGGCGACCGACCGGCTGGCGGCGCTGCACCCGGGGCGCGACATCGTGGTGGTGGCGCATCTGGGCGTCATCGTTTCTGCCATCGCCCGCGCCACCGGCCTGCCCCCCGCACAGGCGATGCGCCAGCCGCTGGACAACCTGTCGCTGACCGAAACCACACTGACCGCCGGGCGCTGGCAGGCGGGGCGGATCAACCATTTGCCCTGAGGCGCGTTTACCTTTCCTAAACCAATCCCGCCTACCCGTTAACCAGGGTGAAGCGGAGCGGCAGATGGTGGCAAGGGCCCATACGGTGGCCTTCGAGGGGATCGAGGCGCGGCTGGTCGAGGTGCAATGCGCCGTCACCCCCGGCCTGCCCGGCTTCGCCATCGTGGGACTGCCCGACAAGGCGGTGTCGGAGGCCCGCGAACGGGTGCGCGCCGCGCTCAACGCGATGGCGATCGCGCTGCCGTCGAAACGGATCACGGTGAACCTCGCCCCCGCCGACATGCCCAAGGAAGGCTCGCATTTCGACCTGCCGGTGGCGCTGGCCCTGCTGGCGGAACTGGAAATCCTGCCGCGCGACACCATCGAGGGCACGGTGGCCATCGGCGAATTGTCGCTCGACGGCACATTGGTGCCGGTGATCGGCGCCCTGCCCGCGGCCATGGCGGCGGCAGAGGCGGACCGCACCCTGATCTGCCCCCGCGCCTGCGGGCCCGAGGCCGCATGGGTCGCCGGCACGCAGGTTCTGGGCGCGGGCAGCCTGACCGAGGTCGTGCGCCATTTCACCGGCCAGTCGGTGCTGCCCCCCGCCCGTGCGGGCGAGGTCAGCCAGCCCGCGGGAACCCGCGACCTGCGCGACGTCAAGGGGCAGGAACGCGCCAAGCGCGCGCTGGAAATCGCCGCCGCGGGCCGCCACCATGTGCTGATGACCGGCAGCCCGGGGTCGGGCAAATCCATGCTCGCCGCCCGCATGCCCGGCATCCTGCCGCCCCTGTCGCCGGCCGAGGCGCTGGAAACCTCGATGATCCATTCGCTGGCCGGGCTGCTGGATCAGGGCGGCATCTCGCGCGCGCGGCCCTTCCGCGAACCGCATCACACCGCCTCGATGGCCGCCATCGTCGGCGGCGGACGGGGGGCGAAACCGGGCGAGGTCAGCCTTGCCCACAACGGCGTGCTGTTCATGGACGAATTTCCCGAATTCCCCCGCGCCGTGCTGGAAACCCTCCGCCAGCCGATCGAGACCGGCGAGGTCGTGGTCGCCCGCGCCAATGCCCATGTGCGCTACCCCTGCCGGTTCCTGCTGATGGCGGCGGCGAACCCGTGCAAATGCGGCTACATGACCGACCCGGCACGCGCCTGCGCCCGCGCCCCCACCTGCGGCGAGGATTACATGGGCCGCATCTCGGGCCCGCTGATGGACCGCTTCGACCTGCGGCTCGACGTGCCGCCGGTGGCCTATACCGATCTCGACCTGCCCCCCTCGGGCGACGGGTCCGCCACGGTGGCCGCCCGCGTGGCCGCCGCGCGCGCGGTCCAGGCTACCCGCTTCGCCGCCCACCCCGAGGTCCGGGTGAACGCCGAGGCCGAAGGCGCGCTGCTGGAAGCCATCGCCACCCCGGACGCAGAGGGCCGCGCCCTGCTGCAACGGGTCGCCGAACGCTTCGGCCTGTCGGCGCGCGGCTATCACCGCGTGCTGCGCGTGGCCCGCACCATCGCCGATCTCGACGGGTCGGAAACGGTGCGCCTGCCGCATGTGGCAGAGGCCGTGGGCTATCGGCTCGCCCCCGGGGCCAGTTGACGGGCAAAGGCGGCGGCCTGCCGCAGGGCCGCCCGCGCCTCGGGCAGCCAGCCGTCGAAGATCTGCCAGACATGCGGGGCGCAGGGCCAGACCTCCAGCCGCACCTCGCCCCCGGCGGCGCGCAGGACATCGGCCATGCGGCGCGAATCGTCCAGCAGGATCTCGTCATCGCCCACCTGGATCAACACCGGCGGCGGCGCGTCATAACGCGCGTAAAGCGGCGACAGCCGCGGATCGCCGGGGGGCAGATCGCCCCGGATCATCGCCACCGCCTCCTCCATCCGCGCGGCGGGCAACAGCGGGTCGGCGGCGGCATGGGTGCGCAGGCTGTCGCCCGTCATCGCCAGATCCGTCCAGGGCGAAAAGGCGACCAGCCCCGCCGGCCGCAGCCCCCGCACACAAAGATCGGCCAGCAAGGCCAGCGCCAGCCCCCCGCCCGCGCTGTCGCCGCCCAGGATCACCTGCCCCGGCGCCCAGCCCCCGGCCATCAGCCGGGCATGGGCGGCGCGGGCATCGTCGAAGGCCGCGGGAGCGGGATGTTCGGGCGCCAGCCGGTAGTCGGGCGCGTAAACCTCCAGGCGCGACAGCCGCGACAGACGCCCGAGCATGCCCGCATGCGTCACCGGCCTGCCCGCGACATAGGCCCCGCCGTGAAGCCACAGGATCACGGCATGATCCCCCACCGGCCCGGCGGTGATCCGGTGCAGGTGCGGCGCCTGCCGCCCCGGCAGGTCCAGCAGAAAGGGCGGCGCGGGCAGATGACGCGCGAATCGGTCGAAATCCGCCCGCGCCGCATCCGGCGTCACGACCCGCGCCAGCCGCGGCCGGGCGAACCACCGCAGCACCAGCCGCAGCGCCGCCAGCCGCAGGCTCACCCCGCGGCGCGGCGGGCCTCAATCCGCTCCCATATCCGGGCGGCGGCATTGGTGCCGTCGAACCGCTCCAGCTCCTGAATGCCGGTGGGCGAGGTCACGTTGATCTCTGTCAGCCAGTCGCCGATCACGTCGATGCCGACGAAAACCTGCCCCTTCTCGCGCAGCACGGGGCCGATGCGGGCGCAGATCTCCAGATCGCGGGGGGTGAGGCCCGTGGGCTCGGGCCGGCCGCCGACATGCATGTTGGACCGGGTCTCGCCGCTCTGCGGCACGCGGTTGATCGCGCCCACGGCCTCGCCATCCACGAGGATCACCCGCTTGTCGCCCTGCGCGACGGCGGGCAGGAACTTCTGCACGATCAGGGGTTCGCGGCTGAGGCTGGTGAACAGCTCGTGCAGCGCCGCGAGGTTGCGGTCGTTGGGGTCGAGCCGGAACACCCCCGCCCCGCCGTTGCCGTAGAGCGGCTTGAGGATCACATCGCCATGCACCGCCTTGAACGCCCGGATCGTGTCCAGATCGCGCGCGATCATCGTCGGCGGGATCAGGTCGGGGAAACGCAGCACCAGCAGCTTTTCGGGCGAGTTGCGCACCCAGAACGGATCGTTCACCACCAGCGTCCGGGGGTGGATCAGTTCCAGCAGATGGGTGGTGGTGATATAGCCCATGTCGAAGGGCGGATCCTGCCGCAGCCAGACGACATCGAAATCCGCCAGATCGACCTCGGTCTCTTCGCCGAAGCTGACATGGTTGCCCTTCTCGCGCCGCAGCGTGACCGGCCAGCCCCGCGCCAGCACCCGCCCGTCGGAAAAGGCCAGCCGGTCGGGCGTGTAGTAGAACAGCGAATGCCCGCGCGCCTGCGCCTCCAGCCCGATGCGGAACGTGCTGTCCGCGTCGATGTTCACGGCCCCGATGGGGTCCATCTGCAACGCAACCTTCATCGGCCCTCCACGCGCATGTTCGGCCCTTGATGGCGCAGCCGGGCGGCGGATGCAATCGGGCGGGTCAGGCGGCGAAGGCGTTTTCCAGCACCTCGATCCGGCCCTGGGCATCGACCAGCGCCACATCGAACCGGACCTCGGTCAGGCTGCCCCGGGGTTCGCCTGCCATGAATTCGGAAGCCGAGGCATAGATGCGCGCCATCTGCCGCGCCGACAGCCGTTCGGCCGCCGCCGCATGGCTGCGGCTTTTCTTGACCTCGACGAAGACCAGCACATCGCCTTCGCGCGCCACGATGTCGATTTCGCCCGCCTGCCCGCGCCAGCGGGTGGCGGCGATGCGGCGCCCGCTGCGTTCGTAGTGCCGCGCCACCGATTGTTCGGCGGCCTGACCGGCCAGATAGGATACCATCCCGCTCATTCACGTCCCTCCATGTCCAGCGCCATCTGATAGACCGCCCGTCTGGGCAGGCCGAATCGTTCCGCCACCTCTGCCGCGGCCTGTTTCACCCCCATGCGCGTCAGCGCATCGGCCAGCGCCGCGCCCACCGCCGCCGGATCGGCCGCGCGCGGGCGCGGCCGGTCGACCACCAGCACGATTTCGCCCTTCACCGGCTGGTCGGCAAAGGCCGCCGCCAGATCCTTCAGCGTGCCGCGCCGGATTTCCTCGAATCGCTTTGTCAGTTCCCGGCATACCGCGGCTTCCCTGTCCTCGCCCGCAGTTTCCGCCAGATCGGTTAACAAACGACCAATGCGTTTGGGCGATTCGTACATCACCAGCGTCGCCGGCACGTCGGAGAGTTCGGCCAGCCATGTCCGCCGCGCATTGCCCGAAGGCGGGGGAAACCCCGCGAAAAGAAAGCGGTCGGTGGGCAGGCCCGCCACCGTCAGCGCCGCCAGCACCGCCGAGGGGCCCGGGGCGGCATGGACCGGGTGGCCCGCCGCGATCGCCGCGCGCGCCAGCTGATAGCCCGGGTCGGCGACCAGCGGTGTGCCGGCCTCGGACGCATAGGCGACGGACCGCCCTTCGGCCAGCATCTGAAGGATGCGCGGGCGCATCTGCGCGCCGTTGTGGTCGTGATAGGCCAGAAGCGGCCTTCCGCCCAGGGGCACGCCGTGGATCTCCATCAGGTGGCGCAGGCTGCGCGTGTCCTCGGCCGCCAGCGCATCGGCCCCGGCGAGGATGTCGAGCGCGCGCAGCGTGATGTCGCGCGCGGTGCCGATGGGGGTGGCGATGAAATGGAGGCCCGGGGGCACCGGACGCGAATCCGGTCTGGGGGTGGCGGTCATCGGCCTGTCTGTCCTCTGTCGCGTTTACTTCAAGGCCGGATGCGCATAATGATCGGGGAACATCCGCATTTTCCGGGGGGTCATTCTGGTGATGTTTGCCGTTTTGCACAAAGCCCGCAAGTCCTTGACCGCCCTTGCGGCGACGGCCGGGCTGATCGCGCTGGCCGCTTGCCAGCCCATCCAGACCGCAGGCGGGGGCGGGCCGTCGATCGACCCGCGGGCCCCGGTGGCGGTGGCGCTGCTGGTTCCCGGCGGTTCGGGTCAGGCGACCGACGCGCTGGTCGCGCGCAGTGTCGAGAACGCGGCGCGGCTGGCGATTTCCGATCTCGGCGATGTCAGGATCGACCTGCGCGTCTACAGCACCGCCGGCCAGCCCGCACAGGCCGCGGCGCTGGCGCAGCGCGCGGTGGACGAGGGCGCGCGCATCATCCTCGGCCCCGTCTTCGCGCAGGAGGCGAACGCCGCCGGCCTCGCCGTGGCCGCACGCGGCGTCAACGTGCTGAGCCTGTCGAACAACCCCGACATCGCCGGCGGCAACGTCTTCGTCCTGGGCAACACCTTCGAGAGCACCGCGAACCGGCTGGCCGACTATGCCGCGCGCCAAGGCAAGCGGCGGATCATGATCGTGCACGAACAGAACACCGTGGGCGAGATCGGCCGCACCACGATCGAGCGGGCGGTGTCCCGTTCCGGCGCGACGGTGGTGGGCACGGGATCCTATGCCTTCTCGCAGACCGACATCGTGCAGGCGATCCCGGGTATCGCCGCCGCCGCGCGGTCGGCCGGGGCGGATGCGGTGTTCTTCACCGCCGATACCGCGGGCGCGCTGCCGCTGGTCACGCAGCTGCTGATGGAAAACGGCATCCCGCCCGCCACCACGCAGTATATCGGCCTCACGCGGTGGGACATTCCGCAGGCGACGCTCGGCCTGCCGGGGGTGCAGGGGGGGTGGTTCGCGCTGCCCGACCCGGTGCTGAACGAACGCTTCCAGGCCCGCTATGCCGCCGCCTTCGGCGAGCCGCCGCATATCACCGCGGCGCCGGCCTATGACGGTATCGCCGCCATCGGCGCGCTGATCAAGGCGGGGCGGTCGGATGCGCTGAGCCGCGCGGCGCTGACGCAGGGGGCGGGTTTCGTGGGCGTGGGGGGCATCTTCCGCCTGCGCGGCGACGGCACCAACGAACGCGGCCTCGCCGTCGCCCAGATCCGCAACAACCAGGTGGTCGTGATTGATCCTGCCCCGAAGAGCTTCGGCGGCGCGGGCTTCTGAGCCCCGCCCCGCCGCGCGCCCGCCGCAACCGCAGGTCCTGCCCCTGCCCGCCGCGCAATCGGTGCGGGCGCAGGATCTCATCTGCCCGCCCGTCAGGCTCATCGACCCGCCCGCGGTGCTGGCCGCGATCGGGGCCGACATGGCGGGGCTGGCCCCGGATGCCGACCTCAGGGACCGCCGCGCCGTCGCGGTGCGGCACCTTTCCGCCGCACGGCAGGCGGCGAATGCGCAGCTGAAGGCCGCCTTCGCCGCCGCGCCCCGCCACGCCCGCCCGCTGGTGCGCGCGCAGGCCTATCTGACCGACGGGCTGGTGACGGTGGCGATGGCGGTGGCGCAGACCATGCTCCACCCCGCCACCCCGGGCGGCACCGGCGGCGACGAACGGCTGGCGGTGCTGGCCGTGGGCGGCTATGGCCGGGCGGAAATGGCGCCGCATTCCGATGTGGACCTGCTGTTCCTCGGCGCGCGCAAGATCACCCCGCAGGCCGAAAGCGTGATCGAAAGCATGCTGTACATCCTGTGGGACCTGCGGCTGAAGGTGGGCCATGCCAGCCGCACGGTGAAGGACTGCCTGCGGCTGGCGGCCGAAGACATCACCATCCGCACCGCGCTTCTGGAACACCGTTTCCTCGACGGCGACGCCGCCCTTGCCGCCGAACTGCGCGACCGGCTGCGGCAGGAACTGTTCGCCGCCACCGGCCCCGAATTCGTCGAGGCGAAACTGGCCGAACGCGCCGAACGCCACAAGAAGCAGGGCGGCCAGCGCTACGTGCTGGAACCCAACATCAAGGAGGGCAAGGGCGGCCTGCGCGATCTGCAAACGCTCTACTGGATCGGCAAGTACCTGCACGGCTGCGAAAGCGCCGCCGATCTGGTGGGCCTCGGCCTGATCCGGGCGGAGGAATACGAGCTGTTCCGCACCGCCGAGGATTTCCTCTGGGCCGTGCGCTGCCACCTGCATTACATCGCCGGGCGCGCGATGGACCAGTTGACCTTCGATCTGCAGGTCGAGGTCGCGGCGCGCATGGGTTATGCCGATGCCGGCGGGCGCCGCGCGGTCGAACATTTCATGCAGGACTATTTCCGCCACGCCACCCGCGTGGGCGAACTGACCCGCATCTTCCTGACCGCGCTGGAGGCCCGTCACGCCAAGAAGGCGCCGCAACTGGTGGGGGGCCTTCTGCGGCGGCGCAGGCTCAAGCCCGGGTTCGCGTTTGTCCACGGCCGGCTGGCGATCAAGGATCCCGACAGCTTCCTGCAAGACCCGCTGAACATCCTGCGCACCTTCGAGGAGGGCCTGCGCACCGGCCTGCTGATCCACCCCGACGCGATGCGGCTGATCGCCGCCAACCTGCACCTGATCGACGACGCCTTGCGCGAAAACCCCGAGGCGCGGCGGATCTTCCTCGACCTGCTGCTGAAACACGGCAACCCGGAACGCGCGCTGCGGCGGATGAACGAACTGGGCGTCCTGTCGGCCTTCATCCCGGAATTCGAGCCGATCGTGGCGATGATGCAGTTCAACGTCTACCACCACTACACGGTGGACGAACACACGATCCAGTGCATCAGCACGCTGGCCCAGATCGAACGGGGCGAGTTGCAGGAAGAACTGCCCGTGGTCAGCCGCATCCTGACCGAGGACGTGAACCGCCGCGTGCTGTATGTCGCGCTGCTGCTGCACGACATCGGCAAGGGCCGGCCCGAGGATCATTCGGTCCTGGGTGCACAGATCGCGCGGCGGGTGGCGCCCCGTCTGGGGCTGTCGGCGGATGAATCGGAAACGGTGGAATGGCTGGTGCGCCACCACCTGATGATGTCGGATTTCGCCCAGAAACGCGACATTTCCGACCCCCGCACCGTGCGCGACTTCGCCCGCATGACCAAGACGCGCCGGCGGCTCGACCTGCTGACGGTGCTGACGGTCTGCGACATCCGCGGCGTGGGCCCCGGCACCTGGAACAACTGGAAGGCGATGCTGCTGCGCCAGCTTTACCTCGACACCGCCGAGGCGCTGGAAACGGGGCTGGAGGCCGTGAACCGCGACCGGCGCGAGGACGAGGCCAAGCGCGCCCTGCGCGACGCCCTGCCCGACTGGCCGCGCGCCGATCTGCGCATCGAGGCCGGGCGCCACTACGGCCCCTACTGGCAGGGCCTGCCGACCGAAACCCATGTGGTCTTCGCCCGCCTGCTGCGCGACATCGGCCCCGGCGAGGTGCGCATCGACCTGCATCCCGAAGAGGCCCGCGACGCCACCCGCGCGGCCTTTGCGTTGCAGGATCACCCGGGCATCTTCAGCCGCCTTGCGGGCGCGCTGGCGCTGGTCGGCGCGAACGTGGTGGATGCCCGCACCTATACCTCGAAGGACGGCTATGCCACCGCCGTGTTCTGGGTCCAGGACGCCGACGGCCACCCCTACGAGACCGCCCGCCTGCCGCGCCTGCGCATGATGATCGAAAAGACCCTGCGCGGCGAGATCGTCGCCCGCGACGCGCTCAAGGACCGCGACAAGGTGAAGAAACGGGAACGCGAGTTCCGCTTTCCCACCTCGATCACCTTCGACAACGAGGGGTCGGACATCTACACCATCATCGAGGTCGACACCCGCGACCGGCCCGGCCTGCTGTACGATCTGACGCGCACGCTGGCGGCGAACAACATCTACATCGCCTCTGCCGTGATCGCGACCTTCGGCGCGCAGGTGGTGGACAGCTTCTACGTCAAGGACATGTTCGGCCTGAAACTGCACGCCAAGGCCAAGCAGGAATCGCTGGACCGCAAGCTGCGTCAGGCCATCACCGAAGGCGCCGAAAGGGCCCGGGACTGAGATGCGGCCCATTCGCCTGATCCGGTCCTTCGTCACGGTGGGCGGCTGGACATTGGCCAGCCGCGGCGCGGGGTTCGCGCGCGACGTGATGATGGCCGCCTACCTTGGCGCGGGCCCGGTGGCAGAGGCGTTCCTGGTCGCCTTTTCCCTGCCCAACATGTTCCGCCGCTTTTTCGCCGAAGGGGCGTTCAACATGGCCTTCGTGCCGATGTTCGCCAAGCGGCTGGAATCGGGCGAGGACCCCAAGGGCTTTGCCCGCGACGCCTTCAGCGGCATGGCGGGGCTTCTGGTGGTGTTCTCGGCCATCGGCACGCTGGCGATGCCCTGGCTGGTCTGGGCGATGGCCGCGGGCTTTGCCGGGGACGAACGCTTCGGCCTTGCCGTGCTCTATGGCCGGATCGGGTTCTGCTATATCCTCTTCATCAGTCTGGTGGCGCTTCTGTCCGGGGTGCTGAACGCCTTCGGGCGGTTCACCGAGGCGTCGCTGGTTCCGGTGCTGATGAACCTGATGTTCATCGCCGCGATGGCGCTGGCCGACCGTTTCGGCTGGGACATGGGGCTGACGCTGGCCTGGACGGTGCCGGCGGCGGGGGTGGCGCAATTCGCCTTCACCTGGGTCATGGCGGCGCGGGCGGGCTTTCCCCTGATCCCCCGCCGCCCGCGCCTGACGCCGGAACTGAAACGCCTCGCGGTGATCGCCGCGCCCGCGGTGCTGGCGGGCGGGGTCATGCAGATCAACCTGCTGGTCGGCCGTCAGGTCGCAAGCTTCACCGAGGGCGCGGTGGCCTGGCTCAACTATGCCGACCGGCTTTATCAACTGCCGCTCGGCGTGGTGGGGATCGCCATCGGCACGGTGCTGCTGCCCGACCTCGCCCGCCGCCTGCGGGCGGGCGATACCGAGGGCGGGCGCCATTCCTTCAACCGCGGCACCGAATTCGCGCTGGCCCTGACCCTGCCGGCGGCGGTGGCGCTGGTGGTGATCGCCATGCCGCTGGTGACGGTGCTGTTCCAGCGCGGCGACTTCGGCCCCGACGACAGCGCCAATACCGCGCTGGCGCTGGCGGTCTATGGTCTGGGCCTGCCGGCCTTCGTGCTGCAAAAGGTGCTGCAACCGCTCTATTATGCGCGCGAGGATACGCGGCGCCCCTTCAACTATGCCGTGCTGTCGATGGTGGTGAACGCGGGGCTGGCGGTGGGGCTGATGCCCTTCGTGGGCTTCGTCGCCGCGGCGGTCGGCACCACGCTGTCGGCCTGGGCGATGGTGGCGCAACTGTGGCTGGGCGCGCGCGGGATGGGCGAGGCCGCGCGCTTCGACCCCCGGCTGCGCGCGCGCGCCTGGCGGATCGTGCTGGCGGCGGCGGCGATGGGGGCGGTGCTGTTCTGGGCGGCAACGCTGCTCGGCCCCGCGCTCGGCACCGCCGGGCTGCGCTATCCGGCGCTGGCGGTGCTGGTGGCCATCGGCATCATCGCCTATTTCGGCACCGGCTTCGTGATCGGCGCCTTCCGCCTGGCCGATTTCCGCAGCGCCCTGCGCCGGGGCTGATCCCCGGCGGTTGCGCGGGTGTTCAGGACAGCGCCGGGGGCCAGCCCCCGGACCCCCGGGATATTTAGAGACAGAAAATGAAAAGGGCGGGCGGGATTCACTTTCTGTCCCTAAATATCCCCGCGCGGCGCGCTCCCGCGCTCACCACCCGCGCAACCGCCGCAGCATTACCGCTGCCGCAGCCGCGCGCGCACCCTTGCCACGCCGCCGGGGCTGACCACGAAGGACAGCGCAAAGCCGGTCGCGAAGCCCGCCAGATCCGCGATCCAGTCGCGCCCGCCGCCGCCAAGCAGCCCGAACAGCAACTGGATCGCCATGATCACCCCGATCAGCGAGAATGCGCGATAGCGCGCCGCCCCCGCGCCCGCGAGCCGCATCCACAGAAGAAAGGTGAAGGCCCCGATCAGCCCGTAGACCGCCGGATAGCCGCCGATCAGCACCTGCCCCATGCCGCCCAGGACCGTATAGGCCGCCGCCCCCGCAACCGCGGCGCCGAGGAACACCAGCCCTACCGCCCAGGGGCGGAACACCTCGCCCACCATCTTGCCAAGCGCGAGCAGGAACACCACCACGAACAGCGCATGGGTAAAGCCCGCATGCACGAAGGGATAGGTCACGAACCGCATCAGATGTTCGGCCGGGAAATCGCCCCGCCCCCACATCCAGACCAGGATATCGGGCGAGAACGCGAACCGTTCCACCGCCTGCATGCGCCAGCCCACGCCCCCCGCCCCGCCGACCAGCCCGCGTTCGGCCAGGCTCAGCACGATTTCCATCGCGATCATCGGCAGCGCCAGCAGCCAGACCACGGGCGGCAGCGGATTGAACGGGGCGGCATTCGGTTCGCGGTCCATCGTCCCTCTCTTCAGGCCCGGTGATTGACGGCCCATCCCGCCAGCGATAAGCCCATCCGGCACCTTTTTCCAGACGGAGATCCACATGTCCGAGCCGGTCCAAACGCCTCAGACCTTCACGCCGCGCATCTTCTCGGGGATCCAACCCTCGGGCGGCATGACGCTCGGCAACTATCTCGGCGCGCTCAAGCGGTTCGCCGAACTGCAGGACCGCGGGCAGGAGACGGTCTATTGCGTCGTCGACCTGCATGCGATCACCGTCTGGCAGGACCCCGAAAGGCTGACCCACCAGACGCGGGAAATCGCGGCGGCCTTCCTCGCCTCGGGGATCGACCCGAAACGGTCCATCCTGTTCAACCAGAGCCAGGTCAGCGCGCATGCCGAACTCGCCTGGATCTTCAACTGCGTCGCGCGCATCGGCTGGATGTACCGGATGACGCAATTCAAGGACAAGGCGGGCAAGAACGCGGAAAACTCGTCGCTCGGCCTGCTGGCCTATCCGTCGCTGATGGCGGCGGACATTCTGGCCTACAGGGCGACCCATGTGCCGGTGGGCGAGGACCAGAAGCAGCATCTGGAACTGACCCGCGACATCGCCATCAAGTTCAACCACGACTACGGCGTGAACTTCTTTCCCGTGACCGAGCCGCTGATCGAAGGCGCGGCGACGCGGGTGATGTCGCTGCGCGACGGCACCAAGAAGATGTCGAAATCCGACCCCTCGGACCAGAGCCGCATCAACCTGACCGACGATGCCGATGCCATCGCGCAGAAGATCCGCAAGGCCAAGACCGACCCCGAGCCCCTGCCCGACACGCTCGACGGCCTCAAGGACCGGCCCGAGGCGCGCAATCTGGTGAACATCTATGCCGGTCTGGCGGGGGTGGCGCCCGAGGCGGTGGTGGCGGAATTCGCGGGCGCGCAGTTCGGCACCTTCAAGCCGCGGCTGGCGGAACTGGCGGTGGAAAAGCTGGCCCCCATCACCGCAGAGATGAACCGCCTGATGCAGGACCCGGGCGAGATCGACCGCATCCTGGGCGACGGCGCCGACCGGGCCGATGCGATCGCGCGCCCGGTGCTGGAGGATGTCTATCGCATCACCGGAATGGTCCGTTCGCGCCGCCGTTGAGGGCGGCGCGAGCGGCAGGCGGCGCGCCGGGGGCTTCGCGCCCCCGGTCCCCCGCGGGATATTTAAGGACAGAAAGTGAATGCGAGTGCGCTGTTGCCTGGGGACCTTCACTTTCTGTTCCTAAATATCCCCGCGCGGCGCGCCACCGACCGATGTCACGGGCGCCGCGGGCAGGGTTCCGCGCAAGAGCGGAAGAAAATCCTTTCCCCCGCACCGCAGGCGGATAGGCTGGTTGCAGCCGCCTGCCGCCCGGACCGCCCATGCGCCATGACTGGATCCTCGATGTCCTCGACGACATGAAGACCTATGCCGCCCGCAACGGGCTCGACGCCCTGGCGGCCAAGGTGGACGAGGCGCTGCGCATCGCGCGGGCGGAACTGGCGGCGGCGCGGGGCGAGGGGGCCGGCGGCAAGACCGGCCGGCACGGCCCGAACTGAGCCGCGGCGGCTGGCGCCGCGCGCGCGGGGCGGCTATGGTCCGCCCATGCAGGCATCCGCACCCGCCATCCGCTATTCCGACGACCAGGCCGAGGCGCATGACCGCGTGGCGGCCTTGCTCTATGACGCCGGGATCGACCTCGACGACGGCACCGCCAGCCCGCCCGGGGAAGGACAGGGCGGCGGGGTGCTGGCGATCACCGGCAAGGCGGGATCGGGCAAGACGATGCTGCTGGCGGAACTGGTCAAGGCGCTGACCGCCGCCGGGGTCGATCTGGTCTCGGGCGATTACGAGGGGCGCAAGCGCAAGGACCGCCGGACGCTCGCCATCCTCGCCCCCACCAACAAGGCGGCCAGCGTGCTGCGCAGCCGCGGCGTGCCGGCGACGACGATCCACCGCATCCTCTACACCCCGATCTATGCCCCCGAATACGAACGCATCGCCGACTGGCTGGCCGGCACGGGCGACCGCCCGGCGGTCGACGGGCTGATGGACGGGCTGACCGACATGGCGCTGGACCGTGCGAAGGCGTTCTACGACACCGTGGCCTCGATCCCCGGGGCGCTGGCGGCGGCGGGGCTGCGCGGGTCGGATTTCATCCGCGGCTGGAAGCGGCGCGAGGAACCGCTGGACGTGGGCTTCGTCGACGAAAGTTCCATGCTCGACGAACGCCAGTTCGAGGACCTGAAAGAGATCTTCCCGACGCTGGTCCTGTTCGGCGATCCTGCGCAGCTGGCGCCCGTGGGCGCCTCGGGCGAGATGGTGTTCGAGCGCCTGCCCGACACGCGGCGCCTGAGCCTCGCCCGCATCCACCGGCAGGAGGCCGACAGCCCCATCCTCGACCTCGCCCATGCGCTGGCGGACCCGGGCCTCGATTTCCACGGTTTCGAGCGGATGGTCGAGGATGCCGCCCGCCGCGACGACCGGGTGGTGATGGCGCAGCGGGTGGAGGCCGCGCTGATGGCCCGCAGCCCCGTGCTGGTCTGGCGCAACGCCACCCGCATCCGCCTGATCCAGGCCTTCCGCGCCGCCTATGGCGCGCCGGAAGATGCGTTGCTGCCGGGCGAGCCGCTGATCTGCGACGGGATCGAACTACCGCTCAAGCACCGCAAGCGGCGCATCGACCTCGAGGCGCGGGGGCTGATCAAGGGGGCGCAGGTGGTCTATCTCGGCCCCGGGCGGGGGCAGGGTTTCGCGCGGCTGCATGTGTTCGGGGCGGAGGAACCGCAGGTATCCGTCGCCGCCATCATCAAGATCGAAAAGCCGGACGAGGAAGAACCCTTCATCCCCGCCGCCGCGCGCATGGGGGCGGTGTTCCTGCACGGCGCGGCGGTGACGATCCACAAGGCACAGGGCAGCCAGTGGGAAACGGTGCAGGTCTTTGCCCCCGACCTTTACGCCGCAGCACAGGCCGGGCGGACAGAGGCGGGGGTGGCGCTGTGGAAGCGGCTGGCCTATGTCGCCATCACCCGGGCGGAAAAGCGCCTGCACTGGGTGGTGCGCAACCGGCTGGCCCGCCCCGCCGATCCGCTGACGACCGACGACCTGCGCGCGCCCGCCGCGGCGCTGGCGCTGGTGGCCGAAGAACCCGGCCCCTGACCCCCTGTCGCATCGCGGCATTCTGCGCTATGCAGCGCGGCATTGACGGGCCAACAGGGGATTTCGCGGATGGGCAGCCGGATTTTGCTGACGGGCGGCGCGGGCTATATCGGGTCGCATACCTATGTGGCGCTGGTCGAGGCGGGGCACGAGGTGGTGATCCTCGACAATTTCTCGAACGCCCGCGACGACGTGCCCGCGCGGCTGGAGATGATCACCGGCCACCCCGTCGCCGTGGAACGCGCCGATGTGCTGGACAAGGCGGCGCTGGCGCGGATCTTTGCCGCGCACCGCTTCGACGCGGTGGTGCATTTCGCCGCGCTCAAGGCGGTGGGGGAATCGGTGCAGAAGCCACTGGAATATATCGAAACCAACGTGGCGGGCCTGCTGAACCTTCTGGGCGCGATGCGCGATGCCGGGGTGTTCCGGCTGGTGTTTTCGTCCTCGGCCACGGTCTATGCGGAATCCGAGGTGATGCCGCTGGCCGAGGATGCGCCGCGCGGCTATGCCTCGACCTATGCCTGGACGAAACTGGCGGGGGAACAGATCCTCGAACAGGTGGCGCGGTCGGATGCGCGGTGGGCCTTCGGCGTGCTGCGCTATTTCAACCCGGCGGGGGCGCATGACACCGGCCTGATCGGCGAGGATCCGCAGGACATCCCCAACAACCTGATGCCCTATATCGCCAAGGTCGCGGTGGGCGAACTGCCGGCGCTGAACGTCTTCGGCAACGATTATCCGACGCCCGACGGCACCGGGGTGCGGGATTACATCCATGTGGTCGATCTGGCGCGCGGCCATGCGCTGTCGCTCGCCGCGCTGATCGCGACGGGGCGGGGCCATGTGGTCAACCTCGGCACCGGGCGGGGCTATTCGGTGATGGAGATGCTGGCCGCCTATTCCCGCGCCTGCGGGCGGGATCTGCCGCATGCGGTGGCGCCGCGCCGGGATGGCGATCTGGCCGCCTATTGGGGCGACCCGCGGCTGGCAGAGGCCGAACTGGGTTTTCGCGCGGCGCGGGATCTCGACGACATGTGTTCCACCAGTTGGGGCTGGATCTCGCGCCGGGCGAACGCGCCGCGGGGGTAGCGGGGGCGGGTCGGCGTTCACACCGCAGTTGGGCCGGGCGGGACAAGGAAACGCACCGCGTTTCCCCCGCCCGTTTGCGTGGCGGTGCCATCTGGAACGGTAATGCCGGGAACACCGGTCAGGCCAGCGCCTGCCCCGGCGGGCGAGAAGCGCCCGCCATGGGCGGGGCGGGCGCTGGCCGGGGGCGTGGGGCCCCCGGCCGGGGCAACTCAATGCGCAGGGTTTGGCGAAGGCACGCGCCTTCGCCAGACAGAGCGGCGGGGTTGAAGGTCGATACCCCCTAAAGGATCGTGCGCGCGCGCGGCGGGGCGCGCGGCGGGGCGGCGGGGGCCTCTGCCGCAGCCACGGGCGCACGGTTCACCGCATAGCCGGTCAGCGCCCCCGCCATCAGCCAGGTGAAGGGGATCAGCGTCGCATTCGGCAGCATGTCGACCATATTCGCCGCCAGCAGCAGCGCGACCGTGGCCGCCGCCGGCTCCACCCCGTCGCGCCGCCGGGCCAGCAGCAGCACCGGCAGGCCCAGAAGGCCGAATTCCACGATATAGCCCGTCCAGCCATAGACCCCCATGACGATGATCCAGCGCCCGTCCGGGATCGTCACCAGCTTGCCGTCCCAGGGGTCGTGCAGCAGGTTGCGCCCCCAGCTTCCCCAGCCGAACAGCGCGCGTTCGTTGGCGCGATCCAGCAGCAGTTCCTCGTTCATCACCCGGAAGCGGAGCGAATGCGCGCGTTCCGCATCGAGCGCGCCGACCTGTTCCATCACCCAGTCGAGCGGCACCAGCCCCGCCCCCCGCAGCAGCGGATAGAGAACCGCGATCGCCACCAGAACCAGCGCCAGCCGCACCTGCGCGCGCGGCCCGAACACCAGCACCACCGGCAGCAGGAACGCGGCCATGATCAGCACGCCCATGCTCTTGCACAGGATCAGCACCGCCAGCAGGTAGAAGGCCGCGACCATCCGGCCGAACCGCCCCTCTGCCCCGCCCTGCCGCCAGCGGGCGAAGGCCGCCACCACCGCCATGAAGCCGAAGAACGCGACCCACAGCCCGTGTTCCAGAAACACGATGGGCCGGAAGCCGCCATAGCGCATCATCTGTTCGAAACTGTGCTGGAAGAAGCCATAGACCCAGACGTTGATCTGCGGCGAAAGCCGCACCTCGACCAGCATCGGCAGGGAATAGAGCAGCCCCGCCACCACCAGCGCCAGCACCAGTTCGCGCATCGCCTGCGGGGTGTTCACGAACCGTTGCGCCAGAAAGAACGGGATCAGCAGGAAGAACTGCCGCACCATCATCCCCGCCGCGTCGTAAAGCCCGATCCCCGGCAGCCCGCCCTGGACGAAGCGGATCGGGTCGCCGTTCGTCATCGCGGTGGCCAGCGGGCTGATCACGAACAGCGCCATCAGCACCCGGCCCGCCCCCGTGGCCGGCACCAGCGGCACCCGCGCGCGCAGGACGAAGACACAGCAGGCCCAGGCCGACAGGTTGGGGATCACCGCCTTGTCCAGCGCCGGGATCACCGGGGCGTTGAAGGCCGCGACCGGGGGCAGCAGCAGATACCCCCCGAGAACGGACCAGATCACCGCCCGTTCCGCCGCCATGCGCCGGAACATCGCCAGCGTGACGATGGGCCAGACCAGCAGCATCAGATAGGCAAGCGTGTTCGGCACCGTCCGTTCCCTTTGCCCGCGGCGGGCATGCCGCCGGGCCTGCCATCTGTTATTGGCCGTTTTGCGGCGAATGCCAGCCCTTCCGTGGCCCGGGGCCGCGCGGGCGGGCCGGGCGGCGAATCGGCTACAAGGAACACTGTTCCCATACCTTGGGGATATTCCCCCAACATCAGGACGTATTTACCATTCCATCAGCGAAATACGGCACGTATTCCCTGTTTCACCCCCGCGCCCTGACCGCCATCCTTTTGTTTTCCCGGCCACCCGCCCAAGGCTTGCGACCCGCGCGCAACGGTGCATCTTGCCCGCCAGATCCCCTTCCTTCCGTCTGGAGCCGAAGATGAACCCGCTCTTCCCCGTGCTGACCGCCGCCGCCGTGCTGTTCGCCGGCGCAGCCCAGGCCGAACGCCTGACCGAGGCCCCGCTGGTCGATGCCGCCTGGCTGGCCGGCCATCTGGGCAATGAAAGCCTTGTCGTGATCGACGTGCGCGATCCGGTCAAGAATGCGAACCCCTATGCCGCCGGCCATATCCCCGGCGCGATCAGCGCACCCTATGCCGGTTACGGCTGGCGCGCCAAGGTCGACGGCATCCCCGGCATGCTGCCGCCCGTCGACAACATTTCCGCCCGGATCGGCGCGCTCGGCGTGTCGTCGGACAAGCATGTGGTGATCGTGCCGCAGGGTTCGGATTCCAGCGAGTTCGGCGGCGCGACCCGCGTCTACTGGACGTTCAAGGTGCTCGGCCATGACGCGGTGTCGATCCTCGACGGCGGGCAGAACGCCTGGATCGCCGCGGGCGGCGCGGTGGAAACCGACGCGGTGACGCCGGTCGCCGCGACCTTCACCCCCGCCTTCCGGCCGGAACTGCTGGCCACCACCGAACAGGTCGCCGCCGCCATCGACAACGAGGTCGCGCTGGTCGACGGCCGCCCGCCCAAGCAGTTCCACGGCGAGGAAAAGCCCGCCGTCGCCCGCGTGGCCGGCACGATCCCGACCTCGGTCAACATCGACCAGGGCCAGTTCTACAGCGGCACCTTCGCCAGCGCCGACGCCATCGGCAAGCTGCGTGACGCCGCGGGCCTGACCGGCGAGGAAGAAACGATCGCCTTCTGCAACACCGGCCACTGGGCCTCCATCGCCTGGTTCGGCCTGTCGGAAATCGCCGGGCAGAAGAACGTGTCGATGTATGACGGTTCGATGGCCGAATGGACGCTGGACGAAAAGCGCCCGGTGAAGTGAACTGATACATACACCTTTTCGGGGCGCCGGCTGCATGCGGCAGCCGGCGCCCCTGCCCATGACCGAACCCTGAGAGAGACGCGCGATGTCCATCCCCCTGTCCTCCACCCCCGCCGCCACGCCGCCGCGCCTCAGCCCCGATACCGGGGTGGTGCTGGTGGTCACGGCGCTGTTCGTCACCCTGCCGCTGCTCATCGCCGGGGCGGTCAGCCCGCGGCAGGCGGTGCTGTTCCTGATCGGCGGGCTGATGGGGGCGGCGCTCTATCACGGCGCGTTCGGCTTTACCGGCGGCTGGCGGCGGATGGTGCAGGAACGCCGCGGCCGGGCGATGCGGGCGCAGATGCTGATGGTGGCGGCGGCCACGGTGGTGTTCATCCCCGTTCTGGGCGGGCTGGTGCCCGAGGTGCGCGCGGTCGGCGCGCTGGCGCCGGTGGGCGTGTCGGTTCTGGTCGGCGCGGCGATGTTCGGCCTTGGCATGCAACTCGGCGGCGGCTGCGGGTCCGGCACGCTCTTCACCGTCGGCGGCGGGTCGGCGCGGATGCTGCTGACGCTGGCCTTCTTCTGCATCGGGGCGCTGGCGGGCAGCGCGCATCTGCCCTGGTGGCTGACGCTGCCTTCGATCGGCACGGTGGACCTGGGCAAGACCCTGGGCGTGCCCGGGGCGATTCTGGCCACACTGGCCTTTCTCGGCGCCGTGGCCGCCGTGACGGCGGTGATCGAGCGGCGCGAGCATGGCGCGCTGGAGCGGGTGCCGAGCCCCCCGCGCCGGGGGCTGGCGCGGCTGGTGCACGGACCCTGGCCGCTGGTCGGCGTGGGGCTGGCGCTGGCGGGGCTGAACATCGCCACGCTGTTCGTGGCGGGTCATCCCTGGTCCGTGACCTATGGCTTCGGCCTCTGGGCGGCGAAGGCGGCGGATGCGCTTGGCGCCGGCGTGGCCGAATGGCCGTTCTGGGCCGCGGGCGGCAATGCGCGGGCGCTCAATGCCTCGGTCCTGCAGGACGTGACCTCGGTGATGAACTTCGGCATCATCCTCGGCGCGGCGCTGGCGGCGGCGCTGGCGGGCAGGTTCGCCCCGCGCGCGGCGCTGCCCTGGGGGTCGGCGCTGGCGGCGGTCGTGGGCGGGCTGCTGATGGGATACGGCGCGCGGCTCAGCTTCGGCTGCAATATCGGGGCGCTGTTTTCCGGCATCGCCTCGGGCAGCCTGCATGGCTGGCTGTGGTTCGGGGCCGCCTTCTGCGGTTCGCTGGTAGGCATCCGCGCCCGCCGGCTGTTCGGGATGGAGTGAGCGGGATGAGCGACAAGCGCAACACCTTCCTCTTCGGCGCGGCGCTGGCCGTGGCGGGCGCCGCCGTGGCGGCCGACCATCTGGCCCGCAGCCCGCAGCCCGCCACCGCCCCGCAGCCGGTGGCCGCGGCCCCGGCGGCGAACCCCTGCGCCGCCAATCCCTGTTCGGCCGCCCCCTGTTCCGCGAACCCCTGCGCGGCGGTGCCGGCGGCCGCCAACCCCTGTTCGGTCGCGCCCTGTTCGGCCAGCCCCTGCTCTGCCGTGCCCGCCGCCGCGGCCCCCTGTTCGGTCGCCCCTTGCAGCGTCGCGCCGTGCAGTGTTGCCCCTTGCAGCGTCGCGCCCTGTTCCGTCGCCCCGTGCAGCGTGGCCCCCTGTTCGGTCGCGCCCTGCTCTGTCGGGGGCTGAGATGTCCGCCGCCCGCGACCAGGCCGTGGCAGAGGCGCTGTTCTGTGCCGCGATCCTCGCCAAGACCGGGGATTCGGTCCTGACCGCGACGCTTCAGGGCGCGGACCGGGTGGAACACTGGCAGCATTTCCCCAAGGGCGACGTGTTCGACCCCGAAAGCGGCGCGACATGGTTCTACCACTGCCATCCGCGGGCGGAGGGCAGCACGGAACACGGCCATTTCCACTGCTTCCTGCGCCCCGGGGGCGCGGGCGGGCCGATCCATCATCTGGTGGCCATCGGGGTGGACGCCCATGGGCGGCTGTTGCGGCTTTTCACCGTGAACCACTGGGTGGTGGGCGACGACTGGCTGGATGCGGCGGGCACAGTGCCGCTGCTGGAACGGTTCGACGCCCATCTGGCGCGGCCCTGCTATCTGGTCAACCGCTGGCTGACCGCCGTGATCCGCGCGCATGAGCCGCAGATCGCCGCCCTGATCGCCGAACGCGACCGCACCCTCGCCGCGCACCACCCCGACCCCGCCACGGCCCGCGCCGACCGCGCGCTGGAGGTGACATCGGAATACCGCCCCGACCCCGCGCTTTGGGCCTAGGGTCAATCGACCTTCAGCGCATGGTCTGGCCGGGCGGGATCAGGAAACGCATCGCGTTTCCCCCGCCCGTTCGCGCGGCGGTGCAGCAGGGGCGGAGATGCCGGGAACAATGGGTAGGCCAGCGCCTGCCCCGGCGGGCGAGTAGCGCCCGCCATGGGCGGGGCGGGCGCTGGCCGGGGGCTTGGGGCCCCCGGCCGGGGCAACGCGATCTGAATCCCTATGGCGAAGGCACGCGCCTTCGCCAGCCGGAGCGGCGAGACCGAATCTCGATCCCCCCTGGAGGGCGTATCCGCTTGTCCCCCATCGGGAAATGATCCAGCATCCCGGGGAAACGGGGTGCAAGGGACGAACGGGTGGAGCCAGAGACGACGCTGTTTTCCGGCACGCGGCTGCGGGCCGCGGGGACCGGGCTCGACCGCGCGCGGATCCTTGTGACCTTCGACCGCCGCCGCAAGGGCCGCACCGGGTTCACCGACTATGTACCGGCCCGGCGTGCCCTGCGGCGGGGGTTCGGGCATCTGTCCATCGACGTGGCGCGCAACGACTGGTTCGTGAATGCCGAAACGGCGGCCCTGCGCCGCCATCTGCGCGACTACACGCAGGGCCGGCTGGTGCAGGCCATCGGCTTTTCGATGGGCGGCTATGGCGCGATCCTGTTCGCCGGCGACCTGCGGATCGACTCGATGCTGCTGGTGGCGCCGCAGTATTCCATCTTCGACCACCGCGCGCCCTTCGACGCCCGCTGCCGGACCTATGCGCCCGAGGTCGATCCGCAGTTCGACGACTATGCGCCCCCGGCGGATGGCGGGCCGCGCGGGCTGGTGATCTACGACCCCCGCACCCAGCCGGTCGACCGCCTGCACGCCGACCTGATCTGCCACGACTTTCCCCGCCTGCGCCGCGCGGCCCTGCCCTTCGGCGGGCACCCGCCGCTCAACCATTTCGAGACGGTGCCGGGCTATTCGCGGATGCTGGACGCGTTTCTGGACGATGACCTGTCCCCGGCCCTTGTGCGCAACCTGCACCGCGAGGCGCGCGAGACATCGGACCGCTACGCCCGGTTCGTGACCAAATACATCCGCCGCCGGGCGGGGCGATAGACGAGGATAAGGGAAGATGTGGTGGCGAGGGGGGGACTCGAACCCCCGACCCCGTGATTATGAGGCTCACCTAACCGCATGATACGGCAGGATTTATGCTGTAAACAGGGGCAAAATGCACCCCTGTCAGATCAATGGGTTACAGCGCAGGTGTAAACCGTTGTCACCGCTGCCCCACGCTGATCGAGCCAATCCGGACGGCCTAGAGTAGGCCGATCTGGGCCTGACCGTCGAAATCAAGGAAGTCGAGTACAGCGAGGAAGTCCTTGATCGACCTCGGACCCTCAGGGCGCAGGGAAAAGCAGCGGGGATGAACACTTTCATACACATTTCCGCTTGACGCGGCACAATTCAGTGTGTATATATGTATTCAGAAAGGAGGGGCGATGGAGCTGGAAACGAACTCACGAAAGCTCCTGAAGGTTCTGAAAGACGCGGGGTTCGAGGAAGTGTCCAAGAAGGGATCACACCTCAAGCTTCGGAAGGGGGATCGGATCGTGATCCTGCCGCACCCGAAGAAAGACCTGCCGCTAGGAACCGTCAGGAGCATCTACCAACAGGCCGGGCTTCTATAGCCCGGTCTACCTATCGCCTCTCCGCCCCGCATCATGGAGTAATACCATGCGCTACTACACCGCCATCGTTCATCAGGACGGGGACAGCGCCTTCGGCCTGACCTTCCCCGACCTTCCCGGCTGCTTCGCGGCCGCCGACAGTTGGGACGCCATTCCCGCGGCCGCGACCGAAGCCCTGGACCTCTGGTTCGAGGATCAGCCGGATGTTGCTCCCGCGCCGCTGGACGCCATCCGCCAGCGCGATGACGTGGCCGCGGTACTGGCCACGGGCGGCGTTCTTCTGCCCGTGCCCTATATCCCCGCTGATACGGCGGTGGAGCGCGTCAATGTCACGCTGGAACGCGGCTTGCTGCGCGCGATCGACGAAACCGCGAAGGGCAGAGGAATGACCCGTTCGGCCTTTCTCGCCTCGGCCGCGCGGCGGGAGTTGGTGGGGGCATAGCGTCGGACGGGGCTACTACCCCGCCCACTCCACCAGCCCGGCCAGCCTGCTGCCGCAGGCGCGCAGCGCACCATCAGCATGTGGCGAGCGGGCAGGCGCGTGACCTACGAGCCCGCCCTGCGGATGGCGATGGCTTATTACGATGCCCGGGCCAGCAGCGGCTGAGCTACCGCGCGTCCATGTAGCGCCGCGCGATCTGCTGCAACACGGCCTCTGCCGGGCGCAGCTTGGCCAGCGCGTCCGGCACGCTCTCCTGCGCATAGCCGATGGCGTAGTCCACCGCCGGCTGGCCGGTGAGCCCGCGGCCCAGAGCGGCCCGGATGCCGGTCATCAGCGCCGAGTGCAGCGCCTCGCGGTGGCGGGCCTCGATCTCGATACCCCACCGGCGCTTGGCCTCGATGGCAGCGCGGCCGATGACGGCGGCCAGCACCGCACCGACAAGCTCGATGATATGCGGCTCCAGCAACGCGAGGATGGTGCGGATAACGTCCATGGTCAGATCTCCACAGGGATGAGTGCGCCCCAGGTCAAGGGGCCAATGATGCCGTCGGCCACGAGGGCAGACGAACGCTGGAAGGCGCGGGTTGCCGCCTCGGTCAGGCCGCCGAACACGCCGTCGATGGGACCGGGGTCATAGCCGTGCGCGGCCAGATGCCGCTGCGCCTCGCGCACCACGGCGCCCCAGGACCCCCGGCGGATCGCAGGATAGGCGGGCGCGGGGGTCAGCTGGTGCTCGTATTCGAGGGCGATTGCCGCGATGGCGTCGGCGCGGTCGGTGCCGTTGATCACCCGGCGCGCGCCGACATAATCGGTGCCGCGGGCGTTGATGTAGTGGTCGAGGCGGCGGCCCGTAAACCAGCCATCGCGCGAGCCCACCACGAGGATCTGCGCCGCGATGTCGGGCGACAGGGCAAGCTCGGGGTTGCCGATCAGGTCCTCGCTCACCTCGCGCCCGGCGCGCAGGTAGTTGGCCTCCCACGTCAACTGCACAAAGCCCCGCCCGTACCAGGGGTAATAGCGCAGGCCGCGCCGGTATGCCTCCGCCTTGGCGCCGAGATAATAGGCCTCCTCGACCGGCAGCATCGTGCGGGCCGTCTCCCAATAGGCCGTCGCCAGGGCTCTGTTGCACAAATCGCGTGAGGGATTCATCTCGTGAATCCAGCGTGGTAGCTTGACTGCATGAGCAGACCGACACCCCCGATCTACAAGACCAGGAACTGGCCCGCCTATAACCCAGCGCTCAAGCGCCGCGGCTCTCTGACGATCTGGTTCGACCCCGCCATGACGTGGAAGGCCGCGCCGACTGGCAAGC
>NZ_JAVKPH010000015.1:0-97033 GCF_031432425.1 Ruixingdingia sedimenti | reverse complement strand
GCTTGCCAGTCGGCGCGGCCTTCCACGTCATGGCGGGGTCGAACCAGATCGTCAGAGAGCCGCGGCGCTTGAGCGCTGGGTTATAGGCGGGCCAGTTCCTGGTCTTGTAGATCGGGGGTGTCGGTCTGCTCATGCAGTCAAGCTACCACGCTGGATTCACGAGATGAATCCCTCACGCGATTTGTGCAACAGAGCCCCTGCGCCCGGTTCTGGCCAGGATCCGGGGCTGATCCCCCCCCGGCGCGCGTTGCCGTGCGCCGGTAACGCCTGCCCGCGGGCACCCCGAGGGCCGCGGCATGGGGCAGGCGGCTCATGCCGGATGCGGGATCGTGACGCCATGCGGGCGGATGCGCAGGGCGCGCAGCGCGTTCAGGATCACGGCGACGTCGATCGCCTCCTGGATCAGGGCGCCCTGCACCGGGGTCAGATAGCCGAAGGCCGCGGCGATCATGCCCAGAACCGACAGGCCGATCCCGGCGACCACGCTTTCCAGCGCGATCCGGCGCGACCGGCGGGCGATTTCGACCCCCGGGGCGATGCGGTCGATCCGGTCCACGAGCAGCACGACATCCGCCGCCTCGGCGCTTGCCGCCGCGCCGCGCGCACCCATGGCGACGCCGACATCGGCGGCGGCAAGCGCCGGTGCGTCGTTCACGCCGTCGCCCACCATCATCACGGGGCCGTTCCTGTGCTCGGTCAGCACCAGAAGCACCTTTCCGTCCGGCGTCAGGTCCGCGCGGATGCCGTCGAGGCCCAATCCCTCGGTCACGCGCCGCGCCACGTCGCCGCGGTCGCCGGTGGCGAGCAGGATGCGCGAGATGCCCTGACGCCGAAGGCTTGCGAGCATCTCGCCCGCCCCCTCGCGCAGGGGGTCGGACAGGAGCAGATGCCCGGCCATGCGGCCATCGACCGCCACGGCCACCATCACCGAACCTGCCGCCGGCTGCGGGGGATCGCCCGCAGTCCGGCCCACGCGCCCCGCGACAAAGCCGTCGCCGCCGACGATCACCCGACGGCCGTCGATGGAACCGATGACGCCATCGCCGGGGATTTCGACCACATCCGCCGGGATGGGCAGGGTCAGCCCCTTCGCCCTGGCGGCGGCGACGAGGGCCTGGGCGAAGGGATGCTTGGACGCTTGCTCCACCGCCGCGGCAAGGCGGAGGATGTCGTCGGCCGCCATGCCGTCATGGCTGTCGATGGAAACGATCTGCGGCCGCCCGTCGGTCAGCGTTCCGGTCTTGTCGAGGATCAGGGTGCGGATCCGCGCCATCGCCTCGAGCGGCCCGGCGCCCTTCACCAGCACCCCGAAATGCGCGGCGCGCGACAGCCCCGCGACCAGCGCCACCGGCACGGCAAGGATCAGGGGGCAGGGCGTGGCCACGACCAGCACCGCCACGGCCCGGATCGGATCGCCGGTGAACCACCAGGCGGCAAGGGCGATGGCGAGCGTGACGGCCAGAAAGCCCAGTGACCAGCGATCCGCCAGCCGCGCCATCGGGGCCTTCGACCTTTGCGCTTCCTCGACCAGACGCACGATCCCGGCATAGGTGCTGTCCTTCGCCCCGTGCGTCGCCACCAGATCGAACGCCTCGCCTGCGTTGGTCGATCCGCTCAGGGCATCCGCGCCGCGTTCCAGCCGTACCGGCAGGGATTCGCCCGTAAGCGCCGAGGTGTCGAGGAAGGCCCTGGCCGCCGCGATCCGCCCGTCCACCGGCACGACATCGCCCTGCCGGATCAGCAGGCGGTCGCCGGGGACGAGTTCATCCAGCGGCACCTCTTCCAGCCTGCCGTCGCGGTGGCGGGTCGCGGTCCGCGGCACGCGCGACAGAAGATCGCGCATCTCGCGCCGGGCGCGGCCTTCGGCGAAGCTTTCAAGGAAAGTGCCGCCCGAATACATCACGGCGACCACCGCGGCCGCCAGCGTCTCGCCGAATGCCAGCGCCGCCGACATCGAAAGGGCGGCCACGATGTCGAGCCCCACTTCGCCCCGCGCCAGACTGCGCAGGATCTCGACCACAAGCGCCGCCAGAACGGGCACGACCCCGGCGAACCAGACGGTCTGCGCCCGTTCGGGATGCCCGCCGAGATAAAGGGCCAGACCCGCCGCAAGACCCGCAAGGGCGATGGCGAGAAAGAGTGTCTTGAGCCGGTCTGTCTGTGCGCGATCCACGGTCCCATCCCCGACGACCGGGGCCATCGCCGCAGTCTTGCATGAAAACAGGCGGCCAACCGGGCGGGCCGGCACACCGCCTTCATCATCGCGCAGAAGGCACGGGGCGTCGAGATCGGTGCGCGGCGAAGGGGGGCCTTTCGGTCCGTCAGAAGATGAAATCGGCCGCCGCGACGCTGGCGACACCGGTGAGTTCGATGGCGAAATCGGCCACGCCGTCGCCATCCAGATCGCCCATGACGGACCCCTGCGCAACGTTGAAGCGGACCTGCCCGGCCACCCCGGTGAAGCCCCCGGTGCCGATGAAGGCCATGCCGTCCTGCATGGCGCCCAGGTGGATCTTGTCGGTGCCCGACACGAAATCCCCGATCACGTCGCGCCCGCCGCCCGCGCCGGCCTCTGCCGCGGTGCGGAACACGAACTGGTCCGCCCCCGCGCCGCCGAACAGCAGGTCCTTGGCCAGCCCGCCGAGCAGCCGGTCGTTGCCCGCGCCGCCGTAGAGCGTATCGGCCCCGCCGCCGCCGGCCAGCACGTCGTTGCCGCCATCGCCATAAAGGGCGTCGTTCTGCTGGCCGCCATAGAGTTCGTCGGCCAGACCGCCGCCGCGCAGGGTGTCGTTGCCCGCCTCGCCCCGCAGCACGTCTTCGCCCTGACCGCCGATCAACTGGTCGTTGCCCGCGCGCCCGCTGAGGGTATCGTTCCCCCCGTTGCCGGTGATGGTGTTGTTGCCTGCGGTGCCGGTGATCTGGTCGTGGCCGTCGCCGGTGATGACATTCTCGAAATTGATGAAGCTCTCGTAGCTGAAATTGGTGGCGCCGGTCGCGAGGTCGATGACATAGGCGCCGGCGAACAGCTGCGTGTCGAGCGTGTCGATGCCCCCGCCGCCGTCGAGCATTTCGGGAACGAGGCCGCTGGAAAGACCGGCCGACATCAGATCGTTGCCGGCGCCGCCGAAATAATGCCCCTCGCCGCTGGAAACGATCGTATCGTTGCCGCCCTTGCCATAGACGGACTGATCGACGCTTTCGGCGCCCCGGAGGGTGTCGTTGTCCGCCCCGCCATGGATCGCGATGGAGGTGGCCCCGGTGATCGCGCCGCCCAGATAGACGAAGCCGCCGGTGCCGCCATCGTTGCCGACCGTATCGACGAAGATCGAAAGCGCACCGCCGACCGAGATCGCCGCCGATGTCCGCAGGCTGTCGCCGGCGCGCAGTTCGAGCGAGCCGGTGGTGGCGATCCCCGCGTTCACCGCGATGTCGCCGCCGCTGCGCAGCACCAGATTCGCCGCGTTGGCCGGCGAGATTGCGGAACTGACGGTGATCTGGCCGGTAAGATTGTTGCCGATGCTGAGGGTGGGCGCAAAGATGCGGTCGAGTTCCGCATCGGAAAGCTCGAGCGCGAAGGCGCCATCGCCTGCACTGCCGAGCCAGATCTCGCGGCCGGCGGTGGCGGTGGCGATCCTCACCTGACCGGCGGCGGCACCGATGCCGGACGCAGCGTTGATGAGGACGCGATCCGCGTTCACGACCACATCGCCGGAATTGGACGCGATCGGCTGCGCGGAACCTATGGATGCCGGATCGACGATGAGCGCGCCGTTCGCGCCGGTGGTCAGGATCACATCCGCGCCCGCGGTGCCGTTGGCGAAGATGCTGCCATCCGCGCCGGTGATGCTGCGCACATGGATGTTGCGGCCCGCCGTGATGGAGACGTTTCCCCCCGTTCCGGCGCCGAAATCGTCCGAGGCGAGATCGGCGAAGCCGTCGATGAGGAAATCGCGGCCCGCGGTGATGACGATCCTGCCCCGTGCGCGCACATCGTTGTCGAAGTTGGCACCGATGATGCCGAAGGCGACGTCGCGGCCCGCCTCGAGCGTGATGTTGCCGCCGGGCGCCGCAATCGCATCGCTGTTGACGACGCCGAGGATATCGGAATCGAACCCTTCGGCGATCAGCGTGACGTTCCCGGAGGTGGAGCCGCCGCGAACCGATTCGAAACCGGTCTCGTCGCCGAGCAGGATGCTGCCGACGTTGGTCAGGGTTATATTGCCCGAGGTCACGACCTGAAGGCCCGCGACATCGTTGCTTGCCCCGCCGATCTGGACGGCGCCGAAATTGCGGATGTTGATGCCGCCCGTGACGGTTCTCGCCTCCATCATCGAGGTCTGGGTTTCCATCGCGTTGCCCGCCGTGCCGATGCCGGTGCCCGCACCGAACACGAGCGTGCCCGCGACGATATCCGCGCCCGGATCGCTGCCGAGTTCCCGGATGCTGCTGTTCGCCGCCAGCGTGACAGTGGCGTTGGTGCGCACATTGCCGATGGTGATCGTCTCGGGCGAATTCGCCGCCGAGGTCAGGTTGCCGACCGTGAGGTTCGCATTGCCGAGCGTATCGGTCAGGTTGAGCGTCAGATTGACCCCCGGCGCGCTGGCGGTGAAGCCGAGGTCGTCCGCCGGATGGGCAAGCGTGAAGATGACGGTCCCCGTTCCGTCGCGGATCACCGACATGTTGTTGCCGGGAATGCCGTCGTCAGCGAGCGTGTAGCTGTCGGCGAGCGTGAAAATCAGATTGAGCGGCATGGTCGCCTCTCCTCCGCAACGGTGGTCCCGCCACCACGGCCGTTCGTTCGATCTGTCTGCCTGTCCGGTATCCGACGCCGGTCCGGCGAAACAGGATGCCTGTCGTCCCCGGTCGATACACCGGCCCCGAATCTACGCCCGGTCGGGGCGAGTCGGCAAGAGAGGGCGCGCGCTCCGGTGCGGCGCGGGCCGTCCGTCCCGGCTGAAACCAGCCGGGGCGCGGCACGGCAGAGGGGGCCGTCCCCCGGCGGTCCTGCCTGTCGGCGAAGGGGCATTGTCACTGCCCCAAGGGACAACGCCCCCGCCGCGCTGTCCCTAGCGTCGAGGCATCTTGGGGGGGCTGCCGCGCCTTCCGCCAGAACCAAAGACCGTGCGGCCAGAACCCGCGCCCTGCGGCACCGGGAGGAAGATCATGAACGATTTCGGCATCATCGGTGTCGCGCCGACGATCAATGTCGCGCTCCAGACCGGGCCGCGCCAGCTCGAACTGACCAAGCTGCCGCGGCCGCGCATCGACCGGGCGGGCGGCGCCATCGTCCGCATCGAGGCATGCGGGATGTGCGGTTCCGACATCGAGCAGTATTCCGGCCACCACAGCTATGCCGCCTTCCCCTATGTTCCCGGCCACGAACCGGTCGGCGTCATCGACGAAATCAGCGCGGAATCGGCGTTGAAATGGGGCGTCAAGGTCGGCGACCGCGTGGCGATAGAGCCGGTGCTGTCCTGCGGCCATTGCGAGCATTGCAAGACCGGGCACAAGCTTCTGTGCGAGGATACCTCGGTTCTCGGCCTGACCAGCACCTCGGTGGAACCGGGCATCCTCGGCGCCTATGCCGAATACATGTACCTTCCCAAGGATACCATCGTGCACCGGATCGCGCCGCATGTCGCGCCATCGACCGCGGTGTTGTTCAATCCGCTCGGCGCGGGCATCCGGTGGGGCGTCACCGAGACGGATCTGGCCATCGGCGAGACGATCGTCATCCTCGGCTGCGGCCAGCGCGGCATCGCCGCCACCATCGCCGCCAAGGCCGCCGGTGCCGGAAAGATCATCGTGACCGATGTCGAAAGGGCCCACAACAAGCTGGAAACGGCGCTGGCGATCGGGGCCGACCATATCGTCGTCGCCGACAGGCAGGATGTGATCGCAGAGGTCGGGCGGCTGACCGGCGGCCGCATGGCCGATGTGGTGCTGGATGTCACCGCCGCGACGCAGCCGCTTGCCGATGCCATCGACCTCGTGCGGCGCGGCGGCAGGATCGTGATCGGCGGCGTGAAGGGGGCGGACAAATCCATCCCGCTGTTCATGGACCGGCTGACATTGCGCTCGGTCACGCTGAAGGGCGTGTTTTCCGTCGACACGCGCGCCTATCGCCAGGCACTGAACATGATCGAGGCCGGCAACGCCCGGGCGTCGGCCTTCAGCACGCAAGCCTTCCCGCTGGCGGCCACCGAGGAAGCCATCCATCGCCTGGCGGGATGGGACGGCAAGACACCCGCCATCCATGTCATGATCGACCCTTGGGCCTGAGGCCGGAAGGGTCTTCCCGATCCGCCCCGTTCGACGGGCCCGCCCTGAGGGCGGAAAGGTTCGAGGAACGCCGGCCTCTCCGCCATATCGGGCAGGCGGGAAGGCAGGCCGGTTGTCGGCGCTTCGGCCATATTCCGGCTCGATCCGCGGCGTGTGGAGGGAAGGCAGAAGCGCAGCCCCAGGACAGGCGTGTTTCCTGATCGGGCCGGATGCATGTCGGGAAGATGGTGGCGGAGAGACAGGGATTCGAACCCTGGGTGGAGTCACCCCCACAACGGTTTTCGAGACCGCCCCGTTCGACCGCTCCGGCACCTCTCCGCGTCGGTGGTCCGGGCGGTGTTTACTCAAGGCGGCGGGGGCTTGCAAGACGGATTTTCGTGGCGGCGGGCCGCCGGTCGCGGGGGGCGCGGGTCACGGCGCTTGGCACCCGGGCGGGGGTGGGGTAGGACTGGGCATGCCCCCGGAAATGAGTGCCATGCTGACGCGACTCGCCCTGCCGTTGCTGCTGCTGATCCTCGCCGCGCTGCCCGTGGCGGCGGAACCGCGGCTGGTCGGCCCCCTGCTTGCCGCGCAGGATTTCGACCGGCTGATCGCCATCATGCGGCAGGAGGGCATCGACCACGGCCACGAGCTGGAGGCCGAGTTCTTCGCCGACCCCGGCGGGGCGCGCTGGCGGGCGGCGGTCGAGACGATCCACGATCCGGCGCGGATGAAGGCCATCGTCACCGAGGTGCTCGACCGCGAGATGACGGGGCACGAGGCCGATCTGGCCGCCGCCACGGCCTTTTTCACCGCCGACCCGGGGCGGCGCATCGTCGCGCTGGAACTGTCGGCGCGCGAGGCGCTGATGGACGACGCCACGCGCGAGGCCGCCGAACTCGCGTTCGAGGAGATGCAGGCCGGCGGCACGCCGCGGGTGATGCTGCTCGACCGTTTCGTCGAGGCGAACGACCTGATCGACTCGAACGTCTCGGATGCGATGAATTCCAACCTCGCCTTCTACCGCGGCCTTCTGGCGGCCGGGGGGCTGGACCCGGGGGTAGCCGAACGCGACATGCTGTCCGATCTCTGGGCGCAGGAACAGCAGATCCGGGATGAAGCCGTGGTCTGGGTCTATCCCTATCTGGCGATGGCCTATGACACGCTGACGGACGCCGAATTGCGGGCCTATATCGACTTCAGCCAGACGCCCGCGGGCCAGCGGCTGAACCGGGCGCAGTTCGCGGCCTTCGGCGCGCTGTTCGCGGTGCTGTCGCACGACCTGGGGCTGGCGGTGGGAAAGCAGTTGCAGGGCCAGGACATCTGAGCAGCGCCCGACTCGGCCTTGACTCGGGGGGGTGTTTCGCGGATAAGCGCGCATCCCGGCGGGCCTTTCGGTTTCGCCGGGCTTTCAGTGATGACGCCGCAAGGCGCGCTGTCCGAAGGCATTGAACGCCGGTGTCGCGCCGGGGCCGCAGGACGCGGAAGCAAGAGAAGGAAAGACCCATGTTCGCGGTCCTCAAGACGGGCGGCAAGCAATACAAGGTGCAGGCGGGCGACGTTCTGCGCGTGGAAAAGCTTGCGGCCAATGCTGGCGACAAGATCCAGTTCAACGAGATCCTGATGGTCGGCGGCGATACCGTGACCGTCGGCGCGCCGCTGGTGGCCGGGGCCGCCGTGCAGGCCGAGGTGATCGATCAGATCAAGGGCGAGAAGGTCATCCATTTCGTCAAGCGCCGCCGCAAGCACAGCTCGCAGCGCACCAAGGGCCACCGCCAGCAGCTGACGCTGCTGCGCGTGACCGACATCCTGGCCTCGGGCGCCGAAGCCTCGGGCGTCGCGGCTGCCACCGGCGCCGCCGATGCGCGCCGCGCGGCCCACGAAGCCCCCGCCGCGAAGGAGTAACAGACCATGGCACACAAGAAAGCTGGCGGTTCTTCCCGCAACGGCCGCGATTCCGCCGGCCGCCGTCTCGGCGTCAAGCTCTACGGTGGCGAAGCCGCCGTCCCGGGTAACATCATCGTGCGCCAGCGCGGGACCACCTGGTTCCCGGGCAATGGCGTGGGCATGGGCCGCGACCACACCATCTTCGCCACCGTCGAGGGCAAGGTGACGTATCGCAAGGGCCTCAAGGGCCGCACCTTCATTTCGGTCCTCCCGGTCGCGGAGGCTGCCGAGTAAGCCGAACCTTTACAAATGGGTTGTAACGGGGGATCGGCGGGAAGGCCGGTCCCCCGTTCCGTTTCCGGGCATGCCGCCCGGTTGCGGCGCCAGTCTTGCCGCCCCAGATAGGGGCAAAGGCCAACCCGGTCTTTCGCTTCGGAGGAGGAAGCCATGAAGATCGAGACCATCGCTGAAGCCCAACCCGTGATCGCGGCGGAGCGTTTCGTCCTGCGCCCGCCGCGAAAATCGGACATGGGGCTGATCGCGATGTACACGGCCGACCGCCGCGTGGCAGAGGCCACGCGATCCATCCCCCATCCGCTGCCCCCCGGCGCGACAGAGGCGTTCATCGCCCGCGCCACCGCCCCGAATCGGGTGGAGGACGCCTGGGTGCTGGACGGGTCGGCGCATGGCTCGTCGGAGGTGCTGGGGGTGATCGCGCTCAAGGCGATGGACCGCGGGCAGTCGGAAATCGGCTATTGGGTCGCGCCCGCCTTCTGGCAGACGGGGCTTGCGTCCGAGGCCCTGCGCGCGCTGATGGCGGCGAATCCGCAGGGGCTGCGCACCGTCTTTGCCGAGGTGTTTCAGGACAACCCGGTGTCCGCGCGGGTGCTGACGAACTGCGGGTTCGAATATCTGGGCGATGCCGAAACCTTCTGCGTGGCACGCAACGCCCGGGTGCCGACCTGGACCTATCTCAAGAAGCTCGGCTGAGGCGGGGCGCGCGTCTGCCCGGCGCAGGTGCGGATGGAGGGGGCGGCGCCGGGGCGCTGCCCCGGACCCCGGGATATTTAAGGACAGAAAGTGAAGATGCCCTGCTTTCCGTGAAGGAGCGCCCTGTTCATTTTCTGTCCGCAAGTATCCCCGCCGGAGGCGCAGCCATCCGCCCGGCCAACCGCAGCGGGAAAGGGCCCGGTTCCTGCGCAAATGCCCGCCGCCGGTCTGCCCGGGCTTGAACCCCGGCGCGACTGGTTCTATCGCCTGTTCATCCCCAAGCCGCAAAGGCCCGCCATGAAGTTCCTCGATCTCGCCAAGGTCTATATCCGTTCGGGCGGCGGCGGCGGAGGCTGTGTCAGCTTCCGGCGCGAGAAGTTCATCGAGTTCGGCGGCCCCGATGGCGGCGACGGCGGCAATGGCGGGTCCGTCTGGGCCGAGGCGGTGCCGGGCCTGAACACGCTGATCGACTTTCGCTATCAGCAGCATTTCTTCGCCAAGAACGGCCAGCCCGGCATGGGCAGCCAACGCACCGGCAAGACCGGCGACGACATCGTGCTGCGCGTGCCCGTGGGCACCGAGATCCTCGAGGATGACGAGGAAACCCTGATCGCCGACCTGACCGAACCCGGCCAGCGGGTGTTGCTGGCCAAGGGCGGCAATGGCGGTTGGGGGAACATGCAGTTCAAGTCCTCGACCAACCGCGCCCCTTCGCGCGCCAATCCGGGGCAGGAGGGGGTGGAGCGCACGATCTGGCTGCGGTTGAAGCTCATCGCCGATGCCGGGCTGGTGGGGTTGCCCAATGCCGGCAAGTCGACCTTCCTTGCCGCGACCTCGAACGCCCGGCCCAAGATCGCGGATTATCCCTTCACCACACTGGTGCCGAACCTCGGCGTCGTGGGGGTGGACGGCAAGGAATTCGTGCTGGCCGACATCCCCGGCCTGATCGAGGGCGCGTCCGAGGGGCGGGGGTTGGGCGACCAGTTCCTGGGCCATGTCGAACGCTGCGCGGTGCTGCTGCATCTGGTGGACGGCACGTCCTCGACCATCACCAGGGATTACCGCACCATCGTGGCGGAGCTGGAGGCCTATGGCCACGGCCTTGCCGACAAGCCGCGCATCACCGCGCTGAACAAGGCCGATGCGCTGGATGCCAAGACCCTGTCCACCCGCCGCCGGGCGCTGGAAAAGGCCAGCGGCGGGCAGGTGTTCGTGTTGTCCGCCGCCACCGGCAAGGGGGTGACGGAGGTGCTGCGCGCGCTCTGGGCCGAGATACGGGACGAACGCGCCGAACCCGAGGAGGACGCGCCGTGGCAACCCTGACGCAGGCGGCCGCGCCCGATGTGCGGGCGGCGCGGCGGCTGGTGGTCAAGATCGGGTCGGCCCTGCTGGTGGATCGCGCCAGCGGTCTGCGGGTGGACTGGCTGCACGGGCTTGCGCAGGACGTGGCAGAGGCGCGGGCGCGGGGGGCGGATGTGATCCTCGTCTCCTCGGGGTCCATCGCGTTGGGGCGCCGGGTGCTGGGCCTGTCCGATGGCCCGCTGCCGCTGGAACAGAGCCAGGCCGCCGCGGCGGTGGGCCAGATCCGGCTGGCCCGCGCCTATGAGGAGGTGCTGGCCCCCCATGGGATCCTTTCGGCGCAGATCCTCGTGACGCTGGAGGATACCGAGGACCGCCGCCGCTACCTCAACAGCCGCGCGACGATGGAAACGCTGCTGGCGCTCGGCGTGGTGCCGATCGTGAACGAAAACGACACCGTGGCGACGGACGAGATCCGGTTCGGCGACAACGACCGGCTGGCGGCGCAGATCGCGGTGACGGTGGGGGCGGATCAGCTTGTGCTGCTGTCGGATGTGGACGGCTTCTACACCGCCAATCCGAAGGAAGACCCTTCGGCGACGCGGTTCGAGGTGGTGGAAACCATCACCCCGCAGATCGAGGCGATGGCGGGCGATCCGGTTTCCGGCTTTTCCAAGGGCGGGATGAAGACGAAACTTTTGGCCGCCAAGACCGCCGTCGCGGGCGGCTGTGCGATGGCGATCATGGAAGGGTCGGTCGCGCGGCCGCTGTCGGCGCTGGCGCAGGGGGCGAACCGGACGTGGTTCCTGCCCATGGGCGACCCGCAGGTGGCGCGCAAGCGGTGGATCGCGGCGATGAAGCCGCGGGGCGACATCATGGTCGATGCCGGTGCGGTGGCGGCGCTGGCGCAGGGCAAGTCGCTGTTGCCCGCCGGGGTGCTGGCGGTGTCGGGCGCCTTCGGGCGGGGCGATCCGGTGTCGGTCGTGGGGCCGGACGGGGCGAGCCTCGGCAAGGGCCTCGTGCGCTATACGGCGGCAGAGGCGCGGGCCATCGCCGGCCATCGGTCGGGCGAGATCGGGGCGATACTGGGCTATCCGGGCCGCGCGGCGCTGATCCACCGCGACGATCTGGTGGTGTGACGGGTTTTCGGAAAAGGAACGGGACGATGCTGGACAAGGGTGACGTGACGGCGCTGATGCAGGGGCTCGGGGCTGCGGCCCGCGCCGCGGCGGCGGAGCTCGCCTTTGCCCCGCCGGAGGCCAGGCGCAAGGCGCTGGAGGCCGCGGCGGATGCCGTCTGGGCCCGGCGGGCGGAAATCGTCGCGGCGAATGCGCTCGACATGGACTATGGCCGCGACAAGGGCCTGACCGCCGCGATGCTGGACCGGCTGATGCTGGACGAGCCGCGCATTCAGGGCATCGTCGCCGGCCTGCGGGCGGTTGCGGCGCAGAAGGACCCGGTGGGCGAGGTCATCACCGAATGGGACATGCCCACGGGCCTGCATATCCGCCGCGTGCGCACGCCCATCGGCGTGGTCGGCGTGATCTATGAAAGCCGCCCCAATGTGACGGCGGATGCCGGTGCGCTCTGCCTGAAATCCGGCAATGCGGTGATCCTGCGGGGGGGCAGCGAAAGCTTCCATTCCTCGACCGCGATCCATGCCTGCATGGTCGATGGCCTGCGGGCGGCGGGCCTGCCCGAGGCGGCGATCCAGCTGATGCCGACGCGCGACCGTGCGGCGGTGGCGGCGATGCTGCGCGCGGTGGAATTCATCGACGTGATCGTGCCGCGCGGCGGCAAGGGGCTGGTGGGGCTGGTGCAGGCAGAGGCGCGGGTGCCGGTCTTTGCCCATCTGGAAGGGATCTGCCACATCTACCTCGACCGTGCGGCGGATGCCGAAAAGGCGCGCCGCGTGGTGCTGAACGCCAAGACGCGGCGCACCGGCATCTGCGGGGCGGCGGAATGCCTGCTGATCCACCGCGATCTTGTGGGGGGTCTTGGCGCGCAGGTGGTGGCCGATCTGGTCGCCGCCGGGGTCGAGGTGCGGGCGGGCGAGGGGCTGCACCACCTGCCGGGCGTGGTGGCCGCGCAGCCGGACGATTTCGGGCGCGAGTTTCTGGACCGGATCATCGCCGCCGCGGTGGTCGATGACGTGGACGGCGCGATCGCGCATATCCGCCGCTATGGGTCCAGCCATACCGAGGCGATCCTGACCGAGGACGACGCGGCGGCCGACCGGTTCTTCACCCGCCTCGACAGCGCGATCCTGATGCGCAACGCCTCGACCCAGTTCGCGGATGGGGGCGAATTCGGGATGGGGGCCGAAATCGGCATCGCCACCGGCAAGCTGCACGCGCGCGGGCCGGTGGGGGCGGAACAGCTGACGACGTTCAAATACCTCGTCACCGGGGATGGCGCCGTCAGGAGTTGATCCTCAGTCGCCCGGCGTCAACCGCCGGGCGATCTGCCGCAGCATGCCGTGCAGCGTCTGCACATCCGCCCGGGTCAGCGGCAGCCGGGCCCACATGCTGCGCAGGTTCAGCTTCATGTTCGGGGCCTTCTCGGGCGGGAAGAAGAAACCCGCGGCCTCCAGCCTCTCTTCGAAATGATCGCCGAGGCGTTCGACCTCGATCCCGGTGGCCAGATCGACCTCGGGCACCGGGACCGCGCCTTCGGTCTGCCGCCGCCATTCATAACCCGCCAGCAGCACGCATTGCGCGAGGTTGAGCGACGGAAACGCCGGGTTCACCGGCACGGTGACGATGGCATTGGCCAGCGCCACATCCTCGTTTTCCAGCCCCGTGCGTTCGGGGCCGAAGAGGAACCCGACCTTCTTGCCCGCTGCCGCAAACGCGCGCGCCTCTGCCATCGCGGCTTCGGGGGTCAGCACGGGTTTGGTCAGCTCGCGCGGGCGGGCGGTGGTGGCGTAGACATAGTGGCAATCGGCCAGCGCCGGGGCCAGCGCGGGAAAGACCCCCGCGTGATCCAGAAGCCGCCCCGCCCCGCTGGCCATCGCCACGGCCCTGGGGTTCGGCCAGCCGTCGCGGGGGGCGACGATGCGCATCCCGTCCAGCCCGAAGTTCAGCATCGCCCGCGCGGCGGCGCCGATGTTTTCGCCCATCTGCGGGCGGACAAGCACGAAGGTCGGCGGGATCATGGCGGGCCCCTGATGGCGTTGGGCGCGGGCATACGGCGGCGCGCGGCGAATGGCAACGCATGGGGCGATGGTCAAGCGCGGGAATCACCGCTATGACAGCCCGAAGATGGACATGGAGCCCAAGGAATGGCCGACGCCGAACGCCCGCAGCTTTACCTCGTCACCCCGCCGGATTTCGCGCTGGACAGCTTTCCCGACCGTCTGGCGGCGGTGCTGGACGGGGCGGATGTCGCCTGCCTGCGCCTTGCGCTCGCCACCGGGGACGAGGACCGCGTGGCCCGCGCGGCGGATGCGCTGCGCGAGGTGGCCCATGCCCGCGACGTGGCGCTGGTGATCGAGAAACATGTCCTTCTGGTCGAACGCCTCGGGCTTGACGGGGTGCATCTGACCGATGGCGCGCGGTCGATGCGCAAGGTGCGCAAGGATCTGGGGCAGGACGCCATCGTCGGCACCTTCTGCGGCGCGACGCGGCACGAGGGCATCAACGCGGCAGAGGCCGGGGCGGATTACGTGACCTTCGGCCCCGTGGGCGCGACGCCGCTTGGCGACGGGACCGTGGCGGGGCGCGATCTGTTCGAATGGTGGTCCGAGATGATCGAGGTGCCGGTGGTGGCCGAAGGCGCGCTGACGCCTGCGCTGGTCGAAAGCCTTGCCCCCGTTACCGATTTCTTCTGCATCGGCGAAGAGATCTGGCGCGAGGGTGACGCACTGGTCGCGCTGCGCCGGCTGCTCGCCCCGCTCGGCTGACCGGGCGGCGTTCCGCCCCTCGCGCAGGGGACATATGCGCATCCGCCGCTTTCTACGATGCCGCCATCAGGGCAGCCGTATGAAGGGGAAAAGATGCTCAGGGATGTGGTCATCATCGGCGAGGGGATGATGCGGCGCGAGGATCTGTTCGCGCAGGGCCTGCGGGCCGCGCGCGGGTTCGACGCGATGGGATGGGGCGAGGGCGATGCGGTCGCGCTGTTGATGCGCAACGACTTTCCCTTTTTCGAGGCCAGCCGCGGCGCCTCGACCATCGGGGTCTATCCGGTGCCGCTGAACTGGCACAACAAGTCCGACGAGATCGCCTATGTGCTGGCGGATTCGAAACCCCGCGCCATCGTCGCGCATGCCGACATCCTGCTTGGCGTCGCCGATGCGATCCCGCCGGGGATGGAGGTCTTTCTGGTCCCGACCGAGGGCAACACCCCCGACACCTGCCCCGCGCTGGCAGAGGCGCGGCGGGCCTTTCCCCATGCGCGTGTCTGGACCGAATGGGTGGCGGGATTCGCGCCCTGGGACCAGCCGCCCCGCCCCCCGCGCGAGGCGATCCTTTACACCTCGGGCACCACGGGGCGGCCCAAGGCGGTGCGCAAGCCCGCGATGAACGCCGATCAACTGGCGCAGTTCGTCAAGTTCCAGCGGCTGGTGTTCGGCATCGGGCCGGGCACGCGGGCGCTGGTTCTGGGGCCGCTTTATCACGCGATGCCCGACGCATCGGGCCGCGCCGCGGTGAACGAGGCCGACATCGCCGTCCTGCTGCCCCGGTTCGACGCCGAAACCGTGCTGAAACTGATCGACGAACACAAGATCACCCATGTCGCCATGGTGCCCACCCATTTCGTGCGGCTGCTGAAGCTGCCCGAAGAGGTGCGGCGCAAATACGATATGTCCTCGCTGCGCAAGGTCAGCCATACCGGGGGCCCGTGCCCGCCCGAGGTCAAGCGCCAGATGATCGACTGGTGGGGGCCGATCATCGGCGATGTCTATGGCGGCACGGAAATGGGCGTGACCTTCTTTGCCTCGTCGGAGGACTGGCTGCGCCATCCCGGCACCGTCGGCCGGCCGCTGGAGGGCACGCGCTATGCCATCGTCGGCCCCGAAGGGCAGGATCTGCCCCCGGGCGAGGTGGGCGAGATCTATGCCCGCAACGCCGCCTATGGCGATTTCACCTATGTCGGGCGCGACGACGACCGCCGCGCCTGCGAACGCGACGGGCTGATCACCATCGGCGACGTGGGCTATGTCAACGCGGACGGCTATCTGTTCCTCTGCGACCGCAAGCGCGACATGGTGATTTCCGGCGGCGTGAACATCTATCCGGCGGAAACCGAATCCGTCCTGCTGACCCATCCCGAGGTGCAGGACTGCGCCGTCTTCGGCATCCCCGACGACGAGATGGGCGAAACCCTGATCGCCGCCGTCCAGCCCCGCCCCGGCGCCAGCCCCGATGCCGAGGCGCTGCGCGATTTCCTGCGCGCCCGGCTGACCGGCTACAAGGTGCCGAAACGGATCGAGTTCCACGCCAGCCTGCCGCGCGAGGACAGCGGCAAGATCTTCAAGCGCAAGCTGCGCGATCCCTACTGGCAGGGCCGCACGCGGCAGATCTGAGGAAACATGCGATGACAGAGATACCCGAGGGGCTGGAGGCGCGGGTCCAGTGGCTGGTCGACCGCGAGGCGATTCGCGAACTGACCGCCGCCTATACCCGCTGCGTGGACGAGGGCGACTTTGCCGCCTGGGCCGAACTGTTCACCGAGGACGGGGTCTACATCACCCCCGAACGGCGCGTGCCCAAGGCGGAACTGGCGGCCTTCGGGGCCGAGATCCTGAAGGATTATTCGATCTGCCAGCATCTTCTGGGCCAGCATGCGATCACCATCGACGGCGATACCGCCCGGGGACGCATCTACTATGCTGGTTTCCACGTGCTGCGCGGGGGCGACCCCGGGCGGCATGCCGATATCGGCGGCTGGTATTTCCACAGCTACCGCCGCACGCCGCAGGGCTGGCGTTTCGCCAAGGTCGGCGGGCGGCTGGTCTGGGCCTCGGGCGAGCGGTTCCCCTATCTCGACATGATCGGCCCCAAGGATTAGGCCGGATCGGGATCCGGCCCATGGTCTGGCCGGGCGACGGCACGCGCCTTCGCCAGCCAGAGCGGCGCGGCCGAATCTCGATGGGCCCCGGCCACGCGAAACACCCTGCGCCGGACTGTTGCCCGGCGCAGGGTCAGGTCCGGGAGGGAGCAGCCCCGAACCGAAAAGCCACGCCCCCGGAGGTGCAGTGCGCGGCCGATCCGGGCATACTGGGGGGCCCGGTGCCGCGGCCCGAAAATGCGGACCTGACGGCGGGAACACCCGCAGTGCGGTGCGAGCGTTCTACCTAAGGTTGCATACCCCGTGCAGCTTTGCAACGGGATTGCGCCGCCCTGGCCGCATCCCGCCCATCCAGCGGCCCCGGCCCGGCAGCCCTTTCCGCCCGCCTGTCCCGCAGGGTGGGGACTTTCCGCCAGCGCCGCCCGTGATTGCCTGACGCAACGTCCCCCAGGCATGAAAGGATCGCCCTGATGAGCCGCATTTTCGGAGACGTCTGCCAGGCCGGCTACATCGTCCGCGACTTCGACGCCGCCTTGCGCCACTGGACCGAAAAGCTCGGCATCGGGCCGTGGTTCATCCGCGACGGGCTGGTGTTCGGCGATTTCACCTATCGGGGCGAACCCTGCGGGGTCGATGTCACGGTGGCGCTGGCCAACAGCGGGCCGTTGCAGGTGGAACTGATCACCCCCAAGAACGACGCGAAATCCGTCTACAACGACTTCCTCGCCTCGGGGCGCGAAGGGTTCCACCATTTCGGCATCATGACGATGGACTTCGACACCGTGACCGCGCGCGCGGCGGCGATGGGCATGGCGCCGATCATGTCCTGCACCGTGGGCAGCCCGGCGCGCATCCATTTCTACGAACCCGGCGGGCCGGATGACGTGATGATCGAACTGATCGAGGGCACCCATGGCAAGGCCGAGGTCTTTGCCCGCATCCGCGAGGCCGCGGTGGGCTGGGACGGCACGCGGCCCTGGCGGGATTTCAGCGAACTGCGATAGGGGAGGCGGGAATGCGTCAGATACTCTGGCCCGGGGTGCTCGGGTCGCTGGACTATGCGGTGCAGGTGCAGATCGCGCAGGCGGCGGGATTCGACGGGCTGACGATCAGCCCGCTGACGGTGCGCCAGCTGGCCGACCGGGGGCTGGATGCGGCGGCGATCCGGGGGATCGCGGCGGACCGCGGGGTGGCGCTGACGCATCTGGACGGGATGACCAGCTGGGCCCCGGTCTGGCTGCCCCCGCAGGATTCGCCCATGTATGCCCGCTATCACGCGCGGTTTTCGTTCTCGGCCAGCGAGTGTCTGGACATGTGCGGGGCGCTCGGGCTCGGCCGGCTGGTGGCGGTGCCGATGTTCGGCCACGGCACGCTGCCGATGGACGAGGTGATCGCGGCCTTTGCCGCCTTCTGCGCCCGCGCCGCCGATCAGGGCGTGGTGGTGGAGCTTGAGTTCATGCCCTATGCCGGGCTGCGTACGCTGGCCGAGGCGCTGGCGGTGCTGGAAGGCGCGGGGGCGGCGAATTCGGGGCTGGTGCTGGATACCTGGCACCTGTGCCGCGCGACGCAGGATCTGGAGGCCGATCTGGCGCTGCTGGCCCGCCATCCGGGGCGGTGCACCGCGCTGCAACTGGCCGATGCCCGCGATGCGGCGCGGCCTGCGGACCCGTTCGCCGACCTGACCGCCAACGGCCGCGAACTGCCCGGCGAGGGCGCGCTGCCCGTCGCCCGTATCACCGCCGCCGCCCTGCGCAACAACCCGGCGCTGGACAGCATCGGGCCGGAACCGTCGAGCGCCCATTACCTCGACCTGCCGCCGGCCGATCTCGGCCGCCGGGCGGGCGAGACGACGCGCGCGGCGCTGGCAGCGGGGCGGGCCCTGACGTGAGCCTGACATGAGTTTGCCGCGTGCCACGCTGGCCGCGGTCATCAGCCTGTCGCTCGCCAATTTCGGCGTGGCGCTCAGCGCCTTTCTGATCGTGGGGATCCTGCCGCAGATGGCGGGCGACCTCGGCGTGTCGGAGGCGGCGATGGGGCAGGTGTTCACCCTTTACGCCGCGGTCTATGCGGTCGCCTCGCCCCTGCTGGTGACGGTGACGGGGCGGTTGCCGTGCCGGGTGCTGCTGCTGGCCTCGCTTGGCCTGATCGCGCTGGCGGGGGTGGTGTCGGCGCTGGCCGACGGCATCGGGATGGTGCTGGCGGGCCGGGTGCTGGCGGCCTTCGGGGCGGCGCTGTGTTCGCCGGTCGCGGCCTCGGTCGCCTATGCGGTGGCGCCGGCGGGCGAACGCGGGCGGGCGCTGTCCATCGCCTTTGCCGGGTTCCAGATCGCGCAGGCGGCGGGGGTGCCGCTGGCCGTGCTGGTCGCGGGGCTGGCGGGCTGGCCCGCGGCCTTCTGGCTGGGGGTGGTGGTGGTTCTGGCGGCGATGGCGGCGATCCGCGTCACGCTGCCCGCGCGGGTGGATACGCCGGTGCCGACCTTCGCCGGGCTGCGGCTGGCGCTGCGCGACGGGCGGGGGCTGGCGATGGTGTCGATGACCATGCTGCACATCACCGCGATGTGCGTGGTCTATACCTATCTTGCGCCGCTCGCCCTGCGCCATGGCGCGCATGAGGGGCTGCCGGTCGGTCTTTACGGCCTGGGCGGCATCGGGGCGAGCCTGTTTCTGGGCGTGGTGATCGCGCGGCTCGGCCCGGCGCGGGTGCGGTTCGGCATCGCCGCCTCGCAGCTGGTGTTCCTGCCGCTGTTTTCCCTGCCGCTCTTGACCGGGGCGCCGATGGGGGCGGCGGCGATCGGGGGGCTGACGCTGCTGTGGTCGGCCTTCGGGGTCGGGTTTCTGGTGCCGCAGCAGGTGCTGCTGGTGGAACGCATGCCGGAGCGCGGGACGATCATGCTGGGGCTGAACGCGACCTCCAACTACCTCGGGCTGGCCTTCGGGGCGGCGATCGGGGGCGGGGTGATCAGCCTTCTGGGCCTCGACTGGCTGGGTGTCGGCGCGGTGGCCTGCGCCGCGGTGGCGCTGACCGCGCTGGTGATCAGCGAGCGGCAGTGGCGGTAGCTGTTCGATCCTATGATTTTTCTGGCGAAGGCGCGTGCCTTCGCCATCGCGATACAAGTTGAGTTGCCCCGGCCGGGGGCCCGAAGCCCCCGGCCAGCGCCCGCCCCGCCCATGGCGGGCGCTTCTCGCCCGCCGGGGCAGGCGCTGTCCTGGCCGGGTTTCCCGGCATCACCGCTCCTACTGCACCGCCGCGCGACGGGCGGGGGAAACGCGGTGCGTTTCCTGATCCCGCCCGGCCCGATGCGTGATGCAAATCTCGGGCGGCCCTCACACCCCGATGGGCATGAACTCCGGTGAACGGACCACGGGCCGCGGCGCCGTCAGTTCCCGCCAGGTGGACAGCGCGCGGCTGACCGCCGGGAAGGCCGGGCGGGTGACGTGCCGGCCGCGGCCGGGCTGCGGCGCATCCACGCCCGGCCCCCAGACCACATCCCCGCGCGACAGCGTGTAGCGCGGCAGGCCCGTCACCTTCCATCCCTCGAACACGTTGTAGTCGATGATGGATTTCTGCGTGGCGGCGGCGATGGTCTTGCCGGCCTTCGGATCCCACACCACCAGATCGGCATCCGTCCCCACCATCACCGCGCCCTTGCGGGGATAGATGTTCAGGATCTGCGCGATATTGGTGGAGGTGATCGCGACGAATTCGTTCATCGTGATCCGCCCCGTTTCCACCCCATAGGTCCACAGCAGGGGCATCCGGTCCTCGAGCCCGCCGGTGCCGTTGGGGATGCGGGTGAAATCGCCGCGCCCGGCCTGTTTCTGTTCGGTGGTGAAGGCGCAGTGGTCGGTGGCCACCACATGCAGCGACCCGGCGGCAAGGCCGGCCCACAGGCTGTCCTGATGCTTGCGGTCGCGGAACGGCGGGCTCATCACCCGCTGCGCGGCATAGTTCCAGTCGGGGTCGTTGTAAACGCCTTCGTCCAGCAGCAGGTGCTGGATCAGCGGCTCGCCCCAGACACGGGTGCCCGCCTGCCGCCAGCGGCGGATGGCCTCGTGCGCCTCTTCGGACGAAGTATGAACGATGTATACCGGAACCCCGGCCGCATCGGCGATCATGATGGCGCGGTTCGTCGCCTCGCCCTCGACCGCGGGCGGGCGGGAATAGGCGTGGGCCTCGGGGCCCCGGTTGCCCTCGGCCAGCAACTGTTGCTGAAGGCTCGCCACCATGTCGCCGTTCTCGGCATGCACGAAGGGCAGCGCGCCAAGATCGCGGCAGCGGCTGAAACTGGCGAACATCTCGTCGTCGTTCACCATCAGCGCGCCCTTGTAGGCCATGAAATGCTTGAAGGTGTTGACGCCCCGGTCCACCACCGCGGCCATGTCGTCAAAGATCCGTTCCGACCAGCCGGTGACCGACATGTGGAAACTGTAGTCGCAACTGGCCTGCCGGGTCGCGCGTTCCAGCCAGGTGTCCAGCGCGGGCAGCATGCCGCCCTCGCCGGGGATGATGTGGTCCACCACCAGCGTCGTGCCGCCCGACACGGCGGCGAAGGTGCCGCTTTCCCAGGTTTCGGCGGTGACGGTGCCCATGAAGGGCATTTCCAGATGCGTATGCGGGTCGATGCCGCCGGGCATGACATAGGCGCCCTCGGCGTCGATCACGGTGTCGCCCTTCAGGTCCGGCCCGATGGCGGTGATGACCCCGCCTTCGACCAGCACATCGGCGGCATAGGTCCGGTCGGCGGTGACGATGGTGCCGCCCTTGATCACGGTGCTCATGGTCAGGTTCCTTTCATTCCGCCGGGGGGATGGCGCCGGTGCGCTCGACGATCAGCTTGTAGGCCTCGGGGCGGCGGTGGAGCGCGAAGTTGAAGATCGTCTCGCGGTACGCCTTGCCCATGTCGAGGTCGCATTTCGCGGTGATCACCTCATCCTCCACGGTAAAGGCCTGCGCCACGATCTCGCCCGACGGTGCGACGATCACGCTCTGCCCGCCCATTTTCGAGCCTTCCTCGGTGCCGCATTTGGCGGTGCCCACGACCCAGGTGGCGTTCTGGTAGGCGCCGGCCTGCATGGACAGGTGGTTGTGGAACAGGGTCAGGCTGTTCACCGCCTCGTGCCCGGTATGGTCGAAGGGGGTGTTGTAGCCCAACATGACCATTTCCACCCCTTGCAGGCCCATCACCCGGTAGGTTTCGGGCCAGCGGCGGTCGTTGCAGATGCACATGCCCATCACCCCGCCGAAGCCGCGATAGACGGGAAAACCCATGTCGCCCGGTTCGAAATACCGCTTTTCCAGATGCTGATGGGTGCGGCCGGGTTGCGGTTCCTTGTGGCCGGGCAGGTGGACCTTGCGGTATTTGCCAATGATCCTGCCCTTCTGGTCCACGATGATCGAGGTGTTGAAGCGCCGCTTCACCCCCCCTTCCATCACCAGTTCCGCATAGCCGATGTAGAACCCGATGCCGAGCCTTGCGGCCTCGTCGAACAGCGGCTGCGTTTCGGGGCCGGGCATTTCGGCCTCGTAATAGCTGTCGAGTTCGGCTTCGTCCTCGATCAGCCAGCGGGGAAAGAAGGTGGTCAGCGCCAGTTCGGTAAAGACCACCACTTCCGCGCCGCGCGATTTCGCCTCTCGCATCATCTCGATCAGGCGGCGGACGGTATCCTTGCGGGTTTCGGACCGCGCGATCGGCCCCATCTGGGCCGCTGCGGTGACGAGGTATCGTGACATGGTTCCCCCTGTTGTTCGCTGGTTTGGTGCCGAGTGTGTACTGTAGACATTCATTGTCAACCGCAGCGCGCGGCCGAGGTGTCGCATGTGACCGGAAAATGATCTGCATCAAGCCGTTAAGATGTATCCGCGGCGCGTGATTTGGCGTTGTCACAGATCACGGGGACTGTTCCCCCCGCCGGTTTCGGGTGATATGGTTGCAAGTGCAACCAAATGGAGCCCTCCAATGAAGATCGAGAAAATCCACCACGTCGCCTACCGCTGCAAGGATGCCAAGGAGACGGTCGACTTCTATCAGCGCGTGCTGAACATGGACCTGATCGGCGCCGTCGCCGAGGATCATGTGCCCTCGACCAAGGAACCCGACCCCTACATGCATGTGTTCCTCGACGCGGGGAACGGCAACATCCTGGCGTTCTTCGAACTGCCGACCCTGCCGGAAATGGGCCGCGACCCGAACACGCCCAAATGGGTCCAGCATATCGCCTTTCAGGTGCCCGGCCACGAGGATCTGATGGAGGCCAAGGCCCGGGCAGAGGCCGAGGGCCTCGAGGTCGTGGGCGTGACGAACCACGGCATCTTCGAATCGATCTACTTCTTCGATCCGAACGGCCACCGGCTGGAACTGGCGACCTGGACCGCCAATCAGGAAGAACTGGACAAACTGCGCGCCGTGGGTCCGGCGATGCTGGAAGAATGGTCGCGGACCAAGCAACCCCCGCGCCATGCCGAATGGCTGCACGCCAAGGAATTCGGCAAGTCGTAAGGGGCGCTTTCCGCCCTGCCGCTCTGTCTGGCGAAGGCGCGTGCCTTCGCCACATCCCGCCCTCGCCGTTGCCCCGGCCGGGGGCCCCAAGCCCCCGGCCAGCGCCCGCCCCGCCCATGGCGGGCGCTTCTCGCCCGCCGGGGCAGGCGCCGGCCTACTCATTTTCCCCGGCATCACCGCCTTTCACGGCACCGCCGCGCGAACGGGCGGGGGAAACGCAGTGCGTTTCCTGTTCCCGCCCGGCCAGGCCGCAGAGATGAATGTCAATTCATTCCGGGGCCGGTTGCGGCGCGCGGGTCAGGCGATGGCCGCGATCCGCGCGCCGGTGAAGGCGGCAAGGCTGGCCTCGACCGCGGCACGGTCGGGCATCAGGCAGGCGGCGGTGGACAGGGCATCGGCCACCGCCGCCAGCGGCGCCGCGATGCTGACCGACCGCCATTGCGCCGGTGCGGGCAGGCCGTCGCGCGGGTCGAGGATATGGCCCACCGTCCCCGCCGCATCGAACACCGTTCCCCGCGGGGCAGAGGTCGCGAGCGCGTCCTCGTGCAGGGGAAAATCGCCGCCGCCCTCGATCCTGACCGGCCAGTCGCCGCCGCCCGGCCGCCCGCCGATCGCGCGCATCTCGCCCGTGTTCACCAGCACATCCGTCAGCCCCTCTGCCCGCAGCAAGGCCGCCACCCGGTCGGCGATATAGCCCTGCGCGATGCCGTTCAGCGTCAGCGCCATGCCGGGTTGCAGGCGAATCGCGGTGCTGTCCACCGCGACCCCATGCCAGCCGACCAGGGGAAGGGTCGCGGCAATGTCGGCCCGGGTCGGCGCGCCGCCGGCGGCATGGCGTTCGGCGTAAAGCGACCAGAGCGGCTGCACCGTCGGGTCGAACAGCCCGCCGGTCGCATGGTGCACCTGCCCGCACAGCCCGAGGCATTCCAGCAGTTCGAACGGCGGCGCCTCCAGCACGCCCGTCGCGTTCAGCCGCGCCAGCGCCGAATCGGTGCGGTAGAGGCTGAACACGCCTTCCAGCCGCGCGATTTCGGCGGCGGCGCGGGCGGTCAGCGCCTGTGCCTGCGGATGGGCGAGCGTGATCGTCGCCTGTGCGCCAAGCGCGATGCCGCGCCATTGATAGACCGCCGCGGCGCGGGCCGGCAGCGCGGCCATCCCCGCGGCGGCGGCGGAAATCGCCAGAAAGCGGCGGCGGGTGGTGCGGGTCATCTCAGCCTCCCAGGTTTTCGGACAGCTTGCGCAGGCGGTCGGTGAAGTCGGCGTCGTCGCCCTCGCCGGTATCGCCTTCGGGCAGGACGGCGACGGGGGTCAGCACCTCATCGTCGCGGATCTCTGACAGGGCGCGCAATTCGCCCCCCCATTCGGCGGCAAAGGCCAGCGCCGCCGCGCGGTCGCTGAAGGGCACGAATTCCGGCGCGCCCATGCCGCCCTCGCGGTGCGAGCCGACGACATAGATCGCCTTCGACGCCTCGATCCATTGGCCCACGCCCGGGTCCCAGCCATCGGCGGCGGCCATGTCGGTGACATAGACGATGGTGATCAGATGGCTTTGTTCCGGCATGCGCTGATAGGCGATGGCGTCGCGCACCTGGCTGAAGAACAGCGGCGCGGGCATGCCGGCCAGGTGCACCTGCCCCTTGGGGCCGGGATGTTCCAGCAGGTCCATCTGGCAGTAATGGCCCACGGCCTCGACCGTCAGCGGCGAGGGCTGCGGCAGGGCCGCGGTATCCTCGCGGCAGGCAGCCAGCGCCAGAAGGGCGGCAAGGGCCAGGGCGAGGGGATGCGGTTTCATGGCGTCACCTTTCGGAAGGCGGCGGTGGCAAGGGCCAGCGCCAGCACGGGCCAGAGCAGCAGCGAAACCAGCGCCTGCCAGGCCGGGATCGTCGTGGCGGCCCCGCCAAGGCCCGCGGCGGCGGCGGTGGCCTCGGATGCCGCAAGGTTGAACAGGCGGAAGGCGTCGGCGGGGTTGGCCAGCAGCAGCCAGGGGAAAACCCCGGTGGTGAAGGCCCCGCCGCCATCGGCCACGATGGCCGCCAGCAGCGCCAGATCATACAACACCACCGCCAGCAGCCAAAGCCCGATCGCCAGCCCCGCCGCCCCTGCGGGCCGCCGTGCCAGCGCCGACAGCGCATAGCCGATGCCGAGGAAGGTGGCCCCCAGAAGAACCGACGACCACAAAAGCCGCCAGACAGCCGGCAACCCCCGCGCGGCATCGGCATCCACCGCCAGCGCCACCGCGATGGCGCAGCCATAGCCCGCCGCGACGGCAATCGACAGCACCGCCAGATGCGCCAGCAGCTTGCCGCCCAGAAGTTCGGCCCGGCTGATCGGATAGGTCAGGATCAGGGGCAGGGTGCCGCGTTCGACCTCGCCCGCCACGGCGTCGAAGGACATCAGCAACGCCAGGAGCGGCACCAGATAGACGGCAAGGCTGGTCAGGCTCGCCACCGTCACCGACAGCCGGTCGGACCCGAGCGCGCCGGTGGGCGCCGATCCGGCGGCGGACAGCACCACCGCAAAGACCGCCATCATCACCACCGCGATCGTCACCCAACGGTTGCGCAGCGCGATGCGGAATTCGGTGGCGGCGGTGGCCAGGATGCGGCTCATTGCCCGTCCCTCCGGCTGAAATGGCTGTAGATGTCCTCCAGGCTCGGCGGTTCGACCTCGATGTCGGCGACCAGCGCGCCAAGGCCCGCGATGCGCGACAGAAGCGGCAGTTTCCCGGCCTGCGCCACCTCGAACCGCAGGCCCGCGCCCATGGGGCGGCCGCCCGGCAGGGCCTCGGCCAGCGCGGCCATGCCGCCTTCGGGGGGGATGACCTGCACCGTCACCGGCAGGGCGGCGCGGGTGCGCAGATCCTCCAGCCGGCCCTCGGCCACCACCACGCCGCGCGACAGGATCACGATCCGGTCGGTGCGCGCCTCGACCTCTGTCAGCGCGTGGGACGACAGCAGGATGGATGCGCCATCGGCGGCCAGCCCGTCCAGCAGCGCATAGAAATCGCGCCGCGACACCGGGTCGAGACCCGAGGTCGGTTCGTCCAGCACCAGAAGCCCCGGCCGCCCGATCAGCGCCTGCGCAAGGCCCACGCGCTGGCGCATGCCCTTGGAATAGGTGCCGATCCGCCGCTTGCCCGCATGGCCGAGGCCCACCCGGTCCAGCAGCGCCGGGGCCTTGGACGCGGGTTCGCCCCGCAGGCGCAGGTAATGGCCGATCTGTTCCAGCCCCGTCAGCGCCGGGTGGAAGGCCACGTTTTCCGGCAGATAGGCGGTGGCGCGGCGGGCGGCGGCGCTGCCGGGGGCGGCGCCCATCACCTGCACCTCGCCGCCGTCTGCGTCGATCAGGCCGAGGATGATCTTCATCATCGTCGATTTGCCCGCGCCGTTGTGGCCCAGAAGGGCCAGCCGTTCGCCGGGGGCAAGGTGCAGCGACACCGCATCCAGCGCGCGGACCGCGCCGAAGGTCTTAGTGATCTGCGAGAGGGCTAGTGTAGTCTGCATCGTCCTGCATTCCGGCGGCGGAGGGAAGGGGGGCGGCGGCTTCGAACGCCGCGATTTCGGCGGGCACCTCGATGGTGGCGGGCGCGGTCAGCGGAAAGCTGTCCACGACCCCGCCCGGCAGGGTGGCGGGAAAGCTCGACTGGCTCCACCGGATCAGTTGCACCGCCGGCGCGCCCATCAGCAGCGCCGCGGCGGGTTGCGACCACAGGATGTGGTCCATCAGGTCGTTGGGGCGAAAGCGGCTGTCGGCGATGCCGTCGCTGTTCAGGTCGAACACCGGATGGTCCGACCAGAAGTTGCCGCGCCCCTCGAAGCTCCATTCGATATCGCGGGTGCCGACGTATTTCACCTGCGTCCGGTTGCCGATGAAGGCGTTCCCGGTCAGCACGTTGCGTTCGGACCCGGCGGTGAAGTGGATGCCGATGTCGCAACCCTCGAACCGGTTGTTCACGATCAGGTTGCGGTGGGCGTTGTAGATGAAGGTGCATTTCTCGGCCCCGCCGCGCACCAGATTGCCCTGCACATCGGCGTTGTTGGCATAGTTCAGCATCAAGCCGTGCCGGCGGTCGCGCAGCGACAGGTTGTCCTGCACCTCGATCCGGTTGGAATACATCAGCGCATAGCCGAGCGTGTTGCCCACCGACACGTTGCCCGAGACGATGGAATTGTGCGTGTACATGTAGTGCACGGCAAAGCGCAGGTCGCGGAACAGGTTGTTGCGGTAGGTGCCATCGCGCGAGGCGTTGGAAAAGATCCCGTCGCGGCCATAGCGGACGTTGTTGCCCTCGATCACGGTGCCGGGGGCGTTCCAGATGTAGAAGGCGTTGCCGCGGGAATTCATGTGCTGGTCCTGCCGCCCGATCACGGTGTTGCCGCGGACCACGGTGTCGGTGGCGCCATGCACGTCCACGCCGTGCAGGTTTCCGACCAGAAGGTTGTTCTCGATCAGGGCGCCGCTTGCGCCCTTGGCCAGCTTGATGCCGCTGTCGATCTCTTCATGCCGGGTGCCCGAACCGCGCACCTCCAGCCCGCGGATCACGGCATCCGCGCCGGTGATGGTGATGACGGTGCCCTTGCCCCCGCCATCCACCACTGCCGCGCCGCCGCCGTCCAGCACCAGCGGGCGGTCGATCGTTACCGGGCCGTCATGGCGGCCCGGTTCCAGCAGCAGCATATCGCCCGGCGCGGCGGCGGCGACCGCCGCGGCAAGGGCGCCCGGCCCCGGCGCCACGCGGATTTCCGCCGCGCCGGCCGGCAGGGCCGGCACCAGCAGCAGAAGGGCCGCGATGGCGGAACGGGGCAGGGTGGTCACGGCTCAGGCTCCTTTCGGTTCCACGAACATGCGGCCGCGCATTTCCATGTGCAGCGCGTGGCAGAACCACTGGCAGTAGTACCAGTAGACCCCCGGCTGCGCCGCCACGAATGTGACCGAAGAGGTCTGCTGCGGCCCGACCTCCATCGCCACGCCATGGTTGCCCATGGTGAAGCCGTGGGTCAGGTCGTCGATGTCGTCGAGGTTGGTGACGACCACCGTCACCTCGTCGCCTTCCGTGACGGTGAACTGTTCCAGCGCAAAGCTCGGCGCCTGGCTCGACGTGTAGACGCGCACCTTGTTGCCGTCGCGGATCACCTCGGCGTGATAGTCGTCGATGTCCACCCCGTCTGCCGCTGCCTGCGCCCGGGTTTCGGCCCACATCGGGTCGTTGCGGTCCCAGGCGGAACGGATGTTCGTCATCTTGGATGCATGCACCGCGATGGCGTCATGCGGTTCGGCGAAGGTCGGGCCGTCGTGCACCAGCACCATCTTGTCGCCCGAGATGTCGAACAGCTGGTCGTTCTCGGGTTTCAGCGGGCCGACGTTCAGGAAGCGGTCCTTCGAGAACTTGCACAGCACCACCATCCATTTGGCCTCGGCGTCCAGCGTCTCGCCGTGCGAGGTCTTGATGTGGCCGGGCTGATAGTGGACGTCCACCTTTTCGACGATCGGATCGACGTTCTCGCCGTTGAAGGCCTGAACCGCCTTTTCGATGTTCCACTTCACCACCTGGCTGTCGAGGAACAGCGAGGTATAGGCGTTGCCCTGCCCGTCAAAGGCGGTGTGCAGCGGGCCGAGGCCCAGTTCCGGTTCGGCCACCACGGCGGACCGGGGTTCGGCGCCCGCGAACACGGCGTCCAGTTTCGTCACGTCGATGACGGACACCGTGGGCGACAGCTTGCCGCCGATGCACAGGTGTTTCTTGTCCGGCGCCATGTTGCAGCCGTGCGGGTTGTTGGCGATGGGGATATAGCGGGTGAACTGGCTGTTCGCCTCTTTCCGCCCGTCCAGCACCTTGCAGCCGTTGACTTCTTCGTACCGGCCCTCGGCGACGGCCTTTTCGATCTCGGCGATGTTGAACACCACGACGTGATCCATCTCGGATTCCGTCATCTCGGCCAGCGTCATGCCCATTTCCGAGTTGTACGAGGTCGAGAAGGCCCATTTGCCCTCATAGTCGGCATCGCAGTTGTCGAGGTTGCCCGACACCATCACCTGCCAGGCCACTTCCATCTTTTCGGTATCGACGGCGGTGAAGATGTTCACATAGGTCGACACGTCGGTCATCGTCGAGCCGTCGTTGACCAGCGGCGCCTCGTCCTCGCCGTTGCAGAAGATGTAGTTGGACCGCGGCCATTTCTGCGGGCGCATGCCGTGGATCCCCTTGGCGTTCGGGATTTCCAGGATCGCGTCGCATTTCATCACGTCGCAGCGGACCCGCGCCACGCGGGTGTTCGCCTTGTCGTTCATGAACAGGTACTGCCCGTCGTACTTGCCCTCGGTATAGGACATGTGGACGTGGTGCAGGTCGCCGTTGTCGTGGATCGTCTTGCCGTTGGCGGCCAGGAACTTCTTGGTCTTTTCGCTCATCGTCCGCTGGTGGATGCGGATCGATTCGTTGGTCTGGCCCCAGCCGGTGGCGGAACAGCGGTTGAACACCGGCACCCGCATCAGTTCGCGCATCGAGGGCACGCCGAGCACGCGCAGTTCGCCCGTCTGGCCCGAGGACCAGAAGCCATAGTATTCGTCAAGCTGCCCGGGCGCGACGGCGGCATCGGCCGCGGCCAGCGCCGGGGTGGCGCCGGCCGCGATCACCGCCGCGCCGCCAAGCCCGCCGATCGCCGCCATGCGCGCACCCGCGCCCGCACCCAGCAATGCCGCACCGCCGGCAGTGGCCCCCAACAGGCCGCGGCGGCTGATGCCGGTTCCCTTCGTGCTGTCAGACATGGTTTTGTCCCTTCTGGTTTGGATGGTTCACAAGCTCGCCCGGCGCGCGTTTGCCCAGATCGGGGGCGGATACGGCGGCGCGGCGTTTTTCCCGGCGGATCACCACCGGACATTTCGTCTTGGACTGGTAGAGAACCTGACAATGCAGGCAGTCGATGCACTCGTTCGGGTTGATCTCGCCCGTGGGGTGGATCGCCTGGACGGGGCATTCGTTGGCGCAGGTCTGGCAGGGGTTGCCGCATTCGTGGTACCGCTTCAGCCAGTCGAACATCCGCAGCCGGGCCGGGATCGCCAGCGCCGCGCCGAGCGGGCAGAGATAGCGGCAGTAGAACCGTTCCACGAACAGCCCCGCGATCAGCAGCGCCGCGGCATAGGCGACGAAGGGCCAGGCGCGCACGAATTTCAGCACGATGGCGGTCTTGAAGGGCTCCACCTCGGCCAGATGTTCGGCCTGTTCGATGGACACCAGCGAGACGCCGAAAAGCCCCAGGAAGATCATGTATTTCAGCGGCCAGAGGCGTTCGTGCAGGCCCCAGGGCAGGGTCCATTGCGGGATGCGCAGCCTGCGGGCGATCTGGTTCGTCAGTTCCTGCAACGCGCCGAACGGGCAGAGCCAGCCGCAATAGGCCCCCCGGCCCCAGAACAGCAGCGCCGCCGCCACCGCGAACCACAGGATGAAGGTCAGCGGATCCAGCAGGAACGCCTGCCAGCTGAACCCCGACACAAAGGCCCCGAACAGCGCCATGAGGTTGACCACCGACAGCTGCGCATTGGCGTACCAGCCCAGATAGACCAGCGTGACGGTGAGAAAGCCCATGCGGAACCAGTAGAACACCCGTTCGTTCCGCGTGGTCCAGGACTGGAAGAAGAACGCCGCCGTCAGCACCGCCAGCATCGCCGCCAGCACCACGACCTGCGGGGTCTTGTCGTGCCAGATCCGCCGCCACAGCGCCGATTGCGCGGCGCTTTCCTCTTGCGCGGCTGCGGCCTCGGCCGGGGTGATCTGGGGGGCGGCGGCCGCCGGGGGCTGCGCCACGGCGCGCAGATAGGTCTGCGGCAACTGGTAGCCCAGGTCGAAGGTGGTGAACACCCGCTCGATCGCCGCTACGTCGCGCTGCACCAGCAGTTGCAGCCGGAACGGGCGCGTCGGGTCGAAGCCCGCATCGGCGGGGATCTTGAACAGGTCGATTTCGGCGAAATCCGGTGCGCCGTCGGCGGCGATGGTTTGCAGGCGCCGGTGGCCGCGGTCGCGGAAGCGGACCGACACGTCGTCCTGGATCAGCACGATGCGGTCGAAGATCCCCCCGCGCACATAGCCCGACCCCTTGAAGGAATAAAGCCCGCGCCCCGCCACCATGATCGCATGTTCGCCCGGGGCGAGCCACGCCTGCAGGTTGGCGTTTTCCTGTTCGCCCAGCAATGCCCGCCCGATGGAGGGCACCGATACCAGCGCCATCTGCATCTCGATGAAGGTGCTTTCGGGCGCCGCGGCTATGGGGCGCTGCGCTGCGCGCGGGTCTTCCATCTGCGCGAAGGCGGCGTTCACCTGGCCCACGTCCAGCGACAGCCGCCGCAGCGTACCGTCGCCTTCCAGCGTGAACCAGTCGTCCGCCGCGGCGGCCTCGGGGTTGATCTCGTATTGCGGGCCGGTCGCCGCCGCCTGCGCCGTCAGCCCGCCGAGGCCGAGCGCGCGCGCCACCCGCAGGCCGGACCGCACGATGGAATCGTCGATCACCATCACCGTGACCGTTGCGCCGGAAATGATGTTCAATTCGTGCGAGGTGCCGCCGGAATTGGCCTCTGCCACCAGATCGAGGCCGATATATTCCTCGGCCATCTTCTTGATGCGCGCCTCGGGGATGCCGATCAGCACGATGGGTTCCGAATGCTTGACCAGTTGCACCCCGATCACCCGCGCCGCGGTATCGACCGCGACCATGGTGTGGATCGGCTTGCCCGAATAGCCCGTGGTGCCCACGAAATCCGAGGTGATGAAGGCCCAGCCGATGGTCTCGCCCCCGCGCAGCACCGGGGCCACCGGCACGTCGCTGCGCACGGCGCCATAGCCGTCGGCGCCCTCGACCAGCGTGCCGGCCGGCATCTCTGTCAGAAAGCGGGGCAGAAGCGGCGCGCCCTGCGCCACGGCCGGCAGCACGGGCACCAGCATCGCGAGCAACAGAACGAACAGCGCAACCGCCACGTTTTGCAGCATTTTCAGGAAGGCGCGGTGCGCCGCGGGGGTCGGGACAGATAGAGGCATTTGGCGCACCACAGAGACGATGGCAGGGACCATCCGAATGTGCCTCATCCATACCCATATGGCGAGCGCCCGGCTTTGACTGAAATCAAATCGGAGTCCGAAATGCCGGTTTTCCGCCGGTTCTGTCCCCGCAAAGGGGGCTGCGGCGGGGCGGGCGGGGGCGGCAGGATGGCGCCGCATATCCGCCCCGCCGGGCCGCCATCGCAGAGGATCCGATGCTAGAGCTTTTCTATTCCTCCAGCCCGAACGTCTATAAGGTCATGATCGCGCTGGAAGAAATGGGACTGGACTACAGCCCCGTCTTTGTCGATCTCAGCCGCGGCGACCAGTTCGACCCGGCGCGCCTGGGCGGCGCGGTGACGGCCAAGGTGCCGATCCTGCGCGACCACGCGCCGCAGGACGGGGGCGAACCGTTCACCGTGATCGAATCAGGCGCCATCCTCCAGTATCTGGCCGAAAAGACCGGCCGCCTGCTGCCCGTCGCGCCGCGCGCCCGCAGCGCGGCGATGCAGTGGCTGTTCTGGCAGATGGCCAATATCGGCCCCATGGGCGGGCAATACTGGCATTTTCACATGTATGCGCCGCGGCTTGCCCCCGGGGTGGATCTGGGCTATCCGCAGGCGCGCTATGCCAAGATGCTCGATGCCTGCGTGGATGTGATGGAACGCCGGCTGGCGCAGGCCCCCTATCTGGCGGGGGACGACTATTCCATCGCCGACATCGCCTGCTTCCCCTGGCTGCGCTATCTGAAACTCGGCACGCCCGAAGACCGCCCCAACGTCACCCGCTGGCGCGAGGCGATCGAGGCGCGGCCGGCGGTCGCGGCGGCCTTTGCCCGCAACCTCGCCATCGCCACCCCCTACGGGCGCAACGAACGGCAGGGCGTGGCCTATCCGTTCGAGGAACTGGCGAAACACACATTGGTCCGGTGAACCCGGACGGCCATGGACAGTCACGCGAAGGAGAACAGGATGCGACTGGAAGGCAAGGTGGCGATCGTCACCGGGGCGGCGTCGGGCTTTGGCGCCGCCACCGCGCGGCGGTTCGCGCAGGAAGGGGCGAAGGTCTGCCTGTGCGACATTCTCGAGGATGAGGGCAAGGCCATAGCGGCATCGCTCGGCGGCGGAGCGATGTTCCGCCGGCTGGACGTGACGGACGAACCCGCGTGGGCCGCGGTGGTGGCCGATGTGGTGGCGCAATGGGGCCGGGTGGACATCCTGGTCAACAACGCCGGCACCGGGCCCGGCACGCTCGACGTGCTGGATCTGGCGACCTGGGACCGGGTGATGGGGATCAACGCGAAATCCGCCTTCCTCGGCACCCGCGCGGTGGTGCCGCAGATGGTGGGTCAGGGCGGCGGGGCGATCGTGAACATCGGCTCGATCTCGGCCCAGGTGGGGATGAGCCTGCACCCCGGCTATGGCGCGTCCAAGGGCGCGGTGCGCACGCTGACGCTGAACACCGCGCAGCAATACGCGCCGCAGGGGATCCGGGTGAACACGGTGCATCCGGGCGTGATGACGCCGATGCGCAACTCCATGTCCAAGAACGACCCCGAGGGCCGCAAGCGGATGCTGGACCGCATCCCCGCCGGCCGCACGGGCGAACCCGAGGACATCGCGAATGCGGTGCTGTTCCTCGCCTCGGACGAGGCGCGCTATATCACCGGCGCGGAACTGCCGGTCGACGGCGGCTATCTGGCCCAGTGAGCCGGGGCCGGGGCTTTGCCCCGGCATCCCCGCCTCAGGCCGCGCGCAGCAATCCGTCGGCCTTGATCGCGGCATAGGTCTCGTCCAGCGATTTGCGCGCGCGGTCGATCAGCACGTCGATCTCTTCCGGCCGGATCACCAGCGGCGGGGCGATGATCATCCGGTCGCCGACATGGCGCATCACCAGATCGTTGGCGAAACAGCGTTCCCGCGCGCGCAGGCCCACGGTGCCGGCCTCGGACGCGAACCGCGCCCGTTTCGCCTTGTCGGGCGTCAGCGCGATGGAGCCCATCAGCCCCACCAGCTTCGCCTCGCCCACCAGCGGGTGATCCGCCAGCGCCTGCCAGCGTTCGGCCAGATAGGGATGGGCGACATCGCGCACATGGTCGATCACGCCGTCCTCCTGCAGGATGCGCAGGTTTTCCAGCGCCACCGCGGCGGCGACGGGATGGCCGGAATAGGTATAGCCATGCGCGAATTCGCCCGCCGCGGCGACGGTTGCCGCCACCTCGTCGCAGACGATGGACCCGCCGATGGGCACATAGCCCGAGGACAGGCCCTTGGCGATGGTCATGATATGCGGGCGGATCCCCATGGTCTGGCTGCCGAACCAGTTGCCGGTGCGCCCGAAGCCGGTGATCACCTCGTCCGCGATCAACAGGATCTCGTATTTGTCGCAGATCCGTTGCACCTCGGGCCAGTAGGTCTCTGGCGCCACGATCACCCCGCCCGCGCCCTGGACGGGCTCGGCGATGAAGGCTGCCACGCGGTCCTCGCCCAGTTCGAGGATCTTCGCCTCCAGTTCCCGCGCGCGCATCAGGCCGAAGTCGCCGGGCGTCATCTCGCCACCCTCGGACCACCAGTCCGGCTGGCCGATATGCGCGATGCCGGGGATCGGCAGCCCGCCCTGCCTGTGCATCGCCGACATGCCGCCAAGCGAGGCCCCGCCCATGGTCGACCCGTGATAGCCGTTCCGGCGGCCGATGATCACGGTCTTGTCGGGCTTGCCCCTGGCGGCCCAGTAGTGGCGGACAAGGCGGATGTTGGTGTCGTTCGCCTCGGACCCGGACCCGGCGTAGAACACGTGGTTCAGGTCGCCCGGCGCCAGTTCCGCGATCTTTGCCGCCAGCGCGATGGCGGGCACATGGGTGGTCTGGAAGAAGGTGTTGTAATAGCACAACTCGCGCATCTGCCGCGCCGCGGTTTCGGCCAGTTCCTCGCGTCCGTAGCCCAAGTTCACGCACCACAGCCCCGCCATCCCGTCGAGGATCCGGTGGCCCTCTGAATCGGTCAGCCAGACGCCTTCGCCCTGGGTGATCACCCGCGCGCCCTTGCGGGCAAGGGCCGCGGTATCGGTGAAGGGATGCAGGTGATGCGCGGCGTCGAGCGCCTGAAGCTCTGCCGTCGGCATGTGGTTGGTGATCGCGGTCATGATGGCCTCTTCCGGCTGGAAACGCCGGGAGGCCCCCGAAAGGGGCGGCGCGGCGGTTACGGTAAGGATAGGGATCGGCGCGGCGGAGTCAATATTTGATCAAATTATTGCCGCCACATCCGCGTCGACCGGCACCGGGGGCATTCTGCCCCCTCTTGGCTGCGCCAATTCACCCCCTGAGGATATTTGAGGACGCTCAGACCAGCCCGTGCGCCCGGAACAGCGCCAGCACATCGGCCTCGGGCCGGGCGCCGAAATGGGTGATGACCTCGGCCGCGGCGATGCAGCCCATACGGCCCGCGGCCTCCAGCGGCTGACCCGTCGCCAGCCCGTAGAGGAACCCGGCCGCGAACTGGTCGCCCGCGCCGGTCGCATCCACCGGCACCACGCGGTGCACCGGCACCTCGACCCGCCGGCCTTCGCCGATCAGCACCACATCGGCGCCCGAACGGGTGCAGACCACCAGCGGGCAGGCCGCCGCCGCGATCGCCAGCGCGTCGTCCAGCGTGTCGGTCTGGTAGAGCGATTGCCATTCATGTTCGTTGCCGATGACGTAATCGAGTTCCCCCGCCAGCCGCCGGAAATCCGCCCGGTGGCGGTCGACGCAGAACGGGTCGGAAAGCGTCACCCCCGCGCGCCCGCCCCCCGCCCGGCAGGCCCGCGCGGCCTTGTGGAATGCCTCTTTCCCCTTGTCCTTGTCGAAAAGGTAGCCCTCAAGAAACAGGATCCCGGCCCCCGCGGGCACGGCCGCATCCACGTCGTCGGGGCCAAGCTCGGCGGAAATGCCGAGATAGGTGTTCATCGACCGCTCGCCATCCGGCGTCACGAAGATCATGCAGCGCGAGGTGGGCAGCTCCGCCCCCGCCACCGGCGGGTTGGGAAAGGCCGTCCCTTCGGCCGCCATCGAGGCCATGTAGAACCGGCCGAGCGCATCATCCGCCACCCGCCCGATGAAGGCGGTGGAAAGCCCGAGGTTGCCAAGCCCGGCGATGGTATTGGCGACCGATCCGCCCGGCGCCTCCGTCCGCTCCGCCATCGCGGCGTAAAGCGTTTCCGCCCGGTCGCGCGCGATCAGCTGCATCACGCCCTTGGCGATGCCGCTCTGTTCCAGAAAACCGTCGCCGGTGCTGGCCAGCACGTCGACGATGGCGTTTCCGATGCCGACAACCTGATGGGTCATAGGGTCTTGTCCTCGTAGGGGCAGAGATCTTCGATCGGGCAGATGCCGCATTTCGGCTTGCGCGCCACGCAGATGTAGCGGCCGTGCAGGATCAGCCAGTGATGGGCGTGCTGCTGGAACTCGGCGGGGATGTTGTCCTCTATCGCGCGTTCCACGGCATCGACATCGCGGCCCGGGCAGATGCCGGTGCGGTTGCCGACGCGGAAGATATGCGTGTCCACCGCCTGCGCGGGCACCCGCCACCACATGTTCAGCACCACATTCGCGGTCTTGCGCCCGACGCCCGGCAGCGATTGCAGCGCGGCGCGCGAGGACGGCACCTCGCCGCCGTAATCGTCCACCAGAATGCGCGACAGCCGCATCACGTTCTTCGCCTTGTTGCGGTAAAGGCCGATGGTCCTGATATGTTCGACCAGCGCCTCCTCGCCGAGCGCGAGCATCTTTTCGGGCGTGTCCGCTATCTCGAACAGCCGTTTCGTGGCCTTGTTCACGCCCACGTCGGTCGCCTGCGCCGACAGCGCCACCGCGACCAGCAGGGTGAAGGCGTTGGTGTGGTGCAGTTCGCCCTTCGGTTCCGGTTCCAGCGCGTGGAAGCGGGTGAAGATCGCCTTGACGGTATGGTAATCGCGCTGCGTGGCCATAGGGGCGCTATGCCCCGGAATGGTGCTGCGGGCAATGCGCAAAATCCGGGTCGCGGGGCGGCGGTGGCGGGGCTAGAGTGGAGGACCAGCGGGGGGCCAGCCCCCGCGCCGGCTGGTTCTTGAACCAGTGGCGCACCAGCCGGCACCCCCCGCCAAAGGGGGTTTTCCACCCCCTTTGGAAACCCCCGAGAGTATTTCGGGCAAGATGAAGCAGGACGGCGACATGGACGATCAGGAACGGGCCTATCACTACCGCGTCGTGGCGCGGGCCATCGCGGAACTGGACGCCGCCGGGCCGGGGTTGTCGCTCGATGCGCTGGCGGCGCGGATGGGGATGAGCCCCGCGCATTTCCAGCGCATCTTCACCGCCTGGGTCGGCGTGTCGCCGAAACGCTACCAGCAATATCTGGTGCTGGACCATGCCAAGGCGCTGCTGGCCGGCCATGCCACGGTGCTGGAGACCGCGCAGGAAACCGGCCTGTCGGGCAGCGGGCGGCTGCACGATCTGTTCCTGCGGTGGGAGGCGATGAGCCCCGGCGACTATGCGCGCGGCGGGGCGGGGCTGGTGATCCGGTGGGGCTGGTGCGAAACGCCCTTCGGCGAGGCGCTGGCGATGGCGACCGACCGGGGGCTTTGCGGTCTGGCCTTTGCCGAGGAGGTCGGGCGCGACGCCGCGCTGGCCGACATGCGCGGGCGCTGGCCGCAGGCGGCGTTTGTCGAGGATCCGGGCGCGGTGGCGCCGCTGGTCGAGGCCGCCTTCGCCGGGCGCGGGGGCGCGCTGCACCTGATCGGCGCCCCCTTCCAGATCAAGGTCTGGGAGGCGCTGTTGCGCATCCCCTCGGGCCAGGTGACGACCTATAGCGAGATCGCGCGCGCCATCGGCCATCCCGCCGCCGTGCGCGCCGTGGGCACCGCCGTGGGCCGCAACCCGATCAGCTGGATCATCCCTTGCCACCGCGCGCTGCGCAAGTCGGGCGGGCTTGGCGGCTATCACTGGGGCCTGCCGGTCAAGCGCGCGATGCTGGCCTGGGAAGCCGCGCGGGCCGACGCGCACACGCAGGCGTGATGGGCGGAAAACCGCATGTTTTCCGGCGGGAACTATTCGGGGCCTATCGTGTTGATATAGTGGCATCGGCAACGCCGCGGCCCGCCCGGAACGACGATCCCGGGGGGCGGCGCAACAACGAGAGGCTCGACCATGGCATTGAAAACCCCTCTGATCGTCGCGACCGCCGGCGTATTCCTGCTGACGGCCTGCGACCCCTATCCCCAGGGCAATCCCGACAACCAGCGGGCCCGGACCGGGGCGCTGACCGGCGCGCTGATCGGGGGCGCGGTGGGCGCCTCGGCGGGCAGCCATCATGACCGCGGGCTCAAGACGCTGGCCGGGGCCGCCATCGGGGCGGCGGTGGGCGGGGCCATCGGCACCTCGCTCGACCAGCAGGCAGCGGATCTGCGGCGCGACGTGGGCAACCCGAATATCGGCATCGTCAACACCGGCAACGAGCTGGTCGTGACCATGCCGCAGGACATCCTGTTCGCCACCGACAGCGCCGCCGTGCGGGCGGATCTGCAAAACGACCTGCGCGCCGTGGCCCGCAACCTGCAACAATATCCCAACACGCGCGTCGAGGTGATCGGCCATACCGACAACACCGGCAGCGCCGGCTACAACCAGGATCTGTCGCAGCGCCGCGCAAGCGCGGTGGCCAGCGTTCTGGTCAGCGCGGGCGTGCCGTCGAGCCGCGTGGCCGCCTATGGCCGGGGCGAAGATCAACCGGTGGCATCGAACCTGACCGCCGAGGGCCGGACGCAGAACCGGCGGGTGGAAATCATCATCCGCCCGATCAGCTGATCGCGGGGCCGGCCCGCGGGCCGGCCTTTCCTTTTCCGAAAATGCGAAAGCCCGGCCTCGCGGCCGGGCTTTTCCTTTGGCTTTGGCCCCTGCGGCTCAGTGCAGCTTGGCGCCCACTTCGGCGATGGAGGCATCGACCAGCGCATTCGCGCGGGCCGGCGTCATCTGTTTCGCCAGCAATTCGGCCGAGGCCGCGATGGCGACGCTGACCGCACGTTCGCGCACCTCGCGGACGGCGGCGGCTTCGGCCGCGGCGATCTGTTCCTCTGCCGCTTGCAGCCGGCGCGCGATGGACCGCTTGAGATCCTCTTTCGCCGTCGCAGCAGCCTCCAGCGCATCCGTACGGGCGTTGGCGACGATGCGGTCGGCCTGTTCGCTGACCTCGCGCTGGCGGCGTTCATAGGATGCCAGCAGCGCCTTGGCCTCTTCGCGCAGGGCGCGGGCGGCCTCCAGATCGGCCTTGATCTGCGCGGCGCGCTTGTCGAGCAACCCGCCGAGTTTCGCCGGAACCTTGACGTAAAGCAGGATGCCGACGAAGATCAGGAAGGCGATTAGCACCGTGAAGTTGGTGTTGCCGAGCGAGAAGAACGGTCCCGAGGCGGCAAGCGCCGGCGCGGCCATGGCCGACAGTGCCGCCGAAAGCATCAGTGCACGCATCGGATCACCCCTTCACCCGCGCGGCCACCGCCGCGGTGACGCCGGCCGCATCCGCCGTGCCGCCCAGAAGGGCAACGATGTCCTGCGTCGCCTCGCGGGCGACCTCGGACACGCTTTCCAGCGCCGAGGCGCGGATCGCGGAAATGCGGCGTTCGGATTCCGCGGCCTTGGCCGCGATCTCTGCATCCGCCAGGGCGGTCGCGGCGTCCAGATCGGCCTGGATGTCCGCCCGGGCCGCCGCGACGATGCGGGCGGCTTCGGCCCGGGCATCGGCGAGCGCCTGGTTGTAGGCCGCCTCGGCCTCCTGCGCCTTCAGTTTCAGTTCTTCCGCCGCGGCGATGTCGCTGGTGATCGAACCCCTGCGTTCGGCCAGAACGGCCCCGATCCGGGGCAGCGCCACGCGCGACAGCAGCAGGTAGATCAGGACCAGCGCCACCACCAGCCAGAAGATCTGGTTGGGAACCCAATCCGCGCAAAGCTGCGGCAGACCGATGGCGCCGCCATGCGCATCGACGCAGACGCCCGCGGCCTCTTCAAGGATGGGGATCGGATGTTCTGCCATGTCAGTCCTCCATCGGAACCGTTCTTGACCGGAAAGGGCGCCGGGTCATCCCGGCGCCGCATCCGTTCGGAAGGTGCCCTGGATCAGACGGCGAACATCAGCAGCAGGGCGATCAGGAACGAGAAGATGCCCAGAGCTTCGGCAAAGGCGATGCCGACGAACAGCGTCGCGGTCTGGCTGGCGGCCGCCGAGGGGTTGCGCAGGGCGCCGGCCAGGAAGTTGCCGGCAATGTTGCCCACGCCGATGCCGGCGCCGCCCAGACCGAAGGCCGCGAGGCCAGCGCCGATGTATTTGCCGAGCAGAGCGAGTTCGCCTTCCATGATGATGTCTCCTTGAGTTGGAATGGCTTGGATAGGGGGCCGGACCTCAGTGGTGGGCGTCGCCCACAGCGTCTTTCAGATAGACGCAGGTCAGGATGGTGAACACATAGGCCTGCACGACGGCCACCAGCGCCTCGAGCGCATAGATGCCGACCATCGCGCCAAGCGCCAGGGGCGAGATCAGGGTGACGGCGGCAAAGCCGGCAAAGACCTTGAGCACGGCGTGGCCGGCCATCAGCGCGCCGGCAAGACGCACCGAGTGCGAGACCGGGCGGATGAAGTACGAGATGATCTCGATCACCGCGAGCACCGGGCGCAGCGCCAGCGGCGCGGACGTAACCCAGAACATCGACAGGAAACCCACGCCCTTGCGCGCCAGCCCCAGAAGGGTCACGCCGAGGAACACCAGCAGCGCAAGCACCACGGTGGTGGCGATCTGGCTGGTGGTCGAAAAGCTCATCGGGATCAGGCCGAGCAGGTTGGCGAACAGCACGAACAGGAAGAGCGTCATCACATAGGGGAAGTATTTCACCCCCTCGTGGCCGGTCACTTCCTCGACCATGTTGTGGATGAAGCCGTAGATCAGTTCGGCGACCGACTGCGACCGCGAGGGCACGATGGCCCGGCGGCGGGTGCCGAGGATCATCAGCGCCGCCACGGCCAGCACCGCCAGCGCCAGCCACAACGTGGCGTTGGTGGGGGTGTACCAGTGCACCGCCCCTTCGCCGAAAAGCGGTTTCACGATGAACTGATCCATCGGATGGATCGGCAATTCGCCTTCTGCCGCCACGATCTAGCCCTTCTTCCCGTCGTCGGGGCCCTGCCCCGGGTCATCCGTCCCTTGCCCCAACCGCATGTGTTTCGCGGTCCCGAGCATCGTCTTGATCCCGGCCGCAAAGCCGAGAAGCGAAAATATGACGATCAGCACCGGCTTGGTGCCGAACAAGGTGTCCAGCCCGTAGCCGATCGCCAGTCCGAGGCCCATGCCGGCGACCAGTTCGATCACCATGCGCCAGGCGGCCTCGCCCTGGTTGAGGCCGTTCGCCGGGCGCACGGGTTTCGCCCCGCGCCCCTTGACCTCGGACAACCGTTCCTCGAGCTGTTTCAGACGCTCTCGATCCGGGTCCTCGACCATGCGGCAGCCCCCTCGTCAGTCGCGGGCAACCTACGGAGGGGCCCGGGATGAGTCAAGCGCGGTTCTGCACCGCCGCAACGAATAATTCCCATGCAAAAACATGTACTTGCAGAATGTCCGCGATCCGGCGCCCCGCGCCGCGGCCCATGGGAACGGTTTTCCCACATTCAACCCGCCGGTTGACCTTCCGCACGCCGGGCGGCAAGGTCGCGCGCATGTCCGACCCGCTCGACACGGTTTTCGCCGCCCTGGCCGACCCGACCCGGCGCGCCATTCTGGCGATGCTGCTGGAAGACGACATGGCCGTGACCGATGTGGCCGAACCCTTCGCGATGTCGCTGGCGGCGGTATCCAAGCACCTCCAGATCCTCGCCGAGGCCGGGCTGATCAGTCAGGAAAAGCGCGGCAGGGTGAAATGGTGCAAGCTGGAACCCGATGCGATGCGCGCGGCCTCGGTCTGGATGCAGGGCTTCGGGCAGTTCGAGCCGGTGGACCTCGAGGCGTTCGAGCGGTTCCTGGCGGTGGAACTGACGGACCCTAGCGATCCCCCGGCTCCGGCTTGAGCAGCACGGCCAGCGCCGCCACCGTCAGCGCCACGCCCCCCAGCACCAGCAAGGGCGGCGCGCCGCGGCCGAGCGCGATTTCCCACAGGATCACCCAGCTCGGCACCAGATAGGTATAGGCCATCACCTTGGCCGCGGGCAGCCGCTGCGCCGCATACTGGATCAGCACGAAGGTCGCGGCAGAGGCAAAGACCGCCGTATAGGCCAGCGTGACCCAGACCACCGCGGGCAGCGCGCCCCAGTCCACGGCCCCGATCGCCCCCCAGGACCAGACCACCAGCAGCGCCGCCCCGGTGAGCGTGATGAACAGGGTGGAAATCACCGGCGGCTCGCCCCGCCCGAACCGGCGCAAAAGCGGCGTCAGCAGCGCATGGGCCACGCAGCCGACGAAATAGATCGCCTCGCCCCGGCCGAAACCGAAGGCCGCCAGCGCCGCCGGATCGCCGCGAAAGATCACCCACAGCGCCCCTGCGCCCCCGATGGCCAGCGCCAGCACCATCCGCCCGGTCATCGCCTGCCGCAGCAGCAGCCAGCCGAACAGCCCCGTCAGGATCGGCGTCAGCGTGAACACCGCCGCCGTGGCGACCGGCGGCGCGGTCTTGAGCCCCTCGAACATCAGCACGAAATAGGCCGCATAGAGCCCGCCCAGCACCAGATACCGCCAGGGTGCTGCGGCATGGGCGCGCCGGACCCGCAGGCCGCGGGCAAGGACCAGCGCCGCCAGCACCGCCGCCGCGACCAGAAACCGCGCCGCGGTGAAGGCGCCGGGGTCGATCTCGTTCGCGGTCATCGCGCCGAGGCTGAAACTGCCCGCGATCAGCACCGAGAACAGCAGCATCGCCGCATGGCCCCGCAGCGCCTCTGCCCGGTGAGCGGCGGCAGCGGCGGCGGTCGCGGCGCTCACGCGCCTTCCCAGGCTTTCGCCGCCTCTTTGAGATGCGCAAGGCAGGCCTGCACCTTGGGCGTGCGGTGCAGGTCCACATGCGTGACCAGCCACAGGGGCGCCTCCCATTCGGGGCGCGCGGGCATGATTTCCATCACCTCGGGCTGTGCCCGCGCGACGAAGGTGGGCAGGAAGCCGATCCCCGCCCCGCACAGCACCGCCTCTACCAGCGCGGTGGATTCGGTCGCGCGGAAGGCGATGGAGGGCGAACCGATATGCTGCATCAGCCACCGGTTGTAGGGCGCGCGCAGGGCGTCGCCCTCGGGCACGATGAATTGGTGGCGCACGAAATCCGCAGGGCCCTGCGGCATGCCGTGACGCTCGATATAGCTGCGCGCGGCGTAAAGCCCGGTATGGATGCGCACGAAGGGCTGGACCACGTTGTCGGGCTCTTCCGGCGAGGCGCCGGCGCGCACGGCGACATGGGCCTCGCCGTATTCCAGCCGGAAGACGCGGCTGTCGGTCAGAAACCGCACCGTCAGCCCGGGATGCTGCGCCTGGAACGACACCAGCGCCGGGGTCAGCAGGCGCGAGATGCCGGTGATCGCCGTCACGACCAGATCGCCCGTGACGCTCGCCCCCTGGCCCTTGATGCGGCCTACAAGCTGGCCGAACTGGTCGGCGGTGGTTTCGGCCACCTGGAACAGGTCGCGCCCGGCCTCGGTCGGGGTATAGCCGCGGGCGTGGCGCTGGAACAACCGCGTGCCGAGCCGCTTTTCCAGCGCGTCGATATGGCGGATCACCGTGGCATGGTGCACGCCCAGAACCTCTGCCGCGCCCGATACCGTGCCAAGCCGCGCCACCTGCCAGGCGGTGCGGACCTCATCCCAGCTTTCCACGCCCCGTTCCTCCGTCTGCCGCCGGGCGCGCGACGGCCCCGGCCCGAACCGCGGCAGAGTGACGCGGTTCGCCGGCAGCCGCAACCCCGCCCGGGCGGGATCAGGCGGTGTGTTCTGCCTCCAGCGCGTCGGCGACGGCGGGCAGGTAGATCACCTGCGGCGGACGCACCCCATGGGTCAGCAGCACCCGGCGGATGTCGGGCGCGGCGCCGGTCACGTAAAGCCGCACGCCCTGCCGCGCGGCCTTGTGCGCCAGCCCCTCGATGGTGTTCGCCCCGGTCGAATCGAGGAAGGGGCAGGCCGCGAAATCCACCACCAGCGCGCGGTGGTCGGTCGAGATCCGGTCCAGCACCGACCCGATGGAGGCCGCCGCCCCGAAGAAGAACACCCCCGAGATGCGATAGACCACCACGCCCGGATCCTGCGCCGGCGCCTCGCCCCCGCGCGGGCTGTCGGCACGGTCCTCGGCCACGAAGGGGCTGTTGGTTTCCACCGCCGTCGCCCGCGACATCCGGTGGATGAACAGGACAGAACCGAGCGCGAAGCCCACCACGATCGCCTCGGTCAGGTCGCGAAAGACGGTCAGCAGGAAGGTCGCCCCCAACACCACCGCATCGCCCCAGCCCGCCCGCAGCAGGGTGGCGATGGCCGGTTTCTCGATCATGTTCCAGGCAACGACGGCCAGCACCCCCGCCAGCGCCGCCAGCGGGATATAGGCCGCCAGCGGCGCGGCCAGCAGCATGAACAGCAGCAGGAACAGCGCATGCAGCATCCCCGCCACCGGCCCGTGGGCGCCGGCGCGCACATTGGTCGCCGTGCGCGCGATGGTGCCGGTGACGCAAAAGCCCCCGAACAGCGCCGAACCCACGTTCGCCACCCCCTGCGCCACCAGTTCACAGTTCGACCGATGCCGCCGCCCGGTCATGCCGTCGGCCACCACGGCGGACAGCAGCGACTCGATGGCGCCCAGAAGGGTGAAGGACAGCGCGGCAGGCAGCACCTCGACCACCCGCGCGAGGGTGAGGGCGGGCAGATGCGGCATCGGCAGGGTATTGGGGATGCCCCCGAACTGCGACCCGATGGTGGCCACCGGCAGGCCAAGCCCCCCCGCCGCGGCCGCCGCCAGCGCCACCGCGACCAGCATCCCCGGCCAGTGCGGGCGCGCGGCCTTCAGCCCCAGGATCACCGCCACCGTTCCCGCCGACACCGCCACCGCCGCCGGTGTCACCGTGGGCAGCGCGGCCCAGAGAACGGGCAGCTTTTCCGCCAGCGGCCCGGGCTCCGCCCCCGCCAGCGTCAGGCCCAGAAGGGGTTTGATCTGGCTGGCGAAGATGATCACCGCGATCCCGGCGGTAAAGCCCACCGTCACCGGAAACGGGATGAACTTGACGAAGGTCCCCAGCCGCAACGCCCCTGCCGCCGCCAGCATCAGCCCCGACAGGAAGGTGGCAAGGATCAGCCCGTCCATCCCGTGCTGCGCCACGGTCGCCGCCACCAGCACGATGAACGCCCCCGCCGGCCCGCCGATCTGATAGCGCGACCCGCCCAGGGCAGAGACCAGAAAGCCCCCGATGATCGCCGTCACCAGCCCCTGCGCGGGCGTCGCGCCGGATGCGATGGCGATCGCCATCGACAGCGGCAGCGCCACGATGGCCACCGTCAGCCCCGCCACCGCATCGCGGCGCAGGCGCGCAAGGTCATAGCCCTCGCGCAGGACGGTCAGCAGTTTCGGCGTGTAAAGCTCTGCCAGCGTGGGGGCGGTCGGCGGGGCTTTGGACAGGTTCGGATACATGGCGGCGGCACCTTGTCTGGCGGCCCGTTCACCCCCGGCCGGGGGGTGGCGCGGGGTCGCGCAGACGGACGCCGCGCCCGGCCCCCAGGCTGGGCGCGCCCTCGCCGATCAGCTCGACCCCCGAGGCCTCGAGCGCGGCAACCACACGGGTCAGGCTTTCCACCACCCCGCGCACCTGGCCCACGCTCGCCTCCATCCGCTGGATGGTGGGCAGCGAAAGCCCGGCCCGTTCGGCCAGCGTCTTCTGGTCGATCCCGAGAAGCGCGCGCGCCGCGCGCATCTGCGCAGAGGTGATCATGGGCCCCCCATCTTGCCGCATGGGTCCTGTATAGGGGTGCAGGGCATGGATGTAAACGGGTTTGATGGTAGTATTGATGTACCATACATCACTTCTGCCAGAAAATCCCGCCCTTGCCCCGCCCACCCCGCCGCGCCTATCTTGGGGCGGAACCCGGGGGCGGCAGGATGGACGCAGAGGCACGGAAGATACCCAGCCATGAACTGACCTACGGCCGGCTGCGCGACATGGTGCTCTATGGCCGGCTGGAACCCGGCCAGCCGGTGACGATCCAGGGGCTGGTGCAGGCGCTCGACGCCGGGATGACCCCGGTGCGCGAGGCGATCCGCCGCCTGATCGCGGAAGGCGCGCTGCTGCCGCAGGGCAACCGCCGGGTGGCGGTGCCGCGGCTGACGCCCGTGCTCCTGGACCAGATCGCCTTCGCCCGGCTGACGATGGAACCCCATCTGGCCGAACGCGCCGGGCAGCGGCTGACCCCCGGCCTGATCGCCGATCTTGCCGCGCTGGACGCGGCGGTGGACCGGGCGATCGCGGCGGGGGATATTCCGGGCTATCTGGAGGCCAACCACCGCTTCCACTTCGCGCTCTACGACGCGTCGGAGGCCGCGGTGCTGGTGGACATCGCCCGCTCGCTCTGGCTGCGCTTCGGCCCCTCGCTGCGCGTGGTCTGCGCCCAAGTCGGCGCCGAGGCCCTGCCCGACCGGCATGGCGAGGCGCTGGCGGCGATGCGCGCGGGCGATGCCGCAGCACTCGCCCGCGCCATCGAACGCGACATCGCGCAGGGCATCGCACAGGTCCGGCAGGCGCTGGCGGCGGGCGAAGTCTGAGCCACGCCGGGGCAAGCCCCGGCCTGCGGATCCATCGCCCCCGCCCGGCGGCAGTACGGCTGGCGCGGTCGGCGGCGCGCCGCGCGGGAATATTTGGGGACAGAAAGTGAAGGGGGCGGTCCTGAACGGGGCCGCCCCTTTTTCTGTCAGCCGCGTTTCGGGCCGGGCTTGCCGCGCGGGGCGGGTTTGCCGCCGGTGGGCGTGCGCGGCTTGCGCAGGCTCTGGCTCGGGTCGGCGAAGTTGGGTTTCGCCGGGGCGGGCTTGGGGGCCGCGGGTTTGGCGTAGGCCGGTTTCGCGCGCGCGGGGCGGGCGTCGGCGCCCTTGGGGGCGGTGGTGCGCACCGGGTTGTCGTAGGTGCGTTTTTCCGCCCCGTCCTTCGACCAGCGCGCCTTGCGCGGGGCGCCGCTGTCACCGCCCTCGGCGGCCTTGGGGTACGGCTTGCGGGTCAGGCCCTGCGGCGCGTCGGCGGGTTTGCGCGGGGTATAGGGGCGCTTTTCGCCGTCGCTGTCACGGTCGCGCGGGGTGTAGGGCTTGCGTTCGCCCGTGGTGGTTTTCGGCCCCGCCGGCTTGCGGGTCAGGCCCTGCGGCGCATCCGAAGGTTTGCGCGGGGTATAGGGTTTGCGCTCGCCATCCTCGCGGGGGGTGTAGGGCTTGCGATCCTTGCGCTCGCCATCTTCCCGGGGGGTATACGGCTTGCGGTCCTCGCGCGGGGTGTAGGGTTTGCGCTCGCCATCCTCCCGCGGCGCGTAGGGTTTGCGGTCCTCGCGCGGGGCATAGGGTTTGCGTTCCCCCTCTTCCCGCGGCTTGTAGGGTTTGCGCGGGCGGTCGTCGCTGTGGCGCGGGGCGCGTTCGGGGCGTTCGAGCGTCGGTTCGCCCTCGATCCGCGCCATCGTCAGGCCCTCGTCGAGGTCGACCGAGGAACCGGGGGGCGCGAAGCGGTCGGCCACGGGTGCTGCGATCTGCACGAAGGTGCGGTCCTGCTGCACGCGGATCGCGCCGATGCTGTCGCGGGCGATGCCGCCGGCCTCGCAGATCTTGGGCAAGAGCCAGCGCGCCTCGGCCCGGCCGGTATGGCCCACCGACAGTTCGTACCAGACCGAGGGGCCGAATTCGGCGCGTTCGCGGCGCGGCGCGGGTTCGGACGGGGGCGCGATCTCGTCCACCACCTCGGGCGCCGACCGGCCCGCGCGCCACAGCCGCAAAAGGCAGAGCGCCGCGCCCTCGGGCCCGTGCATGCCGAGGATCGCCTCGACCATCGGGGCTTCCTCTTCGCCCGGCGGGTCGGTGAAGAGATCGTGGTTGATCAGCCGGGTGTCGTCGGCGGCCTGCACCTCTTCGGCCGAGGGCGGCTTGACCCATTCGGCCTGCACCTGCGCGCCCTGCAACACGCGCTGCGCCTTGCGCACATCCGAAGGCGTCACCACCAGCATCGACACGCCCTTGGCCCCCGCGCGTCCGGTGCGGCCCGAACGGTGCAGCAGCGTTTCGGGGTTGGTCGGCAGGTCGAAATGCACCACCAGTTCCAGGCCCGGCAGGTCGATCCCCCGCGCGGCGACATCGGTGGCGATGCAGACCCGCGCGCGCCCGTCGCGCAGCGCCTGCAACGCATGGCTGCGTTCGGATTGCGACAACTCGCCCGACAGCGCCACGACCGGGAAGCCGCGGTTGCCCATCCGCGCCAGCAGATGCGTGACCGTCGCGCGGGTCTTGCAGAACACGATGGCCACCTGCGCCTCGTGCAGGCGCAGCAGGTTCAGCACCGCGTTTTCCTTGTCGCGCTGCGCGACGTTCATGGCGCGGTATTCGATATCGACATGCTGGCGCGATTCGCCCTGCGCCACGACGCGCAAGGCGTCCTTCTGGAAATCGCGGGCCAGTTCCTCGATCGCCTTCGGCACGGTGGCCGAAAACATCAGCGTGCGGCGGGTTTCCGGCGCGGCGGACAGGATGAACTCCAGATCCTCGCGGAAGCCGAGGTCGAGCATCTCGTCGGCCTCGTCCAGCACCACGGCGCGGGTTTCCGACAGGTCGAGCGTCCCGCGCTCGATATGGTCGCGCAGGCGGCCGGGGGTGCCGACGACGATGGCCGCGCCCCGTTCCAGCGCGCGCCGTTCGGTGCGCCAGTCCATGCCGCCGACGCAGGACGCGACCTGCGCCCCGGTTTCGGCATAAAGCCATTCGACCTCGCGCCGCACCTGCAACGCCAGTTCGCGCGTGGGTGCCACGATCAGCGCCAGCGGCACCGGCGACACGACGGGCCCGCCGGTCCCGATCAGTTCGGGCGCGATGGCAAGGCCGAAGGCCACCGTCTTGCCCGAACCCGTCTGCGCCGACACCAGCAGATCGCGGCCCGCGCAATCGGGGGTCAGCACGGCCTCCTGCACGGGGGTGAGGGTGTCATAGCCCTTGGCGGCCAGGGCCCCTGCCAGCGGCGGGGCGATGCCATCGGTGATCGTCATGTGCGTCTTTCCTGGAAAGGGGGCCGCCATCGGGCCCGGGACAAGGCGCCCTTCCCCCCTTGCCCGGCCCCTCGCCGGGACCCGGAACCCGGCACCCAAGCGGCCCTCATAGGGCCAAAGCGCGGGGCTGTACAGGGCCTGCCGCTATTTCGCGGGCGCGTCGATGTCGGGGCGCACGGCATGCCAGTCGTCGATGGCGGCGGCGGCCTCTTCGGCGGTTTCGACGATGCGGAACAGCCGCAGGTCCTCGGGGCTGATGGTGCCGGCATCGGCCAGCGCCTGCCAGTTGACGACGCTGTTCCAGAAGCTGCCGCCGAACAGCAGGAAGGGCACCGGCTTCATCCGCCCGGTCTGGATCAGGGTCAGCGCCTCGAACATCTCGTCCAGCGTGCCGAAGCCGCCGGGGAAGATCACCACCGCATGCGCGCGCATCAGCAGGTGCATCTTGCGGATGGCGAAATAGTGGAAGTTGAAGCAGAGATCGGGCGTCACATATTCGTTCGGCGCCTGTTCGTGCGGCAGCACGATGTTCAGCCCGATGGAAATCCCCCCCGCCTCTGCCGCGCCGCGGTTGCCGGCCTCCATGATGCCGGGGCCGCCGCCGGTGACGATCACCCCGTCGAGGCAGTCGGGCCCGATGCAGCGTGCGGTCATCATATAGGCGAAGCGGCGCGCCTCGTCGTAATAGCGCGCCAGCGCCTCGGTGGGGCGGTCGGTGCCGCGGTCCTCGGGGGCGGGGATGCGGGCGCTGCCGAACATCACGATGGTGGACCGGACGTTGTATTCGTCCAGCATCATCTGCGCCTTCAGCAGCTCCAGTTGCAGCCGCACGGGGCGCAGTTCCTCGCGCGTCAGGAACTCGGTGTCGGTGAAGGCCAGCCGATAGGCCGGCGCGCGGGTCTGCGGCGTGTCGGGGATCTGCCGCGCCGCGCGCGCATCCTGGGCGCTGTCGCGGAACGGGTGCGAACGCGTCTCTTCGGTCATCGTCGGGTCTCCTGCGCGCATTGCCTGCCGGGTCCGCCCGGTCTATAGCCTGCGGAACCGAAGAGCCAGCCATGACGGGGATGACATGTCGAACGCCGCACTCGAAACCGCCATCGAAGCCGCCTGGGAGGCGCGCGACACCATCACCTCCGCGACCCGGGGCGCGGCGCGCGACGCGATCGAGGAAACGCTCGAGGCGCTGGACAAGGGCCGGCTGCGGGTGGCCGAGCGGCGGGCGAACGGCGACTGGCATGTGAACCAGTGGGCCAAGAAGGCGGTGCTTCTGGGCTTTCGCATCAAGGACATGGAGCCCCATGCCGGCGGCCCGCAGGGCGGCGGCTGGTGGGACAAGGTGGACAGCAAGTTCAAGGGCTGGGGCGCGGCGGACTGGAAGGCCGCCGGTTTCCGCGCCGTGCCGAACTGCGTCGTGCGCCGCTCGGCCTATATCGCGAAGGGCGTGGTGCTTATGCCGTCGTTCGTGAACCTCGGCGCCCATGTCGATGAAGGCACGATGGTCGACACTTGGGCCGCCGTGGGATCCTGCGCGCAGATCGGCAAGAACGTCCACCTGTCGGGCGGCGTCGGCATCGGCGGCGTGCTGGAACCGATGCAGGCGGGCCCGACGATCATCGAGGACAACTGCTTCATCGGCGCGCGGTCCGAGGTGGTCGAGGGCGTGATCGTCCGCGAAGGCTCGGTCCTGGGCATGGGCGTGTTCATCGGCCAGTCCACCAAGATCGTGGACCGCGAAACCGGCGCGGTGATGTATGGCGAGGTGCCGGCGGGTTCGGTCGTCGTCGCGGGTTCGATGCCGTCGAAGAACGGGGTGAGCCTCTACTGCGCGGTGATCGTCAAGCGCGTGGATGCGCAGACCCGTTCCAAGACCTCGATCAACGAACTGCTGCGCGATTGACCCCGCGCCCTCTGCCCGGCGGTGACGCAGGGGGAGAGGGCAGCGGCCTCCGGCGGGGATATTTAAGGACAGAAAGTGTCGCGGGCGTGCCTTCATTTTCTGTCTGAAAATATCCTCAGGGGGTGAATTGGCGCAGCCAAGAGGGGGCAGAATGCCCCCTTTCTTCCTTCCCGACGGCCACGACGGAGCATGCGATGACCGAGGACAAGACCAAGCGCCCGCAACAGGTGCATACCCTGCTGGTCGAGGTCGGGCGCAAGCCGGGCGACGGGCTGCCCGCCAAGGCCACGGGGGCGGCGCTGCTGCTCTATGCCAGCGGGGTGGACGAGGCGGAGGCCGTGCGCGAGGCGGTGGCGGTGCTGAAGGTCGCCGACATGGCGGTGCTGGAGGTGACGGCGCAGGGCACGCTCGACGAACGGCTGGAGGCGGGCGAGCAGATCGATGCGGAGGAGCGCGCGCTGATGGGCCGGGCACTGGCCGAAAACGCGGTCATCGTCGCGCAGGTGGAGCCGTTCTTCGACTGATCACGCGGCCAGTCCGGGGGCCAGTTCCGCCGCCATCGGCCGGTCGGGCAGCAGGGCGGCGGTTTCATAGGGCCGCAGGCAGGGGCGCGGCGCGGGCAGGGCGGGGTTGACCGCGCCCGACAGCACCGCCACCCCGTCGCACAGGATCAGCGCCGGCCGTTCCGTCACCGGGCAGATAAGTGTGCTGGCCGTGCCCGTGCGCAGCCGCTGCGCCACCAGCCGGTCGGTGATGTCGCCCGCCGCCGCCAGCACCTCTTCGGTGCCGAAGAGGTATTCCACCGCCGCCCCGTCGAACAGAAGCCGCGTCTGCGGCCCCGCCAGCATGTCGCGCGGGATCGGGAAATGGCCCGCGCGCAGCCGCACCGGCGCAAGCGCCGCGCGATGCGGCGCCGCATGGCGGTAGAGCGCGGCGAGCGGCTGCGCCCCCTGGTCGAGCGTCAGCACCCTGTCGCCGGGCCGCAGCCGGCCGAGGGGGACATAGCCCCCCGGCGTGGCGACCAGCGTATCGGGGCCGAGCGCGGCGCCCGGCGGGTTGCGCCAGATCCCGCGCGACAGCCCCCACCACAGCACCGCGGGGTGGAACGCGCCGGGCGTCTGCGCCGCGTCCGCCAGCGCCGCGCCGAGGCCGGGCGGCGGGGGCAGCGGGTCGGTGCCGGTCGCGCGCGCGCCGCTGCCCCCGCCCTCTGCGGCCAGCGACCAGCGGCCCTGCGCCATGTCCCAGGACAGGTTCAGCGTCACCCCGCCCTTCAGCCCCGCGGGCAGGGGGCCGGCCAGCCAGTGGCGGCGCATCGTGCTGCCCGCGCGGGCGATCACCCCGATGCCGAGCGCGGGGTCCACCATCACCGACAGGCCCGCGCGCCCGCCTTCCATCCGCAGTTCCATCACCACCGTCGGGTCCGCCACCGGGCGGCTGAGGCCGATCAGCAGGCTGCCGCGGGGCAGGGGGTCCGTTTCGCATCCGGGCCCGCATCCGGCTTCGGCGCCCGACAGCGCGATCCATTCCGTCATCGTTCAGGCCGCCCGCGCGGTGGCCAGCAGCACCTGCGCCTCGAAGCTGCGCAGGGTGCGGCGCGCGGCGGGGCTGTAGCCCGCGCCGGTTTCGGGGTCGAGTTCGGGGAAAAGGGTGCGGATCTCCTCTACCACCGCGCGGTCGAAACTGTGCACGATCTGCGGCCCGGGCAGGAAGCTTTCGGTGGCGAGCCCTTCGGAAAACACCACCTGGTGGCGGTCGAACAGCAGGTGGACGTATTCGACCGTCCCGCCCTCGCGCAGGGTGATCGACCGGCCGTTGACCAGATCGCGCGCGGCGACCAGCACCTCGGGTTCGCCGAACATCAGTTCCGCCAGATTGTCGCGCAGAAGGATCCGGTGCTGGGGCGAGACCAGCAGCCGCCCGTGCCGCCCGAAGGTGCCCGCGCGGATCTGCACCGGGGCAAGCCGGCCCTGCGCCTCGACCGTGCGCCGGCCGATCCAGCGCAGCGGCTGCGGCCCGTCGTCCAGCGTCGTCACCAGATCGCCGGGGCGCAGGCTTTCCACCGGCCGGTCGCCGTCGGGCGTGCGGATCATCGTGCCGGCGACGAAGCAGGGCACCTGGTTCACGGTGACGAAGCCGGTGGCCTGGGTGCCGTTGCCCTTGGCGACGGTATAGGTGAAGTTCACCGTCTCGGTATCGTTGTCGCCGACGATCGTGACGGTGCCGTTGGCGTTGATGACGATCTTCTGCCCGGTGGTCAGCGTGATGACCGACCCGGTGGTGACGCTGATGCCGTTGATATGGGTGATGACCAGCGCGCCCGAGCCGGTGAAGGTGTCGTTGGCGCGCAGGTCCACCGTCTGGCTGGTGCCGGGGCGCACCTCCACCAGATCGGCATTGGCGACCACCGCCGTCTGCACGCCGCCCGCGCTGATCAGCAGGTTGGAATCGTACTGATAGTCGGACGTGTCCGCGATGCCGATACGGATGGAGTTCACCACCCCCGGCACGACGTTCATGATCAGCGACAGCGTGACGGTGAACCCGTCCATTTCCGTGTTGTAGGCGTCGTTGGTGTTGTTGTTGTAGAGGTTGACGTTGGTCTGCGGGTTGAGGTTGTTGACCGCCGTGTCGCCGTTGCCGATCGCCACCGGCACATGGGTGCCGTTGACCCAGACGCCCACCACGTCGTTGTAGATCGAATTTATGAACTCGGGGTATTCGTCGGAGGCGAAGACGAACTGCATCGTCATCTGGCTGGCGGTGGGAATGAAATCCACGTCCAGCCAGGCGGCGTCATAGGTGCGTGTGCCGGCGATGGCGTTGAACATCGCGTTGTTGTCCACGCCCCAGGTGTTGGTCGTGGTCGAGGCGCTGCGGTTCGGGTCGCCCGAGGACTGGGTGAAATCGCGCACGTTGCCGGTGGACAGGATCACCCCGGTGTCGCCCGGCGTGGTCAGGGGCGACCGCGCGTCGCCCAACGAATAGACGGCGGACGAATTGGCATCCCCCGTATAGCTGGCGCGCACCACGGTGGTGCCCTCGCCGAAGATGGTGCGCGCCATCGTCAGTGCCGAGGCGCTGGTATTGTAGCCCAGTTCGCTGCCCGTCGCCATGAATACCCCTGAACGACTGTCACTCTTCACCGGCTTGGACAGGTGCAGGCGGGGCCGCGGGGGCGGCCCTTCCGGTTTCCGGTCCGGGCGCGTTGGCCCGCTGCATGCCCTGCCTCAAGGCGTATTGTTGCGCCGAGGATATGCCATGTTTCTGCCGCATGTCACCGGTCCAGCGCGGGCTGTTGCACGGGGGCCGCGGGCGGTGGCACGGCGGCAACACCGTTGCGGCGCGGGGCGGGCCGCGCTAACCCTTGGCCGACCCGCGCGAAGGAGCCCGCGATGCCCGACCCCCATGCCCCCGCCGATCCCGTCGCGCTGACGGCGGCGCTGATCCGCTGTCCCTCGGTCACGCCGATGGAAGGGGGGGCGCTGGACCTGCTGGCGGCGCAACTGGCGGCGGCGGGGTTCGCCTGCACGCGGGTGGACCGGAACGGCACCCCCAACCTTTACGCCCGGTGGGGGGACAAGGGGCATCCGCGCACCTTCGGCTTCAACGGCCATACCGATGTGGTCCCCGTCGGCGATGCCGCCGCCTGGACGGCGGACCCGTTCGGGGCGGAAATCCGCGACGGCTGGATGTACGGCCGCGGGGCTACCGACATGAAGTCGGGCGTCGCCGCCTTTGCCGCTGCGGCGATGGATTTCGTGCGCGACACGCCGCCCGACGGCGCGGTGGTGCTGGCCATCACCGGCGATGAAGAGGGCGAGGCGACGGACGGCACCCGCGCGCTGCTCGACTGGATGGCGCGGACGGGCGAGGCGATGGCGGCCTGTCTGGTGGGCGAACCGACCTGCCCCGAAACCCTGGGCGACATGATGAAGATCGGCCGGCGCGGGTCGATGACCGCCCGGTTCACCGCGCGCGGGGTGCAGGGGCATTCGGCCTATCCGCACCGGGCGAAAAACCCGGTCAGCGCGATGGCGCGGCTGATGGACCGGCTGGCCGGCCATGAACTGGACCGCGGCACGGACCATTTCGACACTTCGACGCTGGCGGTGACGACGATCGACACCGGCAACCCGGCCAACAACGTCATCCCCGCCGAATGCCGCGCCACGGTCAACATCCGCTTCAACGACGCCCATTCCGGCGCCAGCCTGACCGATTGGCTGCGGGTGGAATCCGACCGGGTGGCGGCGGAAACCGGGGTGGAGATCGCGATGAAGGTCACGGTGTCGGGCGAAAGCTTCCTGACCCCCCCCGGCCCGCTGTCGGATCTGGTCGCGGCGGCGGTGCGGGCGGAAACGGGGGTGGTGCCCGCCCTGTCCACCTCTGGCGGCACATCGGATGCGCGGTTCGTCAAGGACCACTGCCCGGTGGTGGAATTCGGGCTGGTGGGCAAGACCATGCATCAGGTGGACGAACGGGTCGAGGTCGCGCAGATCGCGGCGCTGAAGGCGATCTACCTGCGCATCCTGCGGGGCTGGTTCGCATGAGGGCAGAGGTCGCGCCCACCGACGACCTTGCCACCTGCCACGCCCTGCGCCGACAGGTGTTCATCGAGGAACAGGGCGTCCCCGAGGCCGAAGAGATCGACGGCCGCGATGGCGCGGCGCTGCATCTGCTGGCGCGGATGGATGGCCGCCCGGTGGGGACGGCGCGGGTGATGCTGGCGGGCGATACCGCCAAGGTCGGCCGGGTCTGCGTGCTGGCGGACTGGCGCGGCAAGGGGATCGGCGTGGCGCTGATGCGGGCGGCGGTGGCGGAATGCGCCGCGCGCCCCGGCATTACCCGGGTGCGGCTTGGCGCGCAGACGCATGCGGTGGGGTTCTATGCCGCGCTCGGCTTCGTGGCCGAGGGGCCGGAATACCTCGACGCCGGGATTCCGCACCGCGACATGGTTCTGCCGCTTGTCCCACGGCCCTGACGACGAAATTGCCGCGCGGCGAAAAGCGCCTATGATGGGCCGAAACCAGCGGAGGATCCCATGCAGCTTGCCGATCAGCGCGACATCGCCGCGCCGCCCGAAACCGTCTGGGCGGCGCTGTTCGACCCGCAGGTCCTTGCCGCCTGCGTGCCCGGCTGCGAAAGCATGACCGGCAGCCCCGAGGCCGGGTTCGAGGCCGTGGTGGTCCAGAAGGTCGGCCCGGTCAAGGCGCGCTTCACCGGGGTCGTCACCCTGTCCGACATCGTGCCGGGCGAAAGCTGCACCATCACCGGCGAGGGCAAGGGGGGCGCCGCGGGCTTTGCCAAGGGGGCGGCAAAGGTGACGCTGGCGCCTTCGGACCGGGGCACCCTTCTGGGCTATACGGTAGAGGCGAACGTGGGCGGCAAGCTGGCGCAGCTCGGCAGCCGGGTGATCGACGGTTTCGCCCGCAAGATGGCGGACGATTTCTTCGCCCGTTTCCAGGATGCCGTCGAGGGCCCCGAGGACGACCCCGCCCCCGAGGCGGCAGAGGAAGGCGCGGCGGGGGACGACACCCCGAAGAAGGGCTGGTTCCGCCGGCTGGTGTCGCGCTGACGCGATATTGCGCCGCAGCATACTTTCCCCGGCCCCCGGTTCCGGGCAGGATGGCGCCCACCTGACCGGAGGATCGCATGCGCATACTGGTGTTCAACGCGGGCAGTTCCAGCCTCAAGTTCGGCCTGTTCGATACCGGGAACGGGGCGGAGCGTCATCTGCTCAAGGCCGGCTACGACCGTTTCCGCGACGGCGGCTGCGACCTGCGCTGGTCCACCGATGACGGGCGGGGCGGGCAGGGGCGGGTGCCGCTGGCCGATCTGGGCGCGGCCATCGCGGCGGTGCCGGGGTTTCTGGCCGAACAGGGCTTCGACTGGATCGACGCGGTGGGCCACCGCATCGCGCATGGCGGCGCGGGTTTCGCCGCGCCCGCGCCTCTGGACGACACCACCCTGCCGGAAATCGAGGCGCTGACCCCGCTTGCGCCCCTGCACAACCCCGCGAACCTGGCCGCCGTGGCGCTGGCGCGCGCGACATGGCCCGAGGTGCCGCAATATGGCGTATTCGATACCTCCTTCCACCTGACCAACCCGGCCTTCGCCACCACCTATGCGGTGCCCGAGGTCTGGCGGCAGGCGGGGCTGCGGCGGTTCGGCTTCCACGGCACCTCGCATAAATACGTGGCGCTGCGGGCGGCAGAGGTGATCGGCCAGCCGCTCGACCGGCTTCAGGTGATTTCCTGCCATCTGGGCAACGGGGCCTCGGTCTGCGCTATCAACCGCGGGCGCAGCATGGACAGTTCGATGGGCCTGACGCCGCTGGAAGGGCTGGTGATGGGTACGCGGTCGGGCGATGTGGACCCGGGGGCCTTCGGGTATCTGTCGCGCGAACTGGGGCTGTCGATCCCGCAGATCGAGGCGGCGCTTTACAACGACTCCGGCCTCAAGGCGCTGACCGGCAGCCCCGACATGCGCGATGCCGAAGACCGCGCGGCGGCGGGCGATGCGGCGGCGCAACTGGCGATAGAGATCTATGCCTATCGCGCGCGCAAATATATCGGCGCCTATGCCGCGGCGATGGGGGGCGTGGACGCCATCGTGTTCACCGGCGGCATAGGCGAGAATTCGGCCTCGATGCGCCGGCGGATCTGCGACGGGCTGGAATTCATGGGTGTGACGCTCGACCACGACCGCAACGCGCGGGTGGATCTGGCCGACCGCGCGGCACCCGAATTGCAGGCATGGGGCGCACGGGTGCGGGTGATCGTGACCGAGACGGCCGAACAGTTGCAGATCGCCCGCGAGGTGGCGCAGGCGATGGCGCAGCCCGTGCGGGTGGCGCTGACGGTGCCGGTGGCGGTGTCGGCCCGGCATGTGCACCTGTCCCAGGCGCATGTCGAGGCGCTGTTCGGCCCCGGCGCCACGCTGACGGCGGAATTCCCGCTGCGCCAGCCGGGCAATTTCGGCGCGCATCAGAAGGTGACGGTCGAGGGGCCGAAGGGCCGGTTCGAGAATGTGCGCGTTCTGGGCCCCACGCGCGGGCGCACGCAGATCGAGGTCAGCCGGACGGACACCTTCGTTCTGGGCATCGACGCGCCGGTGCGCCTGTCGGGCGATCTGGACGGCACGCCCAGGGTGCGGCTGGTCGGCCCGGCGGGGCAGGTGGAAACCGACGGCCTGATCATTGCCGCGCGCCACATCCACATGCACCCCGACGATGCCGCCCGGTGGGGTCTGACCGACGGGCAGGAGGTGGAGGTCGAGGTCGCCGGCACCGGCCGCGGCATCACCTTCGCCCATACCGTCGTGCGCATCCAGAAGGATGCCTTCACCGAAATGCATATCGACACCGACGAGGCGAACGCCGGCGGCATCGTCGCCGGGGCGGACGGCGCGCTGGTGGGGCCGGGGCTCTGCCGGTAGGTCAGGTCGACCTCGCTCCCTCCGCTCTGTCTGGCGAAGGCGCGTGCCTTCGCCATCGCGATGCCGGTTCCGCTGCCCCGGCCGGGGGCCCCAAGCGCCCGGCCAGCGCCCGCCCCGCCCATGGCGGGCGCTACTCGCCCGCCGGGGCAGGCGCCGGCCTACCCATTTCTCCTGCGATCTCCGTTTTCAGTGTTACCGCCGCGCCGCGGGCGGGGGAAACGCAGTGCGTTTCCTGATCCCGCCCGGCCCAATCGGGATGTGACTGCCGATCCGCCCTAACCGCCCCCCGCATACCCCGCCGCCGCCCGCCCCGCCCACAGCCCGGTGGCAAGGCAGGCGGTCAGCAGATAGCCGCCGGTGGGCGCCTCCCAGTCCAGCATCTCGCCGGCGGCGAAGACGCCGGGCAGGGCGCGCAGTTGCAGGTTGTCGTCCAGCGCCGCGCGGGTGATGCCGCCGGCGGCGGAAATCGCCTCCTCCAGCGGGCGGGGACCCTGATGGCGGATCGGCAGGGCCTTGAGGGCCGCCGCTGCGGCGGCAGGATCGGCGGGCAGGGGGCGGGCGAATTCCATCGCCAGCGCAACCTTCGCGGGGTCCAGCCGCAGCGCCTTGCGCAGGTGGTTGGCAAGGCTTTCCCGCCCCCGCCGGGCCAGCCGCGCGGCGGCCTCTGCCGCGGGCAGGTCGGGCAGCAGGTCGATCGTCAGCGCCGCGCCCTCGCGCACCGCGCGCGAGACGGCATAGACGCCGCCGCCTTCCAGACCGCGGGCCGAAATCACGCATTCCCCCCGCACCCGCCGGTCCCCCGCCATCAGCGCGATCCCTTTCAGCGCGGCGCCGAAATGGCGCTGCATCGGGGCGGACCAGCCGATGCGGAACCCCATGTTGGCGGGGCGGAAGGGCGCGATCTGCACCCCCTTCGCGGCCAGGATCGGCACCCATGCGGCGTCGGACCCGAGCCGCGGCCAGCTGGCCCCGCCAAGCGCCAGCACCGTGACGGCGGGGTGCAGGACCCGCGCGCCTTCGGGCGTGTCGAAGCGGAACCCGTCCTCCAGCCCCACCCACCGCCAGCGCCGCCGCAGCACGACGCCAAGCCCGTCCAGTTCCGCCAGCCAGGCCCGCAGCAGGGGCGAGCCCTTCATCGCCACCGGAAACACCCGGCCCGAGGATCCGGTGAACACCGGCTGCCCGAGGCCGCGCGCCCAGTCCATCACCTGCGCGGGGCCGAATTCCGCCAGCATCGGGGCGAGCCAGCCCGCGGCCTCGGCATAGGCGGCGGTGAAGACGGGCGGGGGTTCGTCCCTGGTCAGGTTCAGGCCGGACTTGCCCGCCATCAGGAACTTGCGCGCGGGCGAGGGCTTGGCCTCGGCGACCGTGACGGCGAGCCCGGCGCGCGCCAGCGCCCCCGCCGCCATCAGCCCCGCCGGCCCTGCGCCGATCACCAATGCCGTCTTGCCCGTTCCCGCCACCCGCGCCCCCTGTGCCCGCGCCCCCTCTACAGCCGCGCCCCCGGCCTGTCGAGCGCCGCGCCCGGCCGCGCCGTCGGTGCCGGGGCGCTGCCCCGGACCCCGGGATATTTAGAGACAGAAAATGAAACAGGCCGGGCGAGAGCACCGCCTTGTTCATTTTCTGTCCCCAAATATCCCCGCCGGAGGCTCCTGCCCTTTCCACCGGGCCGGACGCCGGGCGGGGGGTCAGGGGGCGTCGAAGGCCCGGTGCCAGGAAAGCGCGCCTTGTGGGGGTGCCGTGTTGAAGGGCAGGGCCAGCACGTATTGCGCGGGCACGCCGGGGGCGGTGAGGTGCGGGAAGGCGCGCAGGCCGAAGCGGGTGTAGAAGTCCGGGTCGCCCACCAGCGCCACCCCGCGCACCTCGGGGCGCAGGCGGGCCAGTGCCGCCTGCATCAGCGCGCTGCCGATGCCGCGGTGCTGGGCCTCTGGCAGCACCGCCAGCGGGCCGATCAGCGCCCATTCCCCCGCGCCGCCCACCCGGGCGGGCGAGGCGGCGACATGGCCGAGCACCCTCCCGCCGTCCTCTGCCACCAGCGACAGCATCAGCGCGCCCGCCCCGCGCAGGGCGGCGGTGATCTGCGCCTCGGTCCCGCTGGCATGGGGCGCGGTGCGGAAGGCTTCGGTGATCAGGGCGGCGATGGCCCCGGCGTCCTGTGCGGTTTCGTCGCGGATCTGCATCGCCCGAGGCTAGGCCCGGCCGCGCCGCGAGGAAAGCGGTTTCTTCCGGCCGATAAATTTCAAGCTTGAAATACCATGGGGGCGGTGGCAGAGTTCGCCCACCGGGAAACGGAGGTGTTCCATGAAAGTGTTGTGTCTGGGCGGCGGTCCTGCGGGTCTGTATTTCGCGATCTCGATGAAGCTCCGAGACCCCGCGCATCAGATCACGGTGCTGGAACGCAACCGCGCCAACGACACTTTCGGCTGGGGCGTGGTGCTGTCGGACGACGCCCTGGGGCGGATGGAGCAGAACGACCCGAAATCCACCGACGCGATCCGCAGCCATTTCGCCTATTGGGACGATATCGCCGTGGTCCACGACGGGGTGCGCACGGTATCGGGCGGGCATGGCTTTGCCGGGATCGGGCGCAAGGCGATGCTGGTCCTGTTGCAGGAACGCGCGCGCGAACTGGGCGTGGACATGCGGTTCGAGACCGAGTTCCGTTCGGCCGGGGAGTACCGCAGGGACTATGACGTCGTGATCGGCTGCGACGGCATCAATTCGCTGGTGCGCAAGGAATACGAGGATGTGTTCCAGCCCGACATCGACACCCGCAAGTGCAAGTTCATCTGGCTCGGCACGCATCAGAAATTCGACGACGCCTTCACCTTCATCTTCGAAAAGACCGAACACGGCTGGGTCTGGGCGCATGTCTACCAGTTCGACGACCAGACCGCGACCTTCATCGTGGAATGCCTGCCCGACACCTGGGACCGGTGGGGCTTCAAGGACATGACGAAGGAAGAGATCGTCGAGACCTGCCGCAAGATATTCGCGGCGCATCTGGGCGGGCACGACTTGATGTCCAACGCCGCCCATCTGCGCGGCTCGGCGGTGTGGATGCAGTTCCCGCGGGTGATCTGCGGCAAGTGGTATCATGAAAACGTCGTGCTGATGGGCGACGCGGCGGCGACGGGGCATTTTTCCATCGGTTCGGGCAGCCGTCTGGCCTTCGACAGCGCGATCGCGCTGGCGGATTACCTGCATTCGGAACCGACGCTGGAAGCCGCCTTCGAACGCTATCAGGAAGAGCGGCGGGTCGAGGTGCTGCGGTTGCAATCGGCGGCGCGCAACAGCCTTGAGTGGTTCGAGGAGGTGGAGCGGTATCTGGACATGCCGCCGCCGCAGTTCGCCTATTCGCTGCTGACCCGCAGCCAGCGCATCAGCCATGAAAACCTGCGCCTGCGCGACCCCGAATGGCTGCGCGGAGCCGAGGACTGGTTTCAGGAACAGGCCGGCGGCCAGCCCGGCCGGGCGCCGATGTTCGCGCCCTTCCGCCTGCGGGGGATGGAGCTGAAGAACCGCGTCGTCGTTTCGCCCATGGCGCAGTACAAGGCCGTCGACGGCTGCCCGACGGACTGGCATTTCGTCCATTACGCCGAACGCGCCAAGGGCGGGGCGGGGCTGGTCTACACCGAAATGACCTGCGTGTCGCCCGAGGGGCGCATCACCCCCGGCTGCCCCGGCCTTTATGCGCCCGAACACGAGGCCGCGTGGAAGCGGCTGGTGGATTTCGTGCATGCCGAAACGAGTGCAAAGATCTGCATGCAGATCGGCCATTCGGGGCGCAAGGGGTCCACCCAACTGGGGTGGGAAGAGATGGACGCGCCGCTGGCCGCGGGGAACTGGCCGCTGATGTCGGCCAGCGCCATCCCGTGGTCGCCCGGAAATGCGGTGCCGAAGGCGATGGACCGTGCCGATATGGACCGGGTGACGGCGGAGTTCGTCGCGGCGACCGGGATGGCCGCGCGGGCGGGGTTCGACATGGCCGAACTGCATGCCGCCCACGGCTATCTGGTGTCGAGCTTCATCAGCCCGAAATCCAACACCCGTACCGATGAATATGGCGGCAGCCTCGAAAACCGCATGCGCTGGCCGTTGGAGGTGTTCCGGGCGATGCGCGCGGTCTGGCCGGCGGACAGGCCCATGTCGGTGCGGATCAGCGCCAACGACTGGGTGGGCGACGAGGGCGTGACCCCCGACGAGGCGGTGGAGATCGCGCGCATGTTCACCGCCGCCGGGGCCGACATCATCGACGTGTCGGCGGGCCAGACCAGCACCGATGCGCGGCCGGTTTATGGCCGGATGTTCCAGACGCCTTTCAGCGACCGCATCCGCAACGAGGCCGGGATCGCCACCATGGCGGTGGGCAACATCTATGAGACCGACCATGTGAATTCGATCCTCATGGCGGGGCGGGCGGATCTGGTCTGCCTTGCGCGGCCGCATCTGGCCGATCCCTACTGGACTTTGCATGCCGCCGTTGCGATGGGGGACAGGGCGACGGACTGGCCGCTGCCCTACCTCAACGGGCGCGATCAGGCGCTGCGCCTGCAACAGCAGAAGGCGGCACAACAGCAGCAGGAGACGTTCCGGGTATGACCTTGGCGGGGCGGCGGGTTCTGATCACCGGGGGCGGCACCGGCGTGGGTGCCGATCTGGCGCGCGGCTTTGCCGGCGCCGGGGCCGAGGTGGTGATCGCGGGCCGCCGCGCCGCGCCGCTGGAGGCCGTGGCGGCCTCTGCCCCCCGTATCCGCCCGGTAGTGGCCGATGTGACGGATGAGGACAGCGTGGCGGCGCTGTTCGCCGCTGCCGGGCGCTGCGATGTGGTGATCGCCAATGCCGGGGCGGCGGCAAGCGCGCCGATGGGGCGGGTCGGTCTTGCGCAGTGGAACGCGATGCTGGCGGTGAACCTGACCGGCGTGTTTCTGACCTTCCGCGCCGGGCTGAACCAGTTCGACGGATGGGGGCGGCTGATCGCGGTCGCCTCGACCGCCGGGCTCAAGGGCTATGCCTATGTCGCGCCCTATGCAGCGGCCAAGCACGGGGTGGTGGGGCTGGTGCGCAGCCTCGCGCTAGAGGTGGCGAAAAAGCCGGTGACGGTCAATGCTCTTTGCCCCGGCTTTCTGGATACCGAGATGACGGAAAGGTCGGTGGCGAACATCATGGACAAGACCGGCAAGGACCGCGCCGCCGCGCTGGCCGCGCTGACCGCCACGAACCCGCAGGGCCGGCTGGTGCGGCCGGCAGAGGTGACGGCGGCGGCGCTGTATCTGTGCGGTGCGGGGGCCGAAGGCATCAACGGGCAGGCGATCGCCATCGCCGGGGGGGAAGTGTGATGGACGGACTGGACCCTGAAGGCCCGCGTCTGGACCCGCTGTCGAAACGGCGGCTCAAGATGTGGATCCGCATGCTCGGCGTCACCCGGTCGGCGGAAAACCGGCTGCGCGAATTCCTGCGCGTGAACCACGACACCACCCTGCCGCGGTTCGACGTGATGGCCGCGCTGTGGCGGCGGCGCGAAGGCGTGACGATGAGCGAACTCAGCCGCCTGCTGCTGGTGTCGAACGGCAATGCCACGACGGTGGTGGACCGGCTGGAAAAGGACGGGCTGGTGCGGCGCACGCCCTCGACCACCGACCGGCGCACCGTGCATGTGGCGCTGACCGACGAGGGGCTGCGGGTGTTCGAGGGGCTGGCCGCCGATCACGAGGCGGAATTGAGCCGCGTCTTCGACCATGTGGACGAGGCCGATCTGGACGCGCTGACCGCCATCCTGAAACGCATGGGAAGGGAAAAGGAATGACCGAGTTCGAACTGGCGGGCCTGACGCCGCAGCATTTCCTGTGGCAGGTGCAGGACCGCATCGCCACCATCCGCCTGAACCGGCCGGATCGCAAGAACCCGCTGTCCTTCGAAAGCTATGCCGAGTTGCGCGACACCTTCCGCAAGCTGGTCTATGCGACGGATGTGGATGTGGTGGTCTTTGCCTCGAACGAGGGGAATTTCTGTTCCGGCGGCGATGTGCACGAAATCATCGGCCCGCTGACGAAGATGGACATGAAGGGCCTTTTGGCCTTCACCCGGATGACGGGCGATCTGGTCAAGGCGATGATCGGCTGCGGCAAGCCGGTGATCTCGGCGGTGGACGGGATCTGCGTCGGCGCGGGGGCGATCATCGCCATGGCGTCCGACCTGCGGCTGGCGACGCCCGGGGCCAAGACGGCGTTCCTGTTCACCCGTGTGGGGCTGGCGGGCTGCGACATGGGCGCCTGCGCGATGCTGCCGCGGATCGTCGGGCAGGGGCGGGCGGCGGAACTGCTGTACACCGGCCGGGTGATGGGCGCCGAAGAGGGCGAGCGGTGGGGCTTCTGGAACGGTCTGCACGGGGCGGATGTGCTGGAGGCCGAGGCCATGCGGCTGGCGCAGCGGATCGCGGCGGGGCCCACCTTTGCGCATGGGATCACCAAGACGCAACTGAACCAGGAATGGAACATGGGGCTGGAACAGGCGATCGAGGCCGAGGCGCAGGCGCAGGCGATCTGCATGCAGACGCAGGATTTCGTGCGCGCCTACAACGCCTTCGTCGCCAAGGAGAAGCCGGTTTTCGAAGGGAACTGAAGGGGCCGGCGGGGGGCCAGCCCCCCGCACCCCCCGCCAAAGGGGGTTTTTCACCCCCTTTGGAAACCCCCGAGGATATTTGAGGACAGAAAGTGGCAGACAGATCGTTTCTTTCCTGGCCGTTTTTCGAGGACCGGCACCGTGCGCTGGCCGAGGGGCTGGATGCCTGGTGTGCGGCCAACCTGCCGGCCGATCACGCGGATGTGGATGCCGCCTGCCGCGATCTGGTCGCGCGGTTGGGCGCGGGCGGCTGGCTGCGCCATTCGGGGGCGGGGGCGGGCGAAAGCCTCGACGTGCGGTCGCTGTGCATCATCCGCGAGACTTTGGCGCGCCATGACGGGCTGGCGGATTTCGCCTTTGCGATGCAGGGCCTGGGCATGGGGGCGGTCAGCCTGTTCGGCACGGCGGAACAGCGGGAATGGCTGGACCGCACGCGGTCGGGCCGGGCGATTTCGGGTTTTGCGCTGACGGAACCGGGGTCGGGGTCGGATGTGGCGCGGACGGCGACCACGGCGGTGCGCGACGGGGACGGCTTCGTGCTGAACGGGGAAAAGACCTATATCTCCAACGGCGGGATCGCCGATGTCTATGTCGTATTCGCCCGCACCGGCGAGGCACCGGGCGCGCGGGGGCTGTCGGCCTTTCTGATGCCCGCCGACGCCCCGGGGCTGGAGGTGGTGGAGCGAATCGAGGTCGTCGCCCCGCATCCGCTGGCGCATCTGCGCCTCATGGATGTGCGGTTGCCGGAAAGCGCGCTGATCGGTGCGCCGGGGGCGGGGTTCAAGGTGGCGATGGCGGTGCTGGATGTGTTCCGGTCCACCGTCGGGGCCGCCGCGCTCGGTTTTGCGCGGCGCGCGCTGGAGGAATCGCTGGCGCGGGTGAAGGACCGGCAGCTGTTCGGTGCGCCGCTGGCCGACTTGCAGATGGTGCAGGGCCATATCGCGGACATGGCGCTGGAGGTCGATGCCGCCGCCCTGCTGGTCTATCGCGCGGCCTGGACCAAGGACATGGGTGCCGCCCGGGTCACGCGCGAGGCGGCGATGGCCAAGCTTTACGCGACCGAGGCGGCGCAGCGGGTCATCGACGCGGCGGTGCAGCTGCATGGCGGCGACGGGGTGCGCAAGGGGGTCATCGTCGAAAGCCTTTACCGCGAGATCCGGGCACTGCGCATCTACGAAGGCGCCAGCGACGTGCAGAAGGTCGTCATCGCGCGGGCGGCGCTGGACGCATGAGCTACGTCAAGGTCGTCCCGATCGAGTTCAACCACTGCGACCCGGCGGGGATCGTGTTCTATCCGCGGTATTTCGAGATGATCAACTCGGTCGTCGAGAATTTCTTTGCCGATGTGGTGGGCTGTTCCTTCGCGCAGATGCATGCCGAGGGGCATGGCAACGGCGTGCCCACCGTGCATCTGGACTGCGATTTCCGCGCGCCCTCGCGTCTGGGCGACAAGGTGCCCTTCACGCTGGTGGTGCGGGCGGTGGGCCGGTCGAGCCTGACGATGGACATCACCGCCGGGACAGCGGGCGATGAGCGCCTGTCGGCCGGGCTGAAGGTGGTCTGGATCAAGGGCGGGCGCGCGGCGCCCTGGCCCGATGCGCTGCGCGCGCGACTGGAAGAAGAGCTTGCCAAAGGAGACCGCGATGGACAGCCCGCATGAGTTTCTGAACCCCTCGGGCTGGAAGCCCGCCGTGGGCTATGCCAACGGGGTCGCGGCCTCGGGGCGGATGGTGTTTCTGGGCGGCCATGTCGGCTGGAACGGCCAGCAGGAATTCGAGACCGACGAGATGGCGGGGCAGGTGCGCCAGGCCTTGGCGAATATCGTCGAGGTGCTGGCCTGCGCCGGCGGGCGGCCCGAACATCTGGTGCGGCTGACATGGTATGTCACCGACAAGAAGGAATACCTGGCCAGCCTGCGCGAGATCGGCAAGGCCTATCGCGAAACGCTCGGCAAGCATTTCCCGGCGATGGCGCTGATGCAGGTGGTCGCGCTGGTCGAGGACCGCGCCAAGGTGGAAATCGAGGCGACGGCGGTGATCCCGCAGGACTGAACGGCCCCCGCGGACAACCATGGCGGACGGGCCCGGCAGAGGCCCGCCGCCCCTGACAGGAGGTGATGGATGGAAGAAGGCCCGGTGCTCGGCCCCTCGGGGCATGCCGATACGTTCACGCGCGACAACCTGCCCCCTGCGCGGCAGTGGCCCGACCTGTTGCTGGAGGGCTTCGACTATCCCGACTGGTTGAATGCCGGGGTGGAACTGACCGACCGCTTGGTCGAACGCGGTTTCGGCGACCATGTGGCGCTGATCGGCAACGGGCGCAGCCGCACCTACAAGGAACTGACCGACTGGTCGAACCGCATCGCGCGGGCGCTGGTCGAGAACTATGGGGTGAAGCCCGGCAACCGGGTGCTGATCCGGTCGGCCAACAACCCGGCGATGGTGGCCTGCTGGCTGGCGGCGACCAAGGCGGGGGCGGTGGTGGTCAACACCATGCCGATGCTGCGCGCGGGCGAATTGGGCCAGATCGTGGACCGCGCGCGGGTGACGCTGGCGCTCTGCGATACCCGGCTGATGGATGAAATGGTGGCCTGCGCCAAATCCTCGCGCTGGCTGCGCCATGTGGTGGGCTTCGACGGCACCGCGAACCATGACGCCGAACTGGACCGCATCGCGCTGACCAAGCCGGTGAAGTTCGAGGCGGTAAGGACCGGGCGCGACGATGTGGCCCTGTTGGGGTTCACCAGCGGCACCACGGGCGATCCCAAGGCGACGATGCATTTCCACCGCGACCTGATGATCATCGCCGACGGCTATGCGAAAGAGGTGTTGCAGGTCACGCCCGAGGACGTGTTCGTCGGCTCGCCCCCCTTGGCGTTCACCTTCGGGCTCGGCGGGCTCGCGGTCTTTCCGCTGCGCTTCGGGGCGGCGGCCTGCCTGCTCGAAAACGCCTCGCCCCCCAACATGATCGAGATCATCGAGCAGTACCGCGCCACCGTCTGCTTCACCGCGCCCACCGCCTACCGGGTGATGCTGAAGGCGATGAGCGAGGGGGCGGATCTGTCGAGCTTGCGCGCTGCCGTGTCGGCGGGGGAAACCCTGCCGGCGCCGGTCTATGACGAATGGATGGCGCGTACCGGCAAGCCGATCCTCGACGGCATCGGCGCGACGGAAATGCTGCACATCTTCATCTCCAACCATTTCGGCGACCACCGCCCCGGCTGCACCGGCAAGCCGGTAAGGGGCTACGAGGCGCGGGTGGTCGATGCCTTGGGGCGGGAATTGCCGCGGGGCGAGGTCGGGCGGCTGGCGGTGCGGGGGCCGACGGGGTGCCGGTATCTGGCCGACGACCGGCAGCTGAAATATGTCGAACACGGCTGGAACATCACCGGCGACAGCTTCGTGCAGGATGAGGAAGGCTATTTCCACTTCGCCGCGCGCAACGACGACATGATCGTCAGCGCGGGCTACAACATCGCCGGCCGGGACGTGGAGGCGGCGTTGCTGAAACACCCCGATGTGCTGGAATGCGCCGTGGTGGGCGAGGCGGACGACGCGCGCGGCCAGATCGTCGTGGCGCATGTGGTGCTGGCCGAGGGGGTCGCGGGCGACGCGCTGACCGTGCGGCGGTTGCAGGACCATGTGAAATCGGTGATCGCGCCCTACAAATACCCCCGCAAGGTGGTGTTCTGCGGCGCGTTGCCCAAGACGGCGACGGGCAAGATCCAGCGGTTCCGCCTGCGCAGCTGAGGGAGGCCGGGGTGAACCCCGGCCTGCGGGCGCAGCGCCCTGTTTCCAGCGGCTGGCCGGGTGGCGAGATGCGCCTCCGGCGGGGATATTTGGGGACAGAAAGTGTCGCGGGCGTGCCTTCATTTTCTGTCCGAAAATATCCTCAGGGGGTGAATTGGCGCAGCCAAGAGGGGGCAGAATGCCCCCTGCGCCCTTTCCACCCGCGGGTCCGTCAGCCGGGGGCCACCGCGCGCAGGGCGGCGGTCAGGTGGTCGGCGAAGGCGGCCGCCGCCGGGGGGTGGCTGCGGTCGCGGGCGAAGGCGATGGAGATTTCGCGCCCCATCGGGGGCCCTGCCAGCGCCAGCGCCGCGGTGCCCTGCGCGGCCTCTGCCGCGCGGGCATAGCCGGGCAGGACCGCCACCCCCAGACCGGCGGTGACGAGGGCGAGTGCGGTGGCGATCTGCGTCACCTCGAAGGCCGGGCGCAGGGCGAGGCCGGCGCGTTCGAATCCGATTTCCACCAGCAGGCGGATGCCGCTGTCGCGGGTCAGGGTGATGACCGGCTGCCCCGCCAGCGCCGCCCATGCCGGGGCCGCGGCCGTGGCCAGCGGGTGGCCGGGCGGGCAGAACAGCATCAGGTTGTCGCGCAGCAGCGGGCGGCGGTCGATGTCGGGTTCGTCCGCCGGAAAGGTGCCGACGGCCAGATCCGCCCGCCCGGCGCGCAGGCGGGCCAGCATCTCTTCCGTCCCCACATCTGCCAGATCGAAGGTGATCCCGGGATGCGCCGCGGCGAAACGCACCATCGCCCGCGGCAGCACCGCCGCGGCCAGCAAGGGGGGCGCGGCGATGCGCAAATGACCCGCGCGCAGGTCGGCCAGATCGCGGGCATGGCGCGCGGCGAGGTCGATTTCGTCCAGCGCATGCGCCACCCGGGCGCGGAAGGCGGTGCCCGCCGCCGTCAGTTCCACCCGCCGGGTGGTGCGGTCCAGCAAACGCAGGCCGAGCCCGGTTTCCAGATCGCGCACCGCCTGGCTCAGCGCCGGCTGGCTCATCCCGAGCCGTTCGGCGGCGCGGGAAAAGCTGCCGGTGGCGGCGACGGCGAGGAAGGTTTCGATCTGCCGCAGGCTGGGGCGCATCGGCTCAGGCCCCTGCCGGGGGTGCCGTCGACCCCGGGATCGCGGTCGTGGTCGGGCGGGGGTATCCGGTCTTCATCGACGTGTTCTCCGATATGCGCAGGCCCGGGTTGGGGCGTTACACGATACTTATTGGTTTCATGGATGAATTCATAATTCCATGACGGATTGTTTTATGAGTGCGCCGGTGCTTTCCTGAATGCAAGGGGAAACGCAGGGGCGTTATCCGCACCGCGCCTCTGGCGGCATTTCGAGGGCATGCATGGCTTCCTATCCTGAACTCCGGCTGTATATCGGCGGCGCCTGGCGCAAGACCGCCGAGACGATCCCGGTGCTGAACCCGGCCGACGAATCCGTCATCGGCGCGCTGCCCGTCGCCGGGCGGGCCGATCTGGACGATGCGCTGGAGGCGGCGGACAAAGGGTTCCGTGTCTGGTCGCGCCTGTCGCCGCGCGCGCGGGGCGACATCATCCTGCGGGCCTGCGCGATCATGCGCGAGCGTATCGACGAGATCGCCCATGCGATCACGCTGGAACATGGCAAGCCCTTCCGGCAAGCGCAGGCAGAGGTGATCCGGGGCTGCGAGTTCTTCGAATGGGACGCGGCAGAGGGCCAGCGGCTTTATGGCCGCGTCGTGCCGTCCGAGGCCGGGATCCGTTATATCGTCGTGCGCCAGCCGGTCGGCACGGTGGCGGCGTTCAGCCCGTGGAACTTCCCCATGAGCCAGCCTGCGCGCAAGATCGCGGGGGCGCTGGCGTCGGGCTGTTCGATCATCCTCAAGGCGGCAGAGGAAACGCCGGCGGGGGCGGTGCATATCGCGCGGGCGTTCCATGATGCGGGGCTGCCGGCGGGGGTGTTCAACCTTGTCTTCGGGCGGCCGGCCGAGATTTCGTCCTATCTGATCCCGAAAGATCAGGTGCGGCTGGTGGCCTTTACCGGGTCCACCAATGTCGGCCGTCACCTGACGGAAATGGCCGCGACCGCGATGACGCCGGTGCTGATGGAACTGGGCGGCCATGCGCCGGTGATCGTCTGCGACGATGCCGATGCGGGGCGCGCGGGCGTGCTGTCGGCCGAACGCAAGTACCGCAACGCCGGGCAGGTCTGCACCTCGCCCACCCGGTTCTTCGTGCATGAATCGCGTTTCGCCGCCTATACCGACGCCTTCGTGGCCCGCGCGAAGGCGACCGTCACCGGCGACGGGTTCGATCCCGCGACGGAAATGGGCCCGGTGGCCAACGACCGCCGCCTGACCGCCTTGCAGGCGCTGGTGGACGATGCCGTGGCCAAGGGCGCGCGGCTGCTGGCGGGGGGGCACCGGATCGGCAACCGGGGGTATTTCTGGGCGCCGACGGTGTTGGCCGATGTGCCCTATGACGCGCGGGTGATGCAGGAAGAACCCTTCGGCCCGCTGGCCGTCATCAACCCGGTCCGCGATCTGGACGAGGGCATCATGCGGGCGAACGACCTTCCTTTCGGCCTTGCCGGCTATGCCTTCACCCATTCCGCCGCCAATGTGGACCGGCTGGTGGACCAGCTCGAGGTGGGGAACCTGTCGATCAACACGCTGGAGGCCTCGGTCGCCGAGGTGCCTTTCGGCGGGGTGAAATATTCGGGCTATGGCCGCGAAGGCGGGGCAGAGGGGCTCGACCATTACACGATCATCAAGAACGTGTCGCACCGCATGGCGCTCTGAGGGAGAAAGCGATGAAATACACCCGCAAGGACGCCAAGACCCATGCCTTCGCCCATATGCGCGGCATCTGGGCCGCCGCGCTGATGCCCTTCCGCGATGACCTGAGCATCGACGAGGACGGCTTCCGCGCCAACATGGATCACTGGATCGGCGATCTGGGGATCGACGGCTTCTTCATCGCCGGGAAACAGGGCGAGTTCTTTTCCATGTCGCTGGACGAACGCAAGCGCGCCTTCGATCTGGCGGTTTCGGCGGCGGGGGGGCGGGCGCAGACGATCATGTCGTGTTCCGACCAGAACATGGATGTGGTGATCGACCTTGCCCGCCATGCGCAATCCTGCGGGGCGGACTACATCGTCGTGCATGCGCCGGTTCTGCATTTCTTCAAGGAACAGGATGAAACCCTGATCCGGTATTACGAAACCATCGCATCCAAGGTCGATATCGGCATCGCGCTCTGGTCGCATCCCGACAGCGGCTATCTGATGTCGCCCGCGCTGTGCAACCGGCTGGCGGATATCGAGACGGTGGTGGCGATCAAGTATTCCGTGCCGCGCCCGATGTATGCCGAACTGACCCGGCTGGCGCGGGACCGCATCATCGTGTCCACCGCGTCCGAGGAAGAATGGCTGGACAATATCCTGGAACTGGACTGGCGGCTCTATCTGTGTTCCTCGCCGCCCTATCTGATCCAGACCAAACACGACCGACGGATGCGGGACTATACCGACCTCGCCTTCGCCGGGCGCGCGGACGAGGCCCGCAGGCTGCGCGACAGCCTCGCCCCCGTGCGCGCCGCGCTGCGCGACACGCGGCCTGCGGAAAAGCCGCATGCGCATCAGAAATACTGGCAGGACCTGCTGGGACAGACCGGCGGGCGGGTGCGTCCGCCCTGTCTCGAACTGACCGAACAAGAAAAACGCGCGACCAAGGCAGCCTTCGAGGGCTGCGGCCTCAAGCTCTGATCACAGGGAGATCACCATGACACGCCTCGCGGCCTTCAACTTCCAGAAGTGGATCGACGAACACAAGCACCTGCTGAAACCCCCGGTGGGCAACCAGATGGTGTTCAAGGATGCCGACCTGATGGTCACGGTGGTCGGCGGGCCCAACAAGCGCACCGACTACCACGACGACCCGGTGGAGGAATTCTTCTACCAGCTGAAGGGCGACATGCTGCTGAAGCTGCACGACACGAAGACGGGCGATTTCTACGACGTGCCGATCCGCGAGGGCGACGTGTTCCTGCTGCCCGCCCACATGCGCCATTCGCCGCAGCGCCCGCAGGAAGGCTCCATCGGGCTTGTCATCGAACCGGCGCGGCCCGATGGCGCGCTGGATGCGGTGGAATGGTACTGTTTCGACTGCAAGGCGCTGGTGCACCGCGCCGAGGTGGATCTGGAATCCATCGTGGACGATCTGCCCCCGATCTATGCCCGCTTCTACGCCGACGAAAAGGCCCGCACCTGCCCGCAATGCGGCACCGTGCACCCGGGCAAGGAACCGCCCGAGGGGTGGGTGAAGCTTTGACCGGCCCCCGCCCGCGTCCCGGCACGCGGGCGGGCGCGATACCGCAACAAGAACAACAGGGAATTACAGATGAAGAAACGTTTGCTTGCCTCAACCATGCTGTGCCTGACAGCGGGGGCGGCGCTGGCGCAAGAGCCGGTCAAGATCGGTTTCATCACCACGCTGGTGGGGCCGGCCGGCTATCTGGGGCAGGATGTGCGCGATGGCTTTCTGCTGGCGGCGGGCAGCGACCCCGCGCTTGGCGGCATCCCGGTCGAGATCCTGATCGAGGACGACGCGCTCAAGCCCGCGAACGGGCGGCAGGCGGCGGAACGGTTCCTGAACGATGAAGGCATCCGGCTGATCACCGGCGTGGTGTTTTCCAACATCGCCAGCGCCGTGGTGCCCGAAGTGGTCGACAGCGGCGCGATCTTCGTCAGCCCGAACGCGGGGCCGTCGGAATTCGCCGGGGCCGACTGCCACGAGAATTATTTCGTCATGTCCTGGCTGACCGACACGATGCAGGGCAGCGCGGGCATGAACGCCAAGCGGCTCGGCTACAAGCGCGCGGTGGTGGTTGCGCCGAACTATCAGGCCGGCAAGGACGCCATCGCGGGCTTCACGCGCTATTTCGACGGCGAGATCGTGGCCGAACTGTTCACCCCCCTGGGGCATGCCGAGTTTTCCAACGAAATCGCGCAGATCCGTTCCGTCGCGCCGGATGTGGTCTTCCAGTTCCAGCCGGGCGCCAGCGGCATCGCGTTCCTCAAGCAATACGCGCAGGCGGGGCTGGATATTCCGCTGGTCGTGTCGGAACCCTCGCTGGATCATGCGATACTCAAGGCGGTGGGGGATGCCGCGGTGGGGGTGCAGGTGTCGGGGGCGTGGAACGCGGATTTGCCGTTTCCGGTGAACGCGGAATTCGTCAAGACCTTCGTCGATACCTATGGCCGCATGCCGACGATGTATGCCGCGCAGGGCTATGACACCGCGCAGGCCATCGGGGCGGCGCTGAAGGCGGTGGGCGGGTCGCTCGACGATACGGCGGCGTTCCGGGCCGCGATGCTGCGTGCGGATTTCGACAGCGTGCGGGGCAATTTCAGCTTTGGCCCGAACCAGCACCCGGTGCAGGACTGGTACGCGATCGGCATCGAGAAGAAGGCCGACGGAACGCTGGATCTGGTGACCGGCGAAAAGCTGGCCGAGGGTCTGGGCGATCCCTTCGCCGCCGACTGCAAGCTGCCGCCCGCGGAATGAGGGCGCGCCGCGACCATATCCCGGGCACCGGCCGCATGGTCGAGGTGCTGGAGGCGGGGGATGCCCGGGTGCTGTGCATCCCCGATCTCGCCGCGGTGCCCTGGCCGCAGGCGGCGTTGCTGCGCGGTATCGCGCCGCCGGATTTCGGCGCGCTCGCCGCGCGCTGCCCGGGCGGGACGACGGATGCAGAGGCCGGCACGATCACGTTGAATTTCAACATCTTCGTGATCCAGACCGGCGGGCGGACGATCGTTGTGGATGCCGGGCTCGGCAACGGCAAGGCCCGGCCCGACCGCCCGGCATGGCACATGCTGGACACGCCCTTCCTGCGGATCCTCGCCCATTACGGCATCCGGCCCGGCGATGTGGACATGCTGGTGCTGACGCATTTTCATGCCGATCACATGGGTTGGGCGACGCTGCGGCAGGGGGATGGCTGGGTGCGTACCTTCCCGAACGCGCGCTATCTTGCCCCGGCGGCGGAACTCGACGCGCTGGCCGATGCGGCGGCGGGTGCCGATACCGCCGCGCTGCTGCACGGCGCCTATGCCGACAGCTTCCTGCCCGTCGCGGGCAGCGGCGGGTGGGAACCGCTGGCCGTCCCCGGAACGCTTGCGCCCGGCCTGACGGCCGAAGCGGTGCCGGGGCATGTCGCGGGGCTTTGCGCGCTGCGGCTGGATGCGGGGCCGGGCGCGCCCGAGGTGCTGTTCTGTTCGGATGCGATCCACCATCAGGTGCAACTGGCTGATCCGGCTGTCGTTTCGAAATTCTGTGCCGATCCCGCGCAGGCGGTGCAGACGCGGATGGCGATGCTTGCGGGGGCGGCAGAGCGTGGTACCGTCATTGCGGCGTATCACTTTCCGAATCCTGTGTTCGGAAGGGTTTTCCGGCGGGAAGGGGCTTTCGGCTTCGCCCCGCTGATCGCGATGCAGATCGAAACAAACAACGAAAAACAGGGAGAAGACGGATGAAAATGAAATGGCTCGTGCTTACGGCCTCGGCCGCGGCGCTTGCGGCCTCGGGCGCGCTGGCCGACCCGGTGAAGATCGGCGTCATCACCACGCTGTCGGGCCCTGCCGGTTATCTGGGCGAGGACATCCGCGACGCGATGGCGCTGGCCATCGAGATGGAGGGCGGCAAGCTCGGCGGGGTCGAGGTGGAACTGGTGGTCGAGGATGACGGGCTGAAGCCCGCCAACGGCCGCCAGATCGCCGAGAAGTTCATGAACGATCAGGGCATGAAGCTGTTGACCGGGATCGTGTTTTCCAACGTTGCGGGCGCAACCGTGCCCGACATCGTGGACAACGGCGCCATCTATGTCAGCCCCAACGCCGGGCCGTCGAACCTTGCCGGCGCGGGCTGCCACGAGAACTATTTCGTCGTCAGCTGGCAGAACGACGCGCTGCACGAGGCGTCGGGGGCTGCAGCCAAGAAGATCGGCTACAAGAAGGCCGTGGCGCTGGCGCCGAACTATCAGGCCGGCAAGGACGCCATCGAGGGCTTCAAGCGCATGTTCGAGGGCGAGGTGACGGAGATCTACACCCAGCTCGAACAGACCGACTTCGCCCCCGAGATGGCCCAGATCCGCGCCGCAGCGCCCGAGGTGGTGTTCCAGTTCCATCCCGGCGGGATGGGTATCGCCTTCCTCAAGCAATATGCGCAGGCGGGGTTGCAGGGCCAGTTCCCGATGGTGTTGTCCGAACCCTCGACCGATGCGGTGGTGCTGAACGCGGTGGGCGATGCGGCCGACGGGATCGTGGCGACCGCGCACTGGAACCGCGATTTCGACAATGCCGCGAACAAGGAGTTCGTCGCCGCATGGGATGCGAAATATGCCCGCCCGATCACCTATTACGCCGCGCAGGGCTATGACACCGCGCGGCTGATCGGGTCGGCGCTGGCCAAGACCGGGGGCGTGGACGACATCGACGCCCTGCGCGAGGCGCTGCGTGCGGCCGATTTCGAAAGCGTGCGGGGCGATTTCAGCTTTGGCCCGAACCAGCACCCGGTGCAGGACTGGTACGTGCTGGACATCGTGAAGGGCGAAGACGGCAAGCCCGCCGCGGTCACGCGCGAAAAGCTGATCGAAGGCTACGGCGACGCCTACGCCGACCAGTGCAAGATGTAGGACCGGCAGCCGGCCGGGCGTGACGCGCCCGGCCGCAGCCTGCGGATGCACGCATGATCCTGATCCTCGAACAACTTCTCAATGGCCTGCAATACGGGGTCATGCTGTTCCTGCTGGCCGCGGGGCTGACGCTGATCTTCGGCATCATGGGGGTGATCAACCTCGCGCATGGCTCGCTCTACATGGTCGGCGCCTATGCGGGCACCTGGGTGGCGGCGGAAACCGGCAGTTTCTGGCTGGGGCTTCCGGCGGCCTTGGGCGCCGCGGCGCTGACCGGGTTCGCGGTCGAGGCGCTGGTGGTACGCCGTCTTTACGCGCGCGACCATCTGGATCAGGTGCTGGCGACCTTCGCGCTGATCCTGACCTTCAACCAGGTGATCGTGCTGCTGTTCGGCCGCCAGCCGGTGTTCACCCAGATGCCGGCGGCCTTTTCCGGCTCGGTCCAACTGCTGCCGGGGCTGTATTACCCGACCTACCGGCTGCTGATCATCCTCGTGGGGCTGCTGGTGGCCGTGGGGTTGTGGGCGCTGATCAACCGCACGCGGGTGGGCATGCTGGTGCGCGCGGGCGCCACGAACCGCGACATGGTGCGCGCCTTGGGCGTGGACATCCGGTTGCTCTACACCATCGTTTTCGGCCTCGGCGCGCTGCTGGCGGGGCTGGCGGGCTATATGGCCGGGCCCATTCTGGCGGTGCAGGTGGGCATGGGCGAACAGATCCTGCTGGCCACCTTCGTCGTCGTGGTGATCGGCGGCGTGGGGTCGATCAAGGGGGCCTTCGTCGCGGGGCTGGCGCTTGGCGTGGTGGATACGATGCTGCGCGCCTTTCTGCCGGGCCTGCTGCGGCAGGTGATGCCGCCGTCCGATGCCGATGCGGTGGGGATCGGGGTTGCCTCGATGGGGATCTATCTGGTCATGGCGGTGGTGCTGCTGGTGCGCCCGCGCGGCCTGTTCGCGGCGGGGGCCTAGGGATGCGTCTTGTCCTGATCCTTGCCGCCGTGATCCTGCTGGCGCTGGTGCCGGTGCTGTCGGATGCCTTCGGCCAGCCGGCGATGCTGGCGCTGTTCACCCGGATCCTGATCTATTCCATCGCGGCGGCGAGCCTGAACTTCATCCTCGGCTATGGCGGGATGGTCAGCTTCGGCCATGCGGCGTTCTTCGGCATCGGGGGCTATGTCGTCGGCATCCTCTATGCCCACCACACCTCGGGCGAGCCGCTGTTCGGCCTGATCCCCGGCACCAACCAGTTGCTGATCACCCTGCCGGTGGCGGTGCTGGTATCCGGCCTTGCCGCCGCGATCATCGGCGCGCTGAGCCTGCGCACGGGCGGGGTGCAGTTCATCATGATCACGCTCGCCTTCGCGCAGATGCTGTTCTTCCTCTTCGTCTCGCTGACCGCCTATGGCGGCGAGGACGGCATCATCGTGCGCCGCACGAACGAGCTGCCCTTCGTCAACATGCGCGACAAGGCGAATGTCTATTACGTCGTGCTCGCCGTGGCGGTGCTGTTCTTCGCGGCGCTGTGGCGGGTGGTGCATTCGTCCTTCGGCGCGGTGATCCGGGGGATACGGCAGAACGAACGCCGCATGGCCGCGCTCGGCTTTGCGCCCTACCGCTACAAGCTGATGGCCTTCGTGCTGTCGGGCATGGGCGCGGGGCTGGCGGGGGCATTGATGGCGAACTACCTGCGCTTCGCCAGCCCCGACATGCTGCACTGGACCAAATCGGGCGAGCTGATGATCATGGTCATCCTCGGCGGGGTCGGCACATTCTTTGGCCCGGTGCTGGGAACGGGGGCGTTCTTGCTGCTGGAAAGCTTTCTGGCCGGGTGGTCGGAACACTGGCCGCTGGCACTGGGCCTGATCCTGCTGGTGGTGGTTCTGGGCACCAAGGGCGGGATCGCCGCGCTGGTGGCGCGTGTGGCCCGGCTGTGGGGGGGCGGGAAATGACGCCGATTCTGGAAATAGAGGGGCTGGTGAAACGTTTCGGCGGGCTGTTGGCGACGGATGACGTCAGCCTCACGGTGATGCCGGGCGAGATCCACGCGCTGATCGGCCCCAACGGGGCGGGCAAGTCCACGCTGATCAACCAGTTGTGCGGCGAACTGACACCCAATGCGGGCCGCATCGTCCTTGCCGGGCAGGATGTGACGCATCTGCCGGTCCCCGACCGCGTGGCGATGGGTCTGGGGCGCACCTTCCAGATCACCAGCCTGCTGGACGACGCCACCGTGCGCGAAAACATCGCCATGGCCGTGCAGGCGCGCGAGGGCGGCAACTTCCGCATCTTCGACCGTCTGCGGCGCCGCGCGCCCCTGTGGGATCAGGCGGATGCCCTGCTGGCCAAGGGCGCGATGGCCGGGCGCGGCGACGTGCCCGCGCGCGACCTGTCGCATGGCGAACGCAAGCAACTGGAACTGCTGGTGGCGCTGGCCCGCCGGCCCCGGCTGCTGCTTCTGGACGAACCGATGGCGGGCCTCGGCCATGTCGAGAGCCAGGAGATGATCGCGCTTCTGCGCGAGGTCGGGCAGGAAACGCCGATGCTGCTGGTGGAACACGACATGGACGCGGTGTTCGCGCTGGCCGGGCGGATTTCGGTGCTGGTCTATGGCCGCGTGATCGCCACCGGCGACGCCGACGCGATCCGCGCCAACCCGGCGGTGCGCGAGGCCTATCTGGGGGCGGAGGACGAGCTGTGCTGAGCGTATCGGGACTTCAGGCCGCCTATGGCGCGGGTCAGGTGCTGTTCGACGTCTCGCTGGATCTGCGCGATGGCGAGGTGGTGACGCTTCTGGGCCGCAACGGCATGGGCAAGACCACCACCGTGCGCGCGATCATGGGCCTTCTGCCGCCGCGCGGCGGGGCGGTCAGTTTCGAGGGCCGGGCAATCGCGGGCCTGCCGCCCGAACGCATCGCCCGTCTGGGTGCGGGGCTGGTGCCCGAGGGGCGGCAGATCTTTCACACCCTGACGGTGCGCGAAAATCTTGTCGCCACCGCGGCGAACCGGCTGAAACGGGCCGAGCCCTGGACGCTGGACAAGGTCTATGACCTGTTTCCCCGCCTGCGCGAACGCGCGGGGCAGGTGGCGGGCACGCTGTCGGGGGGCGAACAGCAGATGCTGGCCGTGGGCCGCGCGCTGATGACGAACCCGCGGCTTCTGATCCTCGACGAGGCGACAGAGGGGCTGGCCCCCGTGATCCGGACCGAGATCTGGCACGTCATCGGGCGGCTGAAGGCGCAGGGGCAGTCGATCCTGCTGATCGACAAGAACCTCGGCGTGCTCAAGCGGCTGGCCGACCGGCATTACATCATCGAAAAGGGGCGGACGGTCTGGGCCGGGACGGGGGCCGATCTGGACCGCGACGCCGAACGGGTGCAGGGCTATGTCGGGGTCTGACCTGCGGGTGGTGCTGGTCGGCTGGGGTGCGATCGGGCAGCGGGTCGCGGCGCTGCTGGCCGAACGCCGCCCGCCGCGCGTGGTGCTGGCGGGCGTGGCGGTGCGCGATGCGGGGGTGGTGCGGCCCGGCTGGCCCGCGGGCGCGGCGCGGGTGGCGGGGCCGGATGGGCTTGCCGCGCTGGCGCCGGGGCTGGTGGTGGAATGCGCGGGCCGCGCCGCGGTGATGGACTGGGGCCGGGCGGCGCTGGCGGCGGGGGCGGATTTCGCGCCGGCCTCGACATCCGCCTTCACCGATGGCGCGCTGCTGGCGGACCTCGCGGCGCGGGCCACGGCGGCGGGGCGGCAGGTGCTGATCGCGCCGGGCGCCTTGGGCGGGATCGACGCGCTGGCCGCCGCCGCCCGTCTGGGTCTGGCCGAGGTGCGGCACGAGATCGTCAAGCCCCCTGCCGCGTGGGCGGGCACGGCGGCGGAAAAGCTGTGCGATCTGGCGGCGCTGACCGCGCCCCTGACCTTCTTCGACGGCACGGCAGCAGAGGCCGCGCGCGATTTCCCCCAGAACGCGAATGTGGCGATGATTACCGCGCTGGCAGGTATCGGCCCCGCCCGTACCCGTATCGCGCTGGTGGCCGACCCGGGGGCGGCGGGCAACGCGCACCGCCTGCGGGCCACGGGCGATTTCGGCACCATGACCATCGCGTTGGAAAACCGCCCGCTGGCCACCAACCCCAAGTCGTCTGAACTGACCGCGCTGGCGCTGGTCCGGCTGATCGAGAACCGCGCCGCGGCGGTGGTGCTGTGACGGGCCTCGCGGCCGAGGGCGGCTGGCCCCGCGCGCGGCTGGATGCCGACTATACCGCGAAGGATTGTGTGAGTGCGGCGGATTTCGCCCGCATCATCGCCGATTATGCGCGCCTGTCGGCCCCGGCACCGGGCCTGCCGGGGGCGCGGACGGGGCTGGTCTATGATGGATCGGGCGAACGGCTGGATCTGTTCGGCACCGCGCCGGGTGAACGGCGGCCGCTGTTCCTGTTCCTGCACGGCGGCTACTGGCGCGCGCTGTCGCGGGGGCATTCGGCCTTCATGGCGCCGATGCTGGCCGCCCGCGGCATCGCCTGCGCGGTGCCCGACTACACGCTCGCCCCCGCCGCCAGCCTGACCGAAATCGTGCGCCAGTGCCGCGCGGCGCTGGCCTGGCTCTGGCGCAACGCGGATGATCTGGGGATCGACCGGGGGCGGATCGTGGTCGGCGGGTCGTCCGCCGGCGGGCATCTGGCGGCGGCGCTGGCGATGCCCGGCTGGCAGGCGGCCATGGGCCTGCCCGCGCAACCGCTGGCGGGGATGCTGCCGGTCTCGGGTCTTTACGAACTTGCCCCCATCGCCGCCAGCCATCCGCAGGACTGGCTGCACCTGACGCCGGAAGAGATCGCCACCCTCAGCCCCCTGCGCGCCCCGCCCCCCGCCCTGCGGGGCGTGACCGCGCTGGCCGAAACCGAAACCCCGGGCTTCACGCGCCAAAGCGCCGCCTGGGCCACCGCCACCGGCGCGCCGCTGCTGACGGTACCGGGGCGGAACCATTTCGACGTGATCATGGATCTCGCGCAGCCCGACACCGCCCTGTCGCGAGCCCTGCTGCAACTGTTTTGAGGGTGGATGGGGAGCGCCGGGGGCTTCGCGCCCCGCGCCGGCTGGTTCTCGAACCAGTGGCGCCCCCGCCGGCGCCCCCGCGGGATATTTATGGACAGAAAGTGAAGAGGGAACGTGCCCTTGGCATTTTCTGTCCCCAAATATCCCCGCCGGAGGCCGCCGACAGTCATCACGGGCGCTGCCCTCGGGGGTCAGTCCGCCGCGGCGCCCCAGTCGGCCCCCTGCATCTCGCGCAGGCGGCTGGCGGTGCGTTCGAATTCGAAGGCCCCCGTTCCCTCGGCGTAAAGCCGTTCGGGTTCGTCCGCGGCCGAGGCGATGAGGCGCACCTTCGCCTCGTAGAGCGCATCGACCAGGGTGACGAACCGCTTCGCCTCGTTGTAGTTCGCCGCCGACAGCCGCGGGATGTCCTCGACGATCAGCACCCGCACCGCCGCGGCGATGGCGAGGTAGTCCCCGGGGCCGAGCGGGCGCGCGCAAAGATCCCAGAACGACGCCCGCGCCACCCCGTTCTGCGCATGGTCCAGCGTGATCTCGCGCCCGTTGACCGCCAGCGTCAGGGGCGCGCCCGCGCCGCCGCCGGTCAGTTCGTCCCACAGCGCCGACAGCGCCGCATGCGCCGCGGGATCGGCGGGGGTGAAATAGACCTGCGTGCCGGCCAGCCGGTGCTGGCGGTAGTCGGTGGGCGATTCGAGTTCGGCCACCGTCATCCGTTCCTTGATCAGGCCGATGAACGGCAGGAACAGCCCCCGGTTCAGCCCGTTCTTGTAAAGATCGTCCGGCGGGCGGTTGGAGGTGGTGACGATCGTCACCCCCTGCGCCATCAGCCGCTCGAACAGCCGCCCCACCACCATCGCATCGGCGATGTCGGTGATCTGCATCTCGTCGAAGCACAAAAGCCGCAGGTCCTGCGCCACCGCATCGGCCACAGGCACCAGCGCATCCGCCGCGCCGCGCTGGCGTGCGGCATGCAGCTCGCGCTGGATTTCCTGCATGAAGGCGTGGAAATGCACCCGGCGCTTGGCAGTGATCGCGGTTTCGGCGGTGAACAGGTCCATCAGCATCGACTTGCCGCGCCCCACCCCGCCCCAGAGGTAAAGCCCCTTGCCTGCCGGTTCGGGCGCGCCCCGGCGCAAGAGCCCCCCGAGAAGGCCGCGGGACCGGGGCGGAGGGGCGGTTTCCAGCCGGGTGCGGATGTCTTCCAAAAGCGGCAGCACCGCGCGCTGTGCCGGGTCGGGGCGCAAGCTGCCTTCGGCGGCGCGGTTGTCGTAGATCTCTGTCAGGCTCTGGCGCATGCGCCGCCAATAGCGAAACGGCGCGGCAAGGGGAAGCCTTGCCGCGCCGTGGGGGCTGCCTGGGGAAACGTGGTTACTGGAACGCGCAGCCCGTCGTGACACCCAGCTTCTTGAACACGATCGCCGCGGGGCAGAAGCCGGTGAAGGATGCCTGGATCATGTTGAGCCCGGCAAAGGCGGTCAGCAGGTACCAGTAGTTCGACACCCAGGTGCCGAGGGCGAGGCTGGCGAGGACGACGATGCCGGCGAACAGCATCACGGCGCGGTCAAGGGTCATGGCGGTATCCCGGTGTTGGCGCAGGCATTGCCTGCCGATGGGGGGACCATAGACCGGGCGGAAAACAAATTCAATAGTGTGAATGCGAGAATGTGTTGCCCGCGGCACCCCGTCGCGCCCGTGCGCGCCGCCCCGGGCGTCAGGGGGCGCCGCGCGGCATCGGCGTGGTGCCCTGCTTGTAGGGGGTCCAGTCGGCGACCTGCGGATAGAACTGCCGCCGCCAGGCACGCACGCGGGGGTTCATCACCCGCCGCCAGAGCGGCGGCACCATCGCCAGCGCGGTCATCGCCGGATAGCCGTAGGGCAGTTGCGGGGCCGCGTCGGCGCCATAGGTCTGGAGCAGCGGAAAGCGCCGCTCGGGTTTGTAATGGTGGTCGGAATGGCGTTGCAGGTTGATCAGCAGCCAGTTCGACACCCGATGCGCGGCGTTCCAGCTGTGGCGCGGCTGGACATGTTCATACCGCCCCTCGCCCAGATGCAGCCGCGTCAGCCCGTAATGCTCGATATAGTTCGTCAGTTCCAGTTGCCAGACGGCGGACAGCGCCTGGATCAGGAACAGCCCCAGACCCTCCCATCCGCCAAGCGCCAGCGCCAGCGCCAGCATGGCGGCCTGCAAGGCGGCATAGCGCCAGAACGGATTGCTGCGGTGCCGGGCCGGCAGGCCGCGCCGGGCCAGCATCGCCGCCTCTGCCCGCCAGGCGGACCGCGGGCATTCCCACAGCACGCGCAGGAAGAAGCGGTGGAAGCCCTCGTTGTAGCGCGCCGTCACCGCATCGCGCGGGGTGCCGACGTAAAGGTGATGCACCCGCAGATGTTCCGACCGGAAATGGCTGTAAAGGACCGAGGCCAGCAGCAGATCCCCCAGCCAGCGTTCCAGCCGGTTCTTCTGGTGCAGCAGTTCGTGGGCATAGACGATCCCGATCGTGCCCGAGATCACGCCCAGACCGAAGAACAGCGCGACCTTTTCCCAGCTCGACAGATGTGCCGCGCGGGGGGCATACCAGATCATGCCGAAGATCACCGCCGCCTGCACCGGAAACCAGATCATGGTGATCAGCCGGTGCCAGAACAGCCGATCCTCCGGCGTGGCGGGGTCGGGGTTGTCGGTGTTCAGCCCCGATGCGGCATCCAGCAGCGTCACCATCCCCCAGCCATAGAGCGGCAGCAGGACCAGCGTCCAGCCGCCCCACCGCGCCTCGACCAGCGCCAGCGGCACGAGGCCGAGCGACAGCCAGAACGGCAGGGCGTCGCGCAGGCGGCCGGAAAGGGGGGCGGGCATGGGGCACCTCGGTTGCTGGGCGCGCGAAGTCTAGCGCAGCCGCGGCGCGGCGCAAACCGGACGCCGTGACGCGGGGGGCGGGCGGGGCAGGGGGCATTCTGCCCCCTCTTGGCTGCGCCAATTCACCCCCTGAGGATATTTTCAGACAGAAAGTGAGCACGCTGTTTTCCGGTGAGGCGACACCTGTTCATTTTCTGTCCTTAAATATCCCCGCGCGGCGCGCCGCTGCCCGCACCACCGAGCGGAACGGCGGGGTGGGTCAGGTCCCGTGACGCGCTGCCGCGTCCCAGACCTTGCGCATGACGGTGGGCAGGCTGGCGGGGCGGAAATCCGCCGCGGGGATGAAGGTGCCGCGGTCGGGCACCGCGTTCAGGCCCACATGGGCCAGCCGCAGCGCCAGGCGCAGTTCGAAATGGGTGAAGACATGGCGCACCTCCGCCCCCGGGTCGTGCCAGTCGGCGGGCAGGGGCGGCGCGTCATCGGGGGCGGCGGACCAGTCGCTGCCGGGCCAGCCGAGCATCCCGCCCAGAAGCCCCCGGTCGGGCCGCCGTTCCAGCAGCATCGCCCCGTCGCTGCGCCGGACGACATAGGCGATGCCGCGCCGCAGGGGTTTGGCGGCCTTGGGCGCCTTGCGAGGCAGATCGGCGGCGATGCCCTGCGCGCGGGCGGCGCAGAAGGCGGCCAGGGGGCAGCGGGGGCAGGCGGGATTGCGCGGGGTGCAGATCGTCGCGCCCAGATCCATCATCGCCTGCGCATGGTCCCCGGGCCGTTCCGCGGGGGTCAGCCGGGTGGCCAGCGCCACCAGTTCGGGTTTCGCCGCGGGCAGGGGGGTCTGCACCGCGAACAGCCGCGCCACAACCCGTTCGACATTGCCGTCGACCACCACCGCGGGTTCGTCGAAGGCGATTGCCGCAACCGCGCCCGCGGTATAGGGGCCGACACCGGGCAGGCTGTGCAGCGCGGCCGCCGTCGCCGGAAACCGGCCGCCGTGATCCGTGGCCACGGCGCGCGCGCATTTCAGCAGGTTGCGTGCGCGGGCGTAGTATCCGAGGCCCGCCCATTCGGCCATGACCTCGGCATCCTCGGCCGCCGCCAGGGCGGCGACATCGGGCCAGCGCGCGGTGAAGCGGCGGAAATAGCCCTCGACCGCGGCCACGGTGGTCTGTTGCAGCATGACCTCGGACAGCCAGACGCGATAGGGATCGGGCCGCACCCCCGCCGCCCGGTCCGCGGGCCCCACGCGCCAGGGCATCATCCGCGCCGCGCCGTCGTACCAGGCCAGCAGGGCCGCGCCGATGTCTTTCGCGTCATAACGCAATCTTTATGCCCTCCGCTGGCTGCCGGTGCTGGCGCATCGCACCGCCCGCGATAGTATGGCGCGACCAAGGGATGCAACCGCCATGACCCGTCCGCCGCAGACGCCGCCCGCCCCGCCCCCCCGCCGCCTGCGCGGGTTCGAGCCCGCCGCGGCGCTGGTCCAGCGCCGGGTGGAAAAGGCGGGCGAATCGCGCGGCTTTGCCGTGGCCCGCCTGCTGACCCACTGGGCAGAGATCGCGGGGCAGGATCTGGCCGCCATCACCCGCCCCGTCAAGGTGGGTTACGGGCGCGAGGGCCTGGGGGCGGTGCTGACGCTGCTGGTTGCGCCCGCGCAGGCGCCGCTGGTGCAGATGGCGGCGGACAAGCTGAAGGACAGGGTGAATGCCGTCTACGGCTACAACGCCATCGCCCGCATCCACCTGACCCAGACCGCCCCCACCGGCTTTGCCGAGGGCCAGACCCCCTTCACCCCGGCGCCCGCGCCCCGGCCCGCCCCCGCGGGCCCGCCGCCGGAAATCGCCGCCCGGGCCGCCACCGTCACCGCCGGCATCGGCGACGACCGCCTGCGCGCCGCGCTTGAAGCCCTGGCGCAAAACGTCTTAACTCGCGCTGCGAAATAGAAAGGCCACCGCATGACCCTGACCCTCGGCCGCCGCGCCTTCGGGCTGACCCTTGGCGCCGCCCTCGCCCTTTCCCCGTTCGCCGGCCTCGCGCAGGGCACGGACACCCAGGCGCCGCTGCCCGAGGTGCCCGAACTCGTGCTCGGCAACCCGGACGCGAAGGTGACGGTGACGGAATATGCCTCGTTCACCTGCCCGCATTGCGCGACCTTCCACGGCACGGTGTTCAAGGAGCTGAAGCGCGACTACATCGACACCGGCAAGATCAGGTTCGTCTATCGCGAGGTCTTTTTCGACCGCTACGGGCTCTGGGCCGCGATGATGGCGCGCTGCGGCGGCGAGGCGCGGTATTTCGGCATCGCCGAGATCCTCTATGCCGGGCAGCGCGACTGGGCCGGGTCGAACGACGCCGGGGTGGTGATGGACAACCTGCGCCGCATCGGCCGCACCGCGGGCATGACCGACGAACAGCTTGACGCCTGCATGCAGGACGGCGCGATGGCGCAGGCGATGGTGGCCAAGTTCCAGGCCGATACCGAGGCGGACAAGGTGGATTCCACCCCCAGCCTGATCATCGACGGTGAAAAGCACGGCAACATGAGCTATGCCGCCCTGTCGAAGATCCTGGACGAAAGGCTCGCGCAGTAACATGTCCTCTCCGTTGTCCGGTCTGCGGGTCGTCGAACTCGCGCGTATCCTTGCGGGCCCCTGGGCGGGCCAGACGCTGGCCGATCTGGGGGCCGAGGTGATCAAGGTCGAGGCGCCCGAGGGCGACGACACCCGCCGGTGGGGGCCCCCCTTCATCGAACGCGAAGGTGACCGCGCCGCGGCCTATTACCATGCCACCAACCGGGGCAAGAAATCGGTGACGGCCGATTTCACCACGCCCGAGGGGCAGGCGCTGGTGCGCCGGCTGGTGGCGGATGCCGATGTGGTGATCGAGAACTTCAAGGTCGGGGGGCTGAAGAAATACGGGCTGGATTATGACAGCCTGCGGCAGGTGAACCCCCGGCTGATCTATTGTTCCGTCACCGGTTTCGGCCAGGACGGGCCCTATGCCCATCGCGCGGGGTACGATTTCATCATCCAGGGCATGGCCGGGCTGATGAGCGTGACGGGCGAACCCGGCGGCCAGCCGCAGAAGGTGGGCGTGGCGGTGACGGATGTGTTCACCGGCGTCTATGCGGTGGTGGGGATCCTCGCCGCGCTGCACCAGCGCGCGGCGACGGGGCAGGGCCAGCAGGTGGACATGGCGCTGCTGGACGTGGCCACCGCGATCATGGCCAACCAGGCGATGAACTTCCTCGCCACCGGCAGGCCGCCGGGGATGATGGGCAACGCGCATCCGAACCTCGCCCCCTATGCGGTGTTCGACTGCGCCGATGGCTGGATCATCCTGGCGACGGGGAACGATGCGCAATACCGGCGGCTCTGCGGGATCCTCGGGCTGGCCGGGATCGCCGAGGCGCCGGAGTTCCTGAGCAACGCCGACCGCGTGGCCAACCGCGCCGCGCTGACCGAACGGCTGACCGCGGCGACGCGGCAATGGGCCAAGGCCGACCTTCTGGCGGCCTGCGAGGCGCAGGGCGTGCCCGCCGGGCCGATCAACGACCTGGCCGAGGTCTTTGCCGATCCCCAGGTGATCGCCCGGGGGCTGAAGCTCGACATGGACGGTATTCCCGGCGTGCGCACGCCGATCACCTTTTCGGACGCCGTTCTGGCAACGGGTGCGCCCGCGCCGAAACTGGGGGAACACCAGTCCGGGATCGGCTGAGCGGCCGGAGGGGGGCGGGGCACGTCTTGGCCTGCCTGTCCTCCTCGATAGCGGTTGCTGCGGGGCGGCGAGGTCGGCGCCGGGGCGCTGCCCCGGACCCCGGGATATTTAAGGACAGAAAATGAAGAAGGGGCCCGGGTCCCTTCCCTGCATGCGGCTTCACCTTTTCCGAAATACTCCGGGGGTCCGGGGGCTGGCCCCCGGCGCCGTGCTCGACACCGGCGCAGCTCGTGGAAGATGGCTCCGCTTTAGGCCGGTATCCGCTATGTCCGCGGCGTCAGCACCCTGTCCAGCGCCCCCTCCAGCGGGGCCGGGTCGTCCAGCCGCAGCCGCACCGGCAGGGTCAGCACCCGCCGCCGCCATGTGGCGGGCAGGCGCACGGCGTCCTTTTCCGTCGTCACCAGTTGCGCGCGGCGCAGCTTGGCCTCGGCCTCCATCCGGTGCAGCAGCGTCTCGGGCAGGGGCTGGTGGTCCGACAGCGCCACGGTGCGGACGAGGTCCGCCCCCTCGGCGCGCAGGGTGGTGAAGAACTTTTCCGGGTGGCCGATGCCCGCGAAGGCCAGCACCCGTTCGCCCTGCCAGCCCATGCCCATCTGCAACGGCGCGAGCCGCGCGGTGACATGGGGCAGCCCGCCGAGCGCCGGGCCCCATATGGCGGCAAAGCGCGCCTGCGCCTCTGCCCCGCCGATGGACAGCACCAGATCGGCGCGGGCCAGCCCCGCGGCCACGGGTTCGCGCAGCGGCCCCGCGGGCAGGCAGCGCCCGTTGCCGAAGCCGCGCACGGCATCCACCACCACCAGCGACAGGTCCTTGATGACGGAAGGGTTCTGCAACCCGTCGTCCAGCACCGCCGCGCCCATCCCCGCGGCCTCTGCCGCCCGTACCCCGGCGGCGCGGTCGCGCGCCACCCAGACCGGGGCGAAGGCCGCCAGCAGCAGGGGTTCGTCCCCCACATCGGCGGCCGAATGCACCGCCGGGTCCACCCGCACCGGCCCCGTCAGCCGCCCGCCATGGCCGCGGCTGACCACGCCCGCCGCAACGCCGCGCGCCGCCAGCCGTTCCAGCACCGCGATCACCGTGGGCGTCTTGCCCGTGCCGCCGGCGTTGAGGTTGCCGATGCAGATCACCGGCACCCCGGCGCGATACCCCGGCCCCCCTTGCCGCAGCCGCCGGGCCGTGGCGGCGGCGTAAAGCGCGCCGAGAGGGGCCAGCAGCCGCGCCTGCCAGGCGGGCCGGTCGGGCGGCGTGAACCAGAAGCCCGGCGCACGCATCACGGATCCCCCCGGGGGCCGTTCGCGGGGGCGGGCGCGGGCAGCAGCTCCAGCACCGCGCGGACCAGCTGGTCCGTCGCCTCGACCCCGGCGGATTCCACCTCCCACGCCGCGCGGGCCAGACGTGCGGCGCGGTCGGGGGCCAGAAGGTCGCCCACCGTTTCCCCCAGTTCGGCGGAATTCTTCAGCACCCGGCTGCCCCCCGCCCGGGACAGGTCGGCGCAGGCGACGGCATGGGGCGCCGTCACCGGCCCGTGGACGATGGCGGCGCCGAGCGCCGCGGCCTCGAACGGATGGCGCAGGCAGCCGGGGCCGGCGAGCGTGCCGCCCAGCCAGGCGATGGGGGCGAGGCGGTACCACAGGCCCAGTTCGCCTTCCGTATCGGCGATATAGACCTGCGTTTCCTCGGACAGTTCGTCGTCCGACCCCCGCCGCGCCACGATCAGCCCGTGGTGGGCGATCAGCCGGGCCGCCATCGCCTCTGCCTGCCCCAGGTCGGCGGGCACGAGGATCAGCAGCAGCCGGTGGGTCATGCGCAGCGCCGCCAGATGGGCGGCCGCCACCATGTCGAGTTCCGCCATCGGCAGCGCGGCGGCAAGCCAAGCCGGGCGGGTGCCGAGGCTGCGGGCCACGGCGGCCCGTTCGGCCTCGTTGCAGCCGAGCGCGCGGCTTTCGGCCTCCAGCCGGCCGCCGATGGCGCTGGCGGGCGGGGGCGCGCCGGCGCGGCGCAGGGCGCGCAGGGCGGGTTCGTCCAGCGCGAAGATGCGGGCAAAGCTGCGCAGAAGCGCGCGCATCACCCCCGGCCACCAGCGCGGGCTGCCCCCGTCCACCGTCAGCGCGCCGGGGGCCTCGGCCAGCACCAGGGGGATGGCGCGGCGCGCGGCGGCATGGACCAGAACCGGGCGCAGCCGCCCGCCGGTCAGCACCACCGCGTCGGGCCGCCAGTGGTCGAGGAAGGCGCGCACCGCCCCGGTCGCATCCTCTGGCATCTCGGTCTGCATCACCCGCGCGGCGGTATCGCCCGCGCAGCCCCCGGGCGTGGACAGCAGCACCCGCAGCCCCGGCCGCTCCTCCGCCAGCCGCCGCGCCAGCTGCCCCAGCCCGTGCCCCGCCGCAGGGTCGAGCGCGGCGAGCCAGACCAGCGTGCCCTCGGGCCGGGGGGGGGCAGGGGCCGCCGCGCCGCCGCGCGCCCGCCGTCCCGCCGCCAGCAGATAGAGCCCCAGTCCGATCGACCTGTCCATGCGCCAGACCTACCCCTTGTCGACCAGCCAGTCGAGCGCCGCGGTGGGCAGGATGCGCCGGGCGAGGCCCATCAGATGGGTGGGCGTGGTGACGTAATAGCGCGCGCGGGGGCGCGGGCTTTCCAGCGCACGGACCAGTTTCGCCGTGACCGCGGCGGGCGGCAGTTCGAACCTGTCGGGCCCGCGGCTTTCGTAAAGGCGTTTCAGCAGGCTGCCGCGATACTGGTCCGCGCGGGGGGATGCCTGCCAGTCCACCCAGCGTTCGAAATGGGGGATGGAATTCACGCGGATATTGCTGGTGATGGGGCCGGGCTCGATCAGGATCACGTCGATGTCGGTGCCGCGCATTTCCAGCCGCAGCACATCGGTCAGCCCTTCCAGCGCGAATTTGGTGGCGACATAGGCCCCGCGCCATTTCAGCGGCACCAGCCCTAGGACTGAAGAACAGGTCACGATCCGCCCACGCCCCTGCGCCCGCATGATCGGGATCACGCGGCGGGTCAGGTCATGGGTGCCGAAGAGGTTGACCTCGAAAATCTCGCGCAATGCGCCGCGCGGCAGATCCTCGACCGCGCCGGGCAGGGCGAAGGCGCCGTTGTTGTAAAGCGCGTCGAGCCCGCCGCCGGTGCGGCTGCGTAGCTCGTCGATGGCGGTGTCGATGCTGTCCTCGTCGGCAAGGTCGAGCGGGAAGCTTTCCAGCCCCTCTTCCCGCAGGCGGGCGCAGTCCGTTTCCCGCCGGCAGGTGGCGAAGACGCGCCAGCCCCGCGCATGCAGCGCACGCGCGGCATCCGCGCCGATGCCCGACGAACAGCCCGTGATCAGAATGCTCCGCTGCGCCATCGCCCGTCCTTCTTCCCGGCCCGCCACCGGTCCGGCCCAAGTGCTACGCGGGCGGGGGGCGGGGTGCAAGGGCGGGGCTCCCCCATGCGTCGGGCCTGTGGCCGGCCCCGGGGCGCTGCCCCGGACCCCGGGATATTTAGGGACAGAAAGTGAAGAAGGGCGCGTATCCCTTCCTGTACGGCTTCATCTTTTCCCAAATACTCCGGGGTCCGGGGCAGCGCCCCGGGGGTGGGGTCACTCCGCCGCGATGGGGGTCAGGAGGCGGCTTGCGACCCAGCCCTCGATGCCGTCGCCCTCGATGCGGATCAGTGACCAGCCGTTTTCCTCTGCCGCCACGGCCACGATCTCGCCCCGCGGCAGGCGGCCCAGGACCTGCGCGCCGGTGCCGGGTTCGGCGCGGACATTGGCGAGGCTGGCGATGACCTCGCGGAATTCCACCGGGCCGGATTCCACGGGGCCGGTGGCGCGGGCGGGTTCGGGGGCGGCTACCGGGTCGCGGTTCGGCGCGGCGGCGATGGTGGTCAACAGCCCGGGGTCGTTCGCCGCGCCGGGCGCCGCGGCGGTGATGCCGGTGGGGATCGGGGCCACGGGCACCGGCACCGCGCTGAAGGCGGGCGCGGGTTTTTCCGGGGCCGGAGGGTGGCGCGGCGCGCGCGGCGCCGGGGCGGCGGCGGTTTTCACCGGCTCTGCCACGGGGGCCTTTGCCTGCCGGTCGCGCGCGGGCGGCGCCTTGCCGCCATACAGGTAGACCACCGCGCCGAACCCCAATGCCAGCAGAACCAGAAGCTTGAACAATCGCATCGTCTTGTCCCCCGGGCGCAACCGCCCTGCATCATCCTAGACGCGAATCACCGCCGGGCTGAACCGCTTTCCGCCGCTTCCCCGCCCGCAGGGCCGTTTTTCCCGCTGGACCGCCGCGCGCCTGCGCCGTACATCACGGGACATGACCGATACGCCCGACGACGATCCCGCCCCGAGCCCCGCCACGGTGTCCGAGCCGCTGTCGCGCGCGATCGGCGAGCGCTATCTGACCTATGCGCTGTCCACGATCATGCACCGCGCGCTGCCCGACGCCCGCGACGGGCTGAAACCCGTGCACCGCCGGATCCTGTTCGCGATGCGCGAACTGCGGTTGTCCTCGACGGGCGGTTTCCGCAAGTCGGCTAAGATTTCCGGCGACGTGATGGGCAACTATCACCCGCATGGCGATGCCGCGATCTATGACGCGATGGCGCGGCTGGCGCAGGATTTCAACGTCCGCTACCCGCTGGTGGACGGGCAGGGCAACTTCGGCAACATCGACGGCGACAACCCGGCCGCCAGCCGCTACACCGAGGCGCGGCTGACCGCGGCGGCAGAGGCGCTGCTGGAAGGGCTGGCGGAAAACGCGGTCGATTTCCGCCCGAACTACGACGGCACGCTGGAAGAACCCGTGGTGCTGCCCGCGGCCTTTCCCAACCTGCTGGCCAATGGCGCCAGCGGCATCGCCGTGGGCATGGCGACGAACATCCCGCCCCACAACATCGGCGAACTGGTGCAGGGCTGCCTTGCGCTGATCGACGACCCCGACACATCCGGCGACCGGCTGGTCGACCTGATCCCCGGCCCCGATTTCCCGACCGGCGGCGTGCTGGTGGAACCCGCCGACAGCATCCGCGACGCCTATCGCACCGGGCGCGGCAGTTTCCGGCTGCGCGCGCGCTGGCAGGTGGAGGATCTGGGCCGCGGCACCTGGCAGATCGTGGTCACGGAAATCCCCTTCCAGGTGCCGAAATCGCGCCTGATCGAAAAGCTGGCCGAGGTGATCCAGACCAAGAAGGTTCCCCTGCTGGCCGATGTGCGCGACGAAAGCGCCGATGACGTGCGTATCGTGCTGGAACCGCGCGCGCGCACGGTGGACCCCGAGGTGCTGATGGGGCAGCTTTTCCGCGTCTCGGACCTCGAGGTGCGGTTCGCGCTGAACATGAACGTGCTGATCGACGGGCGCACCCCCAAGGTCTGTTCGCTCAAAGAGGTGCTGCGCGCCTTTCTCGACCACCGGCGCGAGGTTCTGTTACGCCGGTCGCGCCACCGGCTGGAAAAGATCGACCACCGGCTGGAGGTGCTGGAAGGCTTCATCACCGCCTACCTCAACCTCGACCGGGTGATCGACATCATCCGTTACGACGCCGATCCCAAGGCCGCGCTGATGGCAGAGGTCTGGGGGGGCACTTTCCCCCGCGCGCTGTCGGAAAAGGACTATCGCGGGCCGAAGCCGCGCAGCCCGGGCGACCTGACCGAGGTGCAGGCCGAGGCGATCCTGAACATGCGCCTGCGGTCGCTGCGGCGGCTGGAGGAAATCGAGCTGCGGCGCGAACGCGACGAGCTGCGGGCCGAACGCGCGGGGATTATGGCGCTTTTGGCCGATGGCGCGCTGCAATGGGCGCGGATCGCCGCCGAGTTGCGCGAGGCGGGGGTGAAATTCGGCCCCGGCGCCCCGGGCGGCGCGCGCCGCACCACCTTTGCCGATGCCGCCGAGGCAGAGGCCCTGCCCGCCGAGGCGATGATCGAGCGCGAGCCGATCACCGTGGTCTGTTCGCGCATGGGCTGGGTCCGGGCGATGAAGGGGCACCTGCCGCTGGACCAGGAACTGAAGTTCAAGGACGGCGACGGCCCCCGGTTCCAGTTCCACGCCGAAACGACCGACCGGATCCTGCTCTTCGGCACCAACGGACGGTTCTACACGCTTCTGGGCGCGAACCTGCCCGGCGGGCGCGGCATGGGCGAACCCGTGCGCCTGATGGTCGACCTGCCGAACGAGGCCGACATCGTGGACCTGCTGATCTACCGGCCGGGCGAGAAATACCTCGTCGCCTCCTCCGAGGGCGACGGCTTCGTGGTGCCGGTGGACGAACTCGTGGCCCAGACCCGCGCCGGCAAGGGGGTGCTGAGCTTCCGCGACGGGGCGCGGGCGATGCTGGCGCGGCCGGTGCGCGGCGATCATGTCGCGGTGGTGGGCGAGAACCGCAAGATGCTGGTCTTCGCGCTGTCCGAACTGCCGGAAATGGCGCGCGGCAAGGGCGTGCGGTTGCAGAAATACAAGGACGGGGGGCTGTCGGACGCCGCCACCCTGGTGCTGGCCGAGGGGCTGAGCTGGAAAGACCCCGCCGGCCGCACCCGGACGGAGCCCGACCTGACCCAATGGCTGGGCAAGCGCGCGGGTTCCGGCTGGATGGCGCCCCGCGGCTTTCCGCGCGACAACCGCTTCACCTGAGGCGCCGCGGCAGGCGGATGGCGCAGGGCCGGGGGCCAGCCCCCGGACCCCCGGAGTATTTCCGGCAAGATGAAGCTGGATCCGCCTTTATCCGAAGAAACACGCCCCTCGTCTTTCACCGTGAAAGAAATATCCCGGGGGTCCGGGGGCTGGCCCCCGGCGCCGCCCGGATACAGCGGCGGATATGTCCCCTCCTCGGGTACAGACAGGGCAGGTGTCTGTGGCACTCTGCCGCAGGGGCCGTGCCGCGGCCCGTGGAGGGAGAACACATATGGCATTCAACCGCATCGCACGGCTGGCCGCCGCCGCTGCCGTCACCATCGCCACCGGGACCGCCGCCTTCGGCGAAACCGTCACCATCCGATATTCCAACTGGCTGCCGCCGGGTTTCTTCCTGTGGGAAAAGGCGCTGCACCCCTGGGTCCAGGAAATCGAGAAGGTCACCGAGGGCCGGGTCAAGGTCGAGGTCCTGCCCAAGGTCGTCGGCACCGTGGCGAGCCAGTTCGACGTGGTGCGCGACGGGCTGGCCGACATGGCCTTCCTCGTGCCCGCCTATACGCCGGGCCGGTTCGAACTGATCGAATTCGGCGAGATGCCGCTTTTGTCGAACAAGGAAGAGGTCATCGCCCCGGCCTTCGACCGGCTCTATCGCAAGCATCTGGCGCCGCTCAATGAATTCGAGGGCATCGAGGTGCTGTCGATCTTCTCGATCTCGCCGGCGCAGGTGTTCACCAAGACCCGGCCGGTCAAGGCGATCGGGGATTTCCAGGGCCTCAAGATGCGCTCCCCGACCTCGGGCACCAAGGCGTTCCTCGATGCGACCGGGGGCGTCACCGTCAACAAGCCGTCGAGCGAGGCGTTCGAGATGCTGGCGAGCGGCGTCATCGACGGCCAGCTGACGCAGGCCAATACGGTGACGGGTTTCGGCCAGACGGATCTGACGAAATACGCGCTGATCCTGCCGGGCGGGGTGTCGAACTCGGTCAACGTGGTGGGCATCAACCCGGCGAAATGGGCCGAGATTTCCGAGGCCGACCGCGCCGCGATCCTGGCGATTTCGCAGGACAAGCTGGCCCAGACCGTGGGCGACGTCTATGCCGAGGCCGAGGATGCCGCGATGGCGACGCTGAAGGAGGCGGGCTACGACATCACCGAGGCCAGCCCCGAGATGGTGGCCGAACTGTCGAAGATGCTCGCCCCCATCGAGGCGTCGTGGGTCGAGCGCGCCAAGGCCAAGGGCCTGGCCGATCCGGCGGCGGTGTTGCAGGAATACCGCGACATCATCGCCGCGGCCGGCGAATAAGGCCCGCTTGCGGCCGGAAGGGCCCGCGCGCCACCCGCGCGGGCCCTTTTCCATGCGGGCGGGCGGTGTCCGGGCCGGCCCCGCGCCGTTGCGCGCGGCCCCCCGCTCGGCTAAGCAGGCCCGACCCTGCCCGACCCTGACGGAGCGCGCGATGACCCGAATCCTTCCCGTCCTTGCCGCAGCGGCGGCGCTGCTGCTATCGGCTTGCGGCAGCGGGCCGCAGGTGCTCGACACGCCGCCCGACGCGCTCGGCAAGATGCGGCTCGGCCATCTGGCGGTGATCACCGACAAGGCGGTCAAGTCGCCGGTGTCGCGCGACGCCACGCCCGCGGAATGGCAGGCCGTGCTGACCAAGGCGTTCCAGGACCGTTTCGGGCGGCTGGACGGCGAGCGGTACTATCACATCGGCATCCATCTGGACGGCTATGCCATCGCCCCCCCCGGCGTGCCGGTGCTGCTGTCGCCGAAATCGGTGCTGATCATCTCTGCCACCGTGTTCGACGATGCCAAGGGCGGCGCGGATGGCGGCAAGATCAACGAAAAGCCGCGCCAGATCACGGTGTTCGAGAGTTTCTCGGGCGAAACGGTGGTGGGTTCCGGCCTGACGCGCACGCGCGAGGAACAGATGGCCGCGCTGGCCTTCAACGCCGCCAAGGCGGTCGAGGACTGGATGGTCGAGAACCCGCACTGGTTCGATCCCGCAGCCGCGCCCCCCGCAGAGCCGCCCAAAGCCCCTTCGGGGCGCTGACGGGCAAGTGACGCTTGAATTTTCCGCGCCCAACCGATACACGGCGCGCGGTGTAAAACGGGCCCCGCAATCGGTCGATGACGGGCCCCCTCAGATCCAGGGACGCCCGCGACATGGCAAAGGCAAAGTTTGAACGTACGAAACCGCACGTGAACATTGGTACGATTGGTCACGTTGACCACGGGAAGA
>NZ_JAVKPH010000014.1:0-103716 GCF_031432425.1 Ruixingdingia sedimenti | reverse complement strand
CCGTGCTCAACGGCTTCACCGCGCTCGGCACGCCCATCACAGAGGTCGCAGGATAAATCTGTCCGGGGAAAGGGGAAGTCCGATCAGCAGCCGATTTGTGCAACAGAGCCTTGGCCCTCGCTCGCCGTGCTGCTTTTCTATGCGCTGTCGTTCTTCTTTCTGGCGCAGGTGCTGCGGGTCATCCCGCTTGGGGTCGCCTATGCGATCTGGTCGGGGATCGGCATCATCCTGACGGCGCTGGTGGGCCTTTTCGTCTTTCGCCAGACGCTGGACGCGGGCGCGATGGCGGGCATCGGGCTGATCGTCGCCGGGGTGGTGGTGATGAACGTGTTTTCCCGCAGCACCGGGCACTAGCCGATGACGCGCAAGCAACCCGACGCCCTGCGCCAGCGGCTGATCGACATGGCGATCCGGATCGGCGTAGAGGATGGCCTCGGCGCTCTGACGGTGCAGGCGGTGGCCGGGGCGGCGGGGGTGTCGAAGGGGGGCCTCTTCCACCATTTCCCCAGCAAACAGGCGCTGGTCGAAGGCGTGGTCGCCCATCTTCTGGACCGCATCGACGCGGAAATCGACGCGCTGATCGCGGCCGACCCGCAGCCCTGGGGCCGGTTCACCCGCGCCTATGTGATCACCATGCTGAACAGCGAAAGCTTCGGCTGCGGCACGCCCTGGTCGGCGCTGTCGGTCGCGCTGATGACGGAACCGGCGCTGGCGGCGCAATGGGCGGGCTGGCTGTCGGCGCGGCTGGCGCGGCATGCCGATACCGATGCCGCCACCCCCCTTGCCATCGCGCGGCTGGCGGCGGACGGCGCATGGCTGAGCCATGCGACGGGGGCGAGCCACGGCCTCGACCCCGCCGAGGTGGCGGACCGGCTGGCGCCGCTGATGACGGCGCCGGGTTAGGGCGGGTCGGCATACACCCCTGCGGTCTGGTCGGGCGGGAAGAGGAAACGCACTGCGTTTCCCCCGCCCGTGGCACGACCTTTCCACCGAAGACGGTGATGTCAGGAAACCAGGATAGGCCAGCGCCCGCCCCGGCGGGCGAGAAGCGCCCGCCGGGGCGGGCGCTGGCCGGGGCTTTGGGCCCCCGGCCGGGATAATGGCACCGGCAGGAGGTGGCGAAGGCACGCGCCTTCGCCAGCCAGAGCGGCGGGTCAAGATACGCTGCGTCCGTAGGCCGGGGCTTGCCCCGGCATTGTCCCGGCGCCGGCGGGGACAACGCCCCCTACGACCGCAGCGACACCGGGACCGAGGCGAAACTGCGCAGGTTGTTGTTCAGCCGCTGCGCCGTGGGCCCCTCGGGCGTGATCGTCCGCACCCGGGCGATCAGCGATTGCAGCATCAACTCGCCCTCCATCCGGGCGATCATCTGGCCGATGCACATATGCACCCCGCTGCCGAGCGCCAGATGCCCCATCGTCTGGCGCGTCAGGTCGAAGCGGTCGGGGTTTTCCCATTCCGCCGGGTCGCGGTTGGCGGCACCCAGAAGCATGATGATCTTGTTGTCCGCCGGCACCACGATGCCGCCGCCGAAATCCACATCCTCCGTCGTCAGGCGGCACACGGTCTGGATCGGGGTTTCCAGCCGCATCGCCTCGTCCAGCGCGGTGCGGACCTTGGCGGGGTTTTCGCGCAGGGCGGCATACTGGTCGGGCGCATTGGCCAGATAATGCACCGCGGCAGAGATCGTGGCCGAGGTGGTGTCGAGCCCCCCGCGCAGGAACGACCGGATCAGCAGGGGCGCAATCTCGGGGTCGATCTCGCCCCGGTCGGCGGCCTCGTAGATCCTGACGCCGAAGCCGTCGGGCAACAGCGCCTCGCGCTTCATCTGCGCGTTGTTCCAGTCCATGATCTGCGCCGCCGCGGCCTCTGTCGCCAGGAAACGCGCATTGCGCGGCCCCTGCCCGTCGAAGTTGAGCGCGCCCAGAAGGAACAGCTTTTCCCGCCGTCCCGGGCTGTCGGCCCAGCCGATGGCGCGGGGGAACACGTCGGACACGAAGGTTTCGGCCAGATCGCCCACCGCGTCGATGGTGCCCGTATCGACCAGTTCGTCCACCAGGCTTTCGGCCCGGGGGCGGAACGCCTCGCGCCATTCGCGGATCACCTGCGGCGTCAGGATCCGTTGCAGCGCAAGGCGCACCTTCGTGTGGTCGGGCGGATCGACCTCGACGATGGGGCTGGCCGCGCGCCAGGCGTCGGGCGAACGGATGTCGGCGATGCCGGACCCCGAGGTGGAGGAAAACCGCTGCCAGTCCTTCAGCGCGGGCAGCATGTCGTGATACCGCCCCATGACATAGACGCCGTACTTTTCCATGAACGCCACCGGGCCGGCACGGCGCACGATGTCGTGCATGGCATAGGGGCTTTCCAGCGTGGCGTCGTCATAGGGGTCGATGGCGACCACGGGGATATTGCCCGGAACGGGAACCTTCGTGCTGCTCTGAAGCGTCATTTCGCACCTCGCTTGGTTTGTCGGGCGAACAGTCAGGCGGACAGGGCCGGGTCCATCATGCCCCAGCCCGCCCAGGCCGGATGCGCCGCGCGTTGGGCCTGAAGCGGCACCATGGGGGTGGCGCCAAGGCGATAGGCCGCCCACCAGCCCCACCGGGGGCTGGCCAGAAAGGCGCGCGCCAGCGCCACCATGTCGGCCTTGCCTCCGGCGACGATGCCTTCGGCCTGTTCCGGGGTGGCGATCAGGCCCACGGCGCGCACCGGCATGCCGGTCGCGGCCTTCACGGCGGCGGCGAAATCCACCTGGTACATCGGGCCCACGGTGATCTTCTGCGCCGGGTCGATCCCGCCCGAGGTCACATCGACATAATCGCAGCCCCGTGCCGCCAGCGCCTTTGCCAGCGCCACCGCATCGTCGGGGGTCAGCCCGCCCTCGATCCAGTCCGAGGCGGTGATGCGCATGCCTACCGCGATGCCGGGGGCGGCGGCGCGGGTGGCGTCGAACACCTCCAGCAGCAGGCGCATGCGGTTTTCGGCCGTGCCGCCATAGGCATCGCCGCGGCGGTTGGTGACGGGGGAATGGAACTGGTGCAGCAGATAGCCATGCGCGCCGTGGATCTCTATCAGGTCCACCCCCGCGCGCACCGCCCGCGCCGCCGCCGCGGCATGGTCGTCGATCAGCGCGCGGATATCGGCGGGCGTCATCTCGCGCGGGGCGGGTGCTGCGCCGAACGGCAGCGGCGAGGGCGCGATGGTCTCATACGCCCCTTCCCCGGGCGCCAGCGGCGCAAAGCCCTTCCATGACGGATGCGTGGACGCCTTGCGCCCGCCATGGCCGATCTGGATGCCCACCTTCGCCCCGCCCACCGCGCGCATCAGCGCCACGGTTTCGGCCAGCGCGGCTTCGGTCCGGTCGTCGTGCAGCGAACAGTCGCCATGCGTGCAGCGCCCGGCGTAGGAAGGCGAGGTCATCTCGATCATCACCAGCCCGGCGCCGGAATTGGCCAGCATCCCCAGATGCGCCCGGTGCCAGGGGCCATGCGCGCCCTCGTCCGCGCTGTATTGCGCCATGGGCGCCACGACCAGACGGTTGGGCAGCGTCAGCGGGCCGATCTCGACGGGGGTGAAAAGGGTGCTCATCAGGCAGTCTCCGGCAACAGGGTGATGCGATGGGCGACAACCTTGTCGACCGCCGCATCGGAATAGAGGAAAGGCACGTATTCGCCGCGCGACCACTTGTCGAAGAGATTCGCGTAATAGGGGCTGCGCGGGTCGCCCGACTGGCCGGGGGCGTTGATGCATACCGAATTGTCCCACGCGCCCACATCCAGCACGAACCGGACGGACGCGCCGTTGATCACGCGGAAATCCGTCTCGCGATAGGCCGCATGCATGACGGTCGAGGCCGAACCGGGCTTGGGCGCGGGGCCGACATCGGCCTTCGCGGCCCAGTCGCCGGGCAGCGCGCGGCTGAGGGGATGTTCGAAATAGGCATGGTGCAGGTCGCCCCATTTCCACGCCGCCATATCGGCGCCGAAACGGGCCGACAGATCCGCGACCGCCCCCACCAGCGTTTCCCGCAGCAGCGCGTCGCGCCCCGCCGCCGGGTCGGCCCCGAACGCGGCCCCGGGGTTTTCCAGCGCGGTCAGCATGCCTTCCACATCGCCGGGATACATCAGGCCGCGCAGATCATCGCGCGCAACGAAAAGGTCGAACAGCGCGGGCTTGATGCGCTTGTGCAGCCACCATTCCTGCAACAGCCCCCCGGCCGAGCCCACATCCAGCATGCAGTCCCAGTCGAGCAGCAACCGCGCCGCCGCACCCGCCCCGGCGTCACCCGCCAGCCCCGCCGCGCGCACCAGCGCCTGCAACCGCGCGCCGGGCCGCGACCAGGGGTCCGCCTGCAACGCGCAACTGTCCGCGACGCTATGGCCCTGCGCCCCCGACAGCACGTCGAAGATGCGCAGCGCGCGGCTTTTCTCCAGCCACTCGTAGCCGATCTGCGCGGTGTCATGCGTCCAGTCGGCGGGCACGTTCGCCTCGTTCGCAGAGGCGACGAAGCCGCGGCCGGGGTTGGTCAGTTGCGGCATGTCCTCCAGCGGCAGGATGCCCTGCCATTCGAACCGCCCGTCCCCCGGCACCGGCATCAGCCCGTCCCAGTTCGGGCGGACGGGGGTGAAGCCATAGGGCAGCCAGGCGATGTTGCCCGCGGTATCGGCATAGACATGGTTCAGCGCCGGCGCCCCGAACCGCGCGATGGCGGCGCGGTAATCGTCGAGCGTTTTCGAACGCATGGACGAAATCCCCGCCAGATAGGCGCAGGTGCCCGGCAGCCACCAGACCGACCGCAGCGCGAAGGCGCGGTTGCGGTCGGGTTCGGCCAGCAGCAGGGGGCCATGGCGGGTGAACAGCAGTTCGTGCACCTCGGGCGGATGGCCCTTGATCTCGAAGGTTTCGGGGATGGCCTCCATCGCCTCCCACCCGCCGCCGAAACGGTATTCGCGCGGGTTGTCGGGGTTCGTCTCGTAGACGTGGATGTCTTCCTGATCCGACCCGAAGATGGTCGCGGTGAAGGCGCAGGTGCCGTTGTGGCCCATGGCAAGGCCCGGCGCGACGGGCTCGCCCGTGCCGATCACGTTGAAATCGGGCGTTTTCAGATGCACCAGATAGCGCAGCGCCGGAACAGAATGCAGCCGGTGGGGATCGCCCGCGATCACCGGGCGGCCGGTGGCGGTGCGGCTGCCCGCAACGGCCCAGTTGTTCGACCCCGTCCAGTCGGCATCCGCGACGACCTCTGTCAGCGCATTGACCTTGCGCCATTTCGCGGCCTCGTCCCGCTTGGCGGCCAGCCGGTCGGATTCGAAACTGACGGCGGCGGTGGCCAGCTTGAACACATCCAGCACCGCCAGCGGCACATCGGCGGGGTCGAGCGCGCCGGCATTCGTCGGCACATGCGCGGGCTCGATGTTCTTGCGCAGCAGGTCGGCCTCCGGCGTCGCCTCGGCCAGGATCACGCAGCGCAGGATTTCCGACAGCGCGTTGCGGGTCAGCGCATGGCTGCGGATGCGCACCACATCCTCGGGGCGCCATTTTTCGGGCTGCGATCCGGTGCGCGCGAATTCCTCGGGCAGGCGGCGGGGTTCGCGGGCGCAAAGGTCGATCCAGGCGTTGATGCCGGCGGTGAAGGCGGTGCAGATTTCCTCCATATCGTCGGCATAGGCGCGGTATTCCGCATCCAGATCGCCGCGATACAGGAACGCCCGCGCCGCGATGTCCTGTTCCAGATACCCCGGGCCGAAAGAGGCCGCCAGCCGCCCCAGACCCCGCTTGCGCCACAGGTCCATCTGCCACAGCCGGTCCCGCGCCGCGTTGAACCCCTGCACGAAGAACCCGTCCAGCTTGGACCCCGCGCGCAGGTGCGGAATGCCCCACCGGTCGATCAGGATTTCGGCCCCCTGGCGCAGACCGGGGATGGTCAGGGTTTCGTCGGTCGGCAGAATGTCTTTCATCTGGATATTCCAAACTCTTGCTGTCGCAGGGCAAAGCCTGCCCCGCCCGCCCGGGCGGGTGCTGTGTCGATGTCCTGCAGTGTCAGCGCGCCGGTGGGATCAGCGCGCCTCGGGTTCCCCGGCGGCGATCCAAGCTTCGGCCACGTCGGTGCCGGTGGCGAACCACACGTCGGGGAAGGTCTTGATGAAGGCGATCAGTTCGCGCAGCAGGGCGATGCGCGAGGGGCGCCCGGTGATCTGCGGATGGAAGATGATGTTGAACAGCCCGCCCCACCGGTAGATCTCGCGGAATTCATCCGTCCAGACCTTGAACATATGTTCGTTGGTGAAGATCGGCCGGGGATTGGCGACGGCGAACAGCGCATAGGGCGCATCGTCCAGCGACCAGTGCCACGGCAGTTCCACCGGCCCGGCCGCGCCGTCGTTGAAGCGGTGCCGGTAGGGCATCACATCGTCCATCAGCGAGGAATTGTAGAGCATATTGTGCTCTGCCAGCAGCTTGAACAGCCCGGCGCTGACCTCGCCCGCGGGCGAACGGTAGCCGCGCGGGCGCACGCCGAGGACGGTCTTGAACGCCTCCAGCCCCTTTTCGAATTCCTCGACCTCCGCCGCCGGATCGTCGGACACCCATCTGTGCGAATAGGAATGGTGCGCGACCTCGTGGCCCGCCTTCAGCACCGCCTCGCACCGGGCGGAATGGTTTTCCACCGTCCAGCCGGGGATGAAGAAGGTGGCGGGAACCCCGGCCTCGTCCAGCGTGTCGAGGATCTTGGGCACGCCCACCTTGGCGCCGTACCGGCCCTGGCTGAGGATGCCGGGGCGGGTCCAGTTCGCCTCGTTGCGCGAAGTCCAGAGCGTTTCGGCGTCGAAGTCGAAGGTCAGCATCACGGCGCAGCGGGCGCCGTTGGGCCATTTGACGGAATTGTCGAACATGGGCGTCAGTCCTCCTTGGCGGGCAGGGGTTCGGCGCGGCTGTGGCGCGCGGCGGTATAGCCGCCATCGACCGGGATGACGGCGCCGGAAACGTAGCCGGCATCGTCGGAGGCCAGAAAGGCGATGACGGCGGCCTGTTCATGGGGCTGCGACACCCGTTCCAGCGGGATCGGGGCGACCTGAAGCCGTTGATACACCGGGTCTTTCAGCCGCGTTTCGGTCATCGGCGTCACCACCACACCCGGCGCGATGGCGTTGACGGTGATCCCGCGCGGGCCCAGTTCGCCCGCCTGCTGGCGCGTGAACTGGGCGATGCCCGCCTTGGCCACCGCATAACCCACGGTGCCGGGATAGCCCGTCAGCCCGAAGATCGAACTCAGGTTCACGATTCGTCCGCCCGGCTGGCGCAGATGCGGCACCAGATCGCGGGTCAGGCTGATGACCGCGCGCAGGTTCACGTCGATCAGGCGATAGAGCAGCGCATCGTCGCTGTCGGCCAGCGGTTTCGACCCGCCGATCCCGGCATTGTTCACGAGGATGTCGAGCGGCAGCATATCCGCCGCCCGCAACGCCGCCAGCACCCGCGCCGGTGCATCCGCCGCCGCCAGATCCACGGCCAGCGACGGCTGGCCAAGGGCCGCCGCCGTCTCTGCCACCTCGGGCAGCAGATCGACCAGCAGCACCCGCGCGCCCTCTGCCGCCAGCCGTTCGGCGGTGGCGGCCCCGATGCCGCGCGCGCCACCGGTCACAAGGGCGGTCTTTGCGGTGAAACGGTCAGGCAAGGCGGCCTCCATCGACGGGCAGCGCGGTGCCGGTGGTGAAACCCGCGGCATCGTCCAGCAGGAACACCACCGCCGCGGCGACCTCTGCGGGCAGGCCCATGCGCGCCATGGGATGGGCGGCGACGATTTCCGCCCGCCGCTTGTCCTGCGCCTCTGCCCCCTCGGCGAAGGCCACGTTCGCCTCTGCCATGGGCCCCGCGATGGTGCCGGGGCAGACGCAGTTGACGCGGATGCCTTCGGCCGCGTGGTTCAGCGCAAGGTTGCGCGTCAGCATCGTCACCGCGCCCTTGGTCACGGAATAAAGCGACAGCACCTTCGACGCCTGCAACCCGGCGGTCGAGGAAAACAACACGACCGAGCCGCGCCCGATGTCCCGCATCTGCGGGATGATCAACTTCGACAGCCGCCACAGCGCGCGCAGGTTGATGTCGAACGTGCGGTCGAATTCATCCTCGTCGACCTCGATCAGCGGCTTCATCGGGCCCAGAACCCCCGCCGCCGCCACCAGCTTCTCCACCGGCCGGCCAAAGGCGTCGCGGGCAAAGGCGGCCAGCCGTTCCAGCGCGGCCGGGTCGGTCACATCGACCGCCATCCCCTTGGCCCCCGGACACAGGGCCAGCACCGTATCCAGCGCCGCCGGGCTGACATCGGCCAGCACCAGATCGGCGCCCCGTTCGGCCAGCGCCTGCGCGGTGGCGCGCCCCAGGGCCCCGCCCGCGCCGGTGATCAGCACCGTCTTGCCGTGGAAACCGGCATTATCCATGGTCGTGCCCCCCGAGATAGAACTGGCGCAGCTCGTCCATACCCACGCCTTCGTCGCCCACCGGGCGCTCATAGGCCACCCGGCCCGCGCGGATGACATAGATGTAATCGGCCACGTCCAGCGCCATGCCCACGTTCTGTTCCACCAGCAGCAGGCTCAGCCCGTCCGCCCGCAGCGCCACGATGGCATCGGCGATTTCCTCGACCACCTTGGGCGCCAGCGCGGCGGAAGGTTCGTCCAGCAACAGAAGCTTGGGCCGCGACAGCAGCGAGCGGGAAATCGACAGCATCTGCCGTTCGCCCCCCGACAGCATGGCGGCGGCCACCTTGCGGCGTTCGCGCAGGCGGGGGAAGCGGGCATAGACCTGTTCCAGATCCTGCGCGATGCCCGCCTTGTCGGCGCGGCGGTGATAGGCGCCCATGAGGATGTTTTCCTCGACCGACATGCCGCCGAACACCTCTTTGCCCTGCGGCACCAGCGACATGCCCATGCCCGCGCGCGCCTCTGCCGGAACGCGGGCCATGTCGGCGCCGTCAAAGACGATCCGGCCCTCCTGCGGCGTGACCAGACCGACGATGGCCTTCAGCGTGGTGGACTTGCCGGTGCCGTTACCGCCCAGAAGCGCGACCAGCCCGCCCTTGGGCACATGCAGGCTGAAGCCGTGCAGGATGCGGTTCTTGCCATAGCCGGCGACGATGTTTTCAAGCTTTAGCACGGCGCTTCCATCCCGACCCGATATAGGCTTCGACAACGGCGAGGTCGTTGACCACCGCCTCGGGCACGCCTGCGGCGATCACGCGGCCCGCGTCCAGCACCGTGACCTGATCGCACAACTCGCGCACCACGCGCATGTCGTGTTCGACCAGAAGGATGCTCATCCCGAATTCGTCGCGCATGCGCCGGATGATGGCGATCAGCCGGTCGACGTTGACGGGCGACAGCCCCGCCGCCGGTTCGTCCAGCACGAAGAGCCGCGGTTGCGCGAGGATCCCGCGCGCCAGTTCCACCATGCGCTGCTGGCCGATGGACATGGCGCTGACGGGGCGGCCGGCGAAATCGGCAAGGTCGAACCAGCCCAGCAACTCGCGCGCCCGGGCGCGCAGGGCGCGTTCCTCTGCCATCGCGGCGGGGCTGCGCAGGACATTGGCCAGCGTGCCGGTCTGCATGCGGAAATGGCTGGCCAGCACGAGGTTGTCCTCGACCGACAGCGACCGGAACAGCCGCAGCATCTGGAAACTGCGCGCCATGCCCCGCCGGGTGCGTTCGCCGGGGCCGAGCCGGGTGATGTCCTGCCCGTCGAAGGTGAAGCTGCCGGCATGGGGGGCAAGTTCCCCGGTGACGAGGTTCACCATGGTGGACTTGCCCGACCCGTTCGGCCCGATCAGGCCGGCGATCTCGCCCTTGCGGACGGACAGGTCGGCGCCATCCACCGCCACCACGCCGCCGAACCGGCGCACGATCCCGCGGGCGTCGAGTATCAGGTCGCTCATTGCTCGCTCCCCCGCAGGCGGCGCCACAGGCCCATCAGGCCCCCGGGCAGGATGGTGGCGGCGACGACCAGCACGATGCCGTAGAAGAACATCTTGTACTGCGCGTATTCCCCCAGCATTTCCGGCGCGATGGTCAAGAGCGCGGCGCCGAGGATCGGGCCGAGGAACGTGCCCTTGCCCCCCACGATCATCATCGCCACGAAGGACGCCGACAGCCAGATGGTGAAATCGTCCGGCGTCACCCCGCGCATCATGTAGCCATAGACGGCCCCCGCCGCCCCCGCGATGGCCGAAGCCGCGGCAAAGGCCGTCAGCTTGGCCCGCGTCGTCGGAATGCCCACGGCGCGCGCCAGCGTCTCGTCATCGCGGATCGCCATCCATTCGCGCCCCAGACGCGAATGGATCAGGAAGGCCACGACCACCAGCACCAGCACGCACAGCGCAAGCGCGAGGTAGTAATAGTGCTGGATGCGGAACAGCCGGATGCCGAAGAAATGCGCGGGCTCCAGGATCGACAGCCCGCTCTGCCCGCCGGTGAAGCCGTTCCATTGCGACAGCACCAGATAGACGATGGTCTGGAAGGCGATGGTGACGATGGCGAGGAAATGCCCGCTCAGCCGCAGCGCGGGCAGCGCCAGCAACGCGCCGAACACCCCCGTCACCGCCATCGCCGCCGGCAGGTTGACCCAGAACCCGGTGCCCAGATCACGCACCATGATCGCCGCCGTATAGGCGCCGATGGCATAGAAGGCCGCCTGCGCAAAGGAAAACAGCCCCGCATAGCCGGTGACGAGGTTCAGCCCCGACACCACCGCGGTGTTCAGCAGCACCAGCACCAGGATGTTGACCCCGTAGCCGCCAAAGACCTGCGGCGCGAAGGCCATCACCGCGACGGCAAGCGCCGCAAGAAGAAGATGTTGTGGTTTCATGACCGGTCGTAGGCCTTTCCGAACAGGCCGTTCGGCAGGAACAGCAGCACCAGGATCACGATGACGAAGCCCACGATGTCGCGCATCGCATTGGCCAGATAGGCGGCCGTCATCGTTTCCGTGATGCCGAGGATCAGCCCCGCCGCCGCCGCGCCGCCGATATTGCCCATGCCGCCGAGGATCACCACCGTGAAGGCCTTGAGCACGACCATGTTGCCCGCCATCGGATGCACCGAATAGACCGAGGACATCAGCATCCCCGCCGTGCCCGCCAGCGCCGCCGCCGCGATGAAGGTGACGATCGCCACCCGTTCCACCCGCACGCCGCACAGCCGCGCCACCATCCCGTGCTGCGCCATCGCCCGCAGGCTGCGCCCCGTCCAGGTGAAATGCAGCACCGCGTAAAGCCCCGCGATCAGCAGCGCCGTCACGATGGGCACCAGAACCCGGTTGCCCGGCAGGTAGACCGACCCGACCGACAGGTTCAGCGCCGACACGTCGATATTCGCCATCTGCGCCTGCGGACCCAGCGTGATCAGCACCGCATTCTGGATCGCCACCGCCAGACCGAACGAGGCGATGATGGAATTCGTCGGGTCCGAATCCTTCAGCGCCTTGTGCAGCAGCCGTTCGGCCAGATAGCCGATCACCACCGCAGAGGCGATGACCAGCGGAAGGGCTGCCAGCAAGGGCAGCCCCATGATCGTGACCGCCGTCACCCCGATATAACCCCCCAGCATGTAGAACTCGCCATGCGCGAAGTTCACCACGCCGAGGATACCGAAGATCAGCGTCAGCCCCACGGCGACCAGAACGTAGGAGCTGCCGATGACAACCCCGTTCGCCAGATATTGCAGGAACAGGTCCACGTTACCCCCTTGCTTCCGGTTCTGCCGCGCGGGCTCAGCCCGCGATGATCTCGCGTTTGCCGTTCACCACGCGCGACATCATCATGCGGTACAGCACGCCGCCCTTTTCGGTGAACTTCGCGTATTGCTCGCCCGGGCCGGTGACGATCGGGAAATCGGCCATGCCCTTGTAGATCATCTGCTGGATCTTCGCGCTGTCCGGTTCGCCCACGCGCGCCATCGCCTCGAGCCCGATGGACATGGAATCGTAGCCGAGCCCCGTCATGGTGTTGCCGTTCTCGCCCCACCGCGCCAGATGGCGTTCGCCGTAAGCCTTGCCGTGCGGGTTGGTGGTGCCGGGTTCATAGAGCGTGGCGACGGCAAAGCCCTCGGACGCCGGGCCCGCAAGGCGGATGAAGTCGTCGGTGATCATGGACCCCGAACCCACGAACTGCGTGTCCAGCCCGACCTCGCGCGCCTGACGCACCATCATCGCGCCATCCGCCGCCCAGCCGCCGATATAGACCGCCTCGGGCGCGATCTGGCGCAGGCGGGTCAGCACGGGGAAGAAGTCCTGCTCGCCGGTGGCATAGTTGTCGACGAACACGATCTCGCCGCCCGGTTCGGCGGCCACCACGCGCTGCACCTGTTCGGCCAGCGAGGTGCCATAGGGCGTGCGGTCGTGCATGATGGCGATCTTCTTCTTGCCCAGCACGCGGATGATGTCCTGCGCGGTATGTTCGCCCTGATCGTTCGAATCCGGGAAGGCGCGGAAGAACCACGGATCGCCGGGCGGGTTGTCCTCGGTCACGGCCGCGCCGGTGGACCCGCCGGTCAGCATCGGCACCTTGTATTCCCGCGCCACACGGGTCGCGGCCAGCGCCACGGCAGAGGCATAGGTACCGACGATGAACGGAACCTCGTGGTTCTCGATCAGCTTGCGCACCGCGGCGACACCCTTGGAGGCGTTCGATTCATCATCCTCGCGCAGGATCTCGATGGTCTTGGGATAGCGGCCCGAGGCGTTGAATTCCTCGACCGCGAGTTCGATCCCCTTGATGGTCTGCAACCCCTCGACCGAGGCGATGCCGGAAAACGGCAGCATCACCCCGACGTGCTGCACCCCGGCGGATTGGGCCCTGAGGATGGACGGGGCGGCAAGCGCGGCCATCATGCCCAGGGTTGCGCGGCGCGTGATCTTCATGGAAGCCTCCGTGTTTCGATATTCGATACGACTGTATTGTTGTTTGGGTTGGTTGATTTGCATAGGTAAGCAGATAGGGCAAGTTCGGTGCAAGTAAAAAGTGCCTCGCACGCCCCCCGGCACGCTTTCGCCCATGGTTTGGGCGACCCGCGACGCCGAATGCCAAGGGCCCGGGCGCCGCCGATGACGGCCCGGGCCGGGGGTCGGGTCAGATCCGGGCGTCAGCCGTGCGACAGCTCGACCGCGCGCACGGCTTCCAGCAGCAGCGGCGCGACATGGGCGCGCATGTGATCCACCGACAGTTCCGAATGCATCCCGGCGATATGGATCGCGCCGACCGGAAAGCCGTTCGGCCCCCGGATCGCCGCGCCGATGACGATCTCGCCCGTCAGGTATTCGCTGATCGCCAGCGCATAGCGATCCTCGCGCGCCTGCCGGATGCGGTCCATCAGTTCGGGGATTTCCGTCACCGTATGCGGGGTGAACTTCTGCCGCGGGCTGCGTTCGAGGATGTCCATCACCACCTCGTCCGGCAGCAGCGACAGACAGGCCCGTCCGCCCGAGGTGCCGAAGCTCATCAGCCGCCGCCCCACCAGCGAGGCGTTCAGCGTCTCGCGCTTGGACTGCATGCGCACGGCATAGATGATGGTGGTGTAATCGAAGATGCTGAAGTCGATCCGTTCGCCCACGTTGCGGCGCAGTTCGGCCATCACCGGGGTGACGCGGATGACATAGGGATGGTTGCGCAGGTATTCGAACGTCAGGTCCAGCACCCGCGACCCCAGCATATAGCCCCGCTGGTCCCCCCGGCGCAGATAGTTGCGGGCCTGGAGCGTCTGCACCGTGCGCTGGATCGCGCTCTTGTTCGCGCCGACGGCCTGGGCGATCTCGCTCAGCGACATCTGGCTGCGGCCGGGGCCGAAGCTTTCCAGCACATCCAGCGCGCGCGCCACCGATTGCAGGTAGAGCCTGTCGTCGACCTCTCCTTCGGGCAGCCGGAATTCGGACATGTCAGGACCTTTCGCATCGCCAGAGGAACACAGCCGATACGATCGTATTTCCATACGATGTAGCTTGGCAATGCCGCTCTTGCGATGCCGCCGCTAGCCCCCGGCCTGGCCTCCCTCCGGCGCATCCAGATGTTCGCGCACGCGCATCAGCGCCGATACCGCATTCGGCCAGCCGGCATAGAACGCCAGATGCACAATCATTTCAACCAGTTCCTCGCGCGTCACGCCATTGCGGACCGCACGCGGGAAATGCGAGGCCATCTGTTCCGTCCGCCCCCCGGCCACCAGCGCGGCGCAGGTGATCAGGCTGCGGTCGCGGGCCGACAGGCCGGGGCGTTCCCAGATCTGGCCGAACAGCATTTCCTCGGTCAGCCGCACGAAATCGGGCGAGACCTCGGCCAGCAGTTGCAGCGCGCGGGCGGATTCGTTGCCTTGCGACATGGGCCCCTCAGTGCAGCGTCAGCCCGCCGGTGGGGCTCAGCACCGCGCCGGTCAGGTAATGCGAATCGTCGGAGGCGAGGAAGGCCACGACATTGCCGATATCCGGCGGCGCGGCGACGCCGAGGGGACTCGACGCGATGATCTTTTCATACTGCCTGCGGTGATGGTCCGACACCGCGCCCTCGCGCACGAAGGCCGCATCCCAGGACGGCGAGTCGCGCACCAGCGTGACGCAGACGCAGTTCACGCGGATCTTCTCGCGCGCCAGTTCCTTGGACAGCACCTTGGCCGCCATCACCAGCCCGCCGGAAAACGACGCGATCGCCGTCTGCCCCGGCGTCGCCGTACGCCCGCCTTCCGAGGTGACGAACACCACCGCCCCGCCGCCGCGCCGGCGCATATGGGGGATGGCGGCCTGCACCACGGTCAGCTTGCCCCTGTGGGCGGCGGCGATGAACTGTGTGACCTTCTCCAGGTCGATACCGGCGAAGGGGCCGCGCACGGCCGGGTTGCGCGCGTCCTCGTCGCTGCCGCCCGCGTTCGGCACCACGATGTCGATGCCGCCGAACAGCCGCGCGCCCTCGGCCACGACATGTTCCATGTCGGCCTTCTCGCGCACATCCCCGGCGACGAAGGCAGCGCTTGCGCCCAAAGCCTCGATTTCCGCCACCACCGCGGCGCCCTTTTCGGCGTTGCGCCCGTTGACGACCACGCGCGCCCCGCGCGCGGCCAGCGCCAGCGCGACCCCCCGCCCGATGCCGCCCGTGGCGCCGGTGACGATGGCGACCCTGCCGTCGAGGCCGTTCCCCCTGATCATGTGCCGCCCTCCTGTTCCGGGGCGGAGTGTCACATGACCGCCACCACCCGGCCAAGGCGGCTGGACCAAGGCCGAACCTATACCACCCCCCGCCGCAGCGATGGGCCGGCGGATCAGCGGGACCGGCCCGCCCCGGCGATGATGATAAGTTTTCCATATAACTGTGATTAGAAAATGCAAATTCTATTTATGAATCCGCTGTGCTATCGCTGTGCGCACCCGGCAAGGCAGCCTGCGGATTTAACGGGATCTTCACGCCCGTCCCGCAGGCTGCCGCCGCTCAAGCGAAAAAGCCAGACCCGGAGGAAGAGTATGGATGGGAACGATCTGACGCCGACCGGCAAATGCCCGGTCATGCACGGCGCGAACACCAGAACGGAAACCAGCGTGATGGACTGGTGGCCGAACGCGCTCAACCTCGACATCCTGCACCAGCACGACAGCAAGTCCAACCCGCTCAAGGGCTTCAACTACCGCGCCGAGGTGCAGAAGCTCGACTTCGACGCGCTGAAGGCCGATCTGAAGGCCCTAATGACCGACAGCCAGGACTGGTGGCCGGCGGACTGGGGCACCTATGCGGGCCTGATGGTGCGCATGGCCTGGCATGCCGCGGGCACCTACCGCGAGGCCGACGGCCGCGGCGGCGCCAATACCGGCAACCAGCGTTTCGCACCCCTGAACAGCTGGCCCGACAACGGCAACCTCGACAAGGCCCGCCGCCTGCTGTGGCCGATCAAGAAGAAATACGGCAACCGGATCAGCTGGGCCGACCTGATCGTGCTGGCCGGCACCGTCGCCTATGAATCCGTGGGGCTGAAAACCTTCGGCTTCGGCTTCGGGCGCGAGGATATCTGGCATCCCGAAAAGGACATCTACTGGGGCGCCGAAAAGGAATGGCTGGCGCCGTCCGACAACCGCTATGGCGATGTCGAGGATCCCTCGACGATGGAAAACCCGCTCGCCGCGGTGCAGATGGGCCTGATCTACGTCAACCCCGAAGGCGTGAACGGCAAGCCCGATCCGCTCAAGACCGCGGCGCAGGTGCGTGAAACCTTCGCCCGCATGGGCATGGACGACGAGGAAACCGTGGCGCTGACCGCGGGCGGCCACACCATCGGCAAGGCCCACGGCAACGGCGATGCCGGCCTTCTGGGCGCATCGCCCGAAGGCGCGGGGGTCGAGGAACAGGGCCTGGGCTGGAACAACCACACCAGCCGCGGCATCGGCCGCAACACCGTCACCTCGGGGATCGAGGGCGCTTGGACCGCGCATCCCACGAAATGGGACAACGGCTATTTCGACCTGCTGTTCAAGTACGACTGGTGGTTGCAGAAATCGCCCGCCGGCGCCTGGATCTGGCACCCGATCGGCATCGCCGAAGAGGACATGCCCGCGGATGTCGAGGATCCGTCGATCCGCTGCATGCCGATGATGACCGACGCCGACATGGCGATGCGCTTCGATCCGGCCTATCGCAAGATCTCGGAACGGTTCCATCAGGATCCGGCCTATTTCTCCGAGGTGTTCGCGCGGGCGTGGTTCAAGCTGCTGCACCGCGATATGGGCCCGAAATCGCGCTATCTCGGCCCCGACGTCCCGGCCGAGGACCTGATCTGGCAAGACCCGATCCCCGCCGGCCGCACCGGCTATGACGTCGCGGCGGTGAAGGCCCGGATCGCGGCCAGCGGCCTGTCGCTGTCCGACATGGTGACGACCGCCTGGGACAGCGCCCGCACCTTCCGCCAGTCCGACTTCCGCGGCGGCGCGAACGGCGCGCGCATCCGTCTGGCCCCGCAGAAGGACTGGGAAGGCAACGAGCCCGTCCGTCTGGCCCGCGTGCTGTCGGTGCTGGAACCGATCGCGGCGGAAACCGGGGTGTCGCTGGCCGATGTGATCGTGCTGGCCGGGAACCACGGCATCGAACAGGCGGCGAAAGCCGCGGGCTTCGACATCACCGTGCCCTTCGCACCGGGCCGCGGCGATGCCACCGCCGAACAGACCAATGCCGACTCCTTCGGTGTGCTGGAACCGCTGGCCGATGGCTATCGCAACTGGCTGAAGAAGGACTACGTGGTCAGCCCCGAGGAACTGCTGCTCGACCGCACGCAGCTGATGGGCCTGACCGCACCCGAAATGACCGCCCTGATCGGCGGCCTGCGGGTTCTCGGCACCAACCACGGCGGCACCAAGCACGGCGTGTTCACCGACCGCGAAGGCGCGCTGACGACCGACTTCTTCGTCAACCTGACCGACATGGGCAACACCTGGAACCCGCTCGGCAACAACCTCTACGAGATCCGCGACCGCAAAACCGGCGCGGTGAAGTGGACGGCGACGCGGGTGGACCTGGTGTTCGGCTCGAACTCGATCCTGCGCGCCTATGCAGAGGTCTACGCCCAGGACGACAACCGCGAGAAGTTCGTGCAGGACTTCGTGGCCGCCTGGACCAAGATGATGAACGCCGACCGCTTCGATCTGGCGTGACCATCCTTTCCCTTCCGCTCCTTTCGGGGCGGAAGGGGCCCCCGGGGCAGATCGGCATCCACCGCCGGTCTGGCCGGGCGGCGGTGCGGTTAAAGAGTGCGACGTCGAAAACGGCCCGGCCAGCGCCCGCCCAAGGCAGGCGCTGGCCGGTGCTTCCCCCCCGCCGGGACGACAAGTCCGGCCCCGCCATGGCGAAGGCGAAGGCTTTCACCGGCCAGACGACAGCGCCGGGTCCCGCCCGCCCTGCGGCAGTTGCCCACACGGGCGCCGCATGCCGCGAGGGAAATTTTCTCGTTCCCCATCAGCCACGTTGACTGCGGCCATGCCTCGGCTAGGATGCCGCCGTTGCCGGGGCGGGCTTGAGGGAGTGGCGTCTTGGACATGAAGGCTCGGATCCGTGCTTTCGACTGGGCCTCCACGCCGCTCGGCGTGGTTGACAGTTGGCCCGACTGCCTGCACATTGCCGTCGGCCTCATGCTCGATTCGCATGCCCAGATCGTCATGTTCGTGGGGCCGCAATTCGTCGCGCTGTACAACGACGCCTATGCGTCCTGCATCGGCAACAAGCATCCCCATGCACTCGGCCAGCCGGCACGGGACTACTGGACCGAACTCTGGGCCGACCTCGCCCCCCTGCTGCAACAGGTGCTGACCACCGGCGAAACCGTTTCCGCCCGCGACCGGCCCTTCCGCATCGAACGGCACGGTTATCCCGAGACGGTCTATTTCGACATCTCCTATTCCCCGGTGCGCGACCGCGACGGCGTGATCCACGCGGTGCTGTGCATCGTGTCGGAAACCACCGCCCGCATCCGCGCCGAACAGGACCTGCGCGAGGGCGAACAACGCCTGCGCATGCTGTTCGAACAGGCCAATACCGGCATCGCGGTCGGCGCACCGGATGGCCGGCTGATCATGGTCAACGACTGCTTCTGCGAGATCACCGGCTATACCCAGGACGAACTGCGGGGCCGGCGGTTCGAGGAACTGCTCCACCCGCTCGACCGCGCGGCGAGCCAGCTACAGCGCGAGAGCCTGACCCACGACTGCGCCAATTTCAACATGGAGGAGCGGCTGCTGCGCAAGGACGGCACCCCGGTCTGGGTCGCGGGGTCCATCGGCGGGGTGTTCGACGCCACCGGGCGCCTGACGCAGATCTGCACCATCATCGCCGACATCACCGAACGCCGGCGGGCAGAGGCGCAGGAGCGGCGGCTGGCCGCCATCATCGCCTCGTCCGACGACGCCATCCTCAGCACCGACCTGGACATGCGCATCACCAGCTGGAACAGCGGCGCCGAACGGCTTTACGGCTATTCCGCGCCGGAGGCGCTCGGCCGGTCGGTGACGATGCTGGTGCCCTTCGACCGCACGGACGAGGAACCCTCGATCATCGCCCAGATCCGCGCCGGCCGGCGGGTCGAACCGCACGAAACCGTCCGCCTGCACAAGAGCGGCCGGCAGATCGAGGTGTCGCTGACCGTCTCGCCCATCTTCGACGAACACGGCCGCATCGTCGGCGCGTCCAAGATCGCGCGCGACATCACCATGCGCAAGACCGCCGAACGGTTGCAGCAGATCCTGATCGCAGAGATGAAGCACCGGGTGAAGAACATCCTCGCCACGGTGCATGCCATCGCGCGGCAGACCTTCCTGAACAGCCGCAGCCCGGATGCAGAGGTGTTCGACGCCCGGCTCTATTCGCTGTCGCGCGCGCAGGACCTGATCACCCGCGACCACCGCGACGGGGCAGAGCTTTCGGCCCTGATCACCGAGGTCGTCAGCCCCTATTACCCCGAACGGTTCGACATATCGGGGCCGAAGATGCTCCTGTCGGCGCGGGCGGCGCTGACCTTCGCTCTGGGGCTGCACGAACTGGCGACCAACGCGGTCAAATACGGCGCGCTGGCCATGCCCGGGGGGCGGGTCGCCGTGTCGTGGACGCTGGAAAACGGCCGGTTCGACCTCATATGGACGGAAACCGGCGCCCCGAGCGCCGACGCACCCTCGCGCAAGGGGTTCGGGACGATCCTGATCGAAGAAGTGATGACGGCAGAGATCGCCGGCGAGGTGGTGCTGGAATTCCACCCCGGCGGGCTGGTCTGCCGCGTGACCGCGCCGCTCGACGCCACCTGGATCCAGGCGGACTGAACACCGGCCGGATCGGGGCGAAGCCCGACCTACGGGCGCCCTGCCCGCCCCGGGTTCCGGGTGGAAAGGGCGGCGGCCTCCGGCGGGGATATCTGGATCACGGTGAAAGGCAGGCGGGGTTTCCCCCGCGCGCCGCATGGAAAAGGGCCGACCGGAAGGTCGGCCCCATGGCGGCTGGCCTTGGTGCCCTTACGGCGTGGACAGCGAGCGGCCCAAGGTCGCGGGGTCGTCCGCGTCATAGGCCGGCAGTGCCTTCAGCTGTTCGCGCGTCCAGGGCAGATAGACGCGAAGTTCGGTATCCGAGCGGAAGATGAACATATCCGAAACCGGCACCGCGATGCGGTGTTCGCCCATGCCGAGGAACCCGCCGATGTCGAGAATGGCATGCGAGATCACTTCGGTCTGCCCGGTGGTGCCCGTCGCGGGTGCGGCGGTGCTGCCGGCCGGCGGCGTGGTGGTGCCGGTCGTCCCGGTGGTCGCGCCCGTGCTCGTCCCGTCCGTGGTCGTCCCGGTGGTGCCCGTCGTCCCGGTGGTGCTGTCGGCGCCGGTGGAGGGGCTGGTGGTGGTGCCCGTCGTGCTATCCGTCGTGCTGTCCGTCGAACTGCCGCTCATGCTGCCCGAGGTGCCGTCGGTGGACGTGCTGCCGGTGCCGGATGTGGTGCTGTCGGTGGACGTGCTACCGGTCGTGCCGGTGCCGGACGTGCCGTCGGTCGTCGTCGTGCCGGTGGTGCCCGTGGTCCCGGTGGTCCCCGTCGTGCTGTCGGTCGACGTGCTGCCCGTGGTTCCCATCGTGCCGCCGGTCGAGGGCATCGTGGTCGAGGGCGCGCTGTCCGCCGCCGGGGGCGCGAACACCAGGTCATGCACCTCGCCGATGGATTCGCCGGTGCTGTCGTAGATCGTGGCGCCAAGCAGATCCTCGGCCGTCACCGGGGTCGCCTGCTGTTCGAACCCCTCGGGCACGACCAGGTCGGCCGGCGGCGGCGGCATGGTGGTCGCGGGCGGGGTGGTCTGCGCCACAGCCAGCGATGCGGCAAACACCAGCGCCAGGGCGGTGGTCGTTGCAAGTTTCTGCATCGTCGTGTCTCCTCCTTTGGCAATCGCGGGATCTGCGATGTCATCCCAACCGTTTCGGACCGGATTTGTTTCCGCCGGCGGGAACGGAAGGGGTTGCCCGCCACCCCGGGCCCGCCTGCCGCCCCGCATCTTCGCGACCGGGCGGGCGCGGCAGCGCCCTTTGTTTTCTGTCTGCGATTGTCCCCGCAGAAGGCCCCGCAGGTAACGCCGGACCAACGGGCAGGAATGGGCGCGGGGCCCGCCCCTGCCCCCCGGCGCCCCGGGGATATGAAAAGGACGGCTCCGCCCGGGCGGAACCGTCCAACCGACGCGCGCCGGCAGGGAGTGGGCGGGCGCGGCCGGGATCAGGCGGGCTCCACCGCCGCCTGATGGGCAGGGGAACCGGCACGGCCGGTCCCCTCGTCCGCGGTTTCCCGACCCCGCAGGGGGCACTGCCCCGGAAGGGTGCGGAAAGGATCGTCGTGGGCCCCCGTTTTTTTCATGGCTTCCGTCTTTACGGCTTCGCCCCGGGGGATGGTGCTTGCCGGGGGGGAACCCGGCCCGGCGCGGTTTGTTCCCCGCCGCCCGCAGCGGCCCCCCGGGCGAGGATGTCGGCCACGGAAAGCACCTCTACCTGCACCGTCAGGCGGCGGCGATAGATCCGCATCGCCGCGTCATGGGTGGCGTCGAACGCGCTGCACAGCGCGTCGGACGCCAGGATGACGCGATAACCGCGGTCCACCGCCCCGAACACCGCCGCCAGCACGCAGATGTCGGTTTCCCCGCCCGACAGGATCACCGTATGGATCCCCCGCCCCTCCAGCAGCCGGTCGAGCCCCCCGCCGTGCCAGGGCGAATAGACCGGCTTGTCCAGCACCCGCGCGGGCGGCGCGAACCGTTCCAGCGCGGGCACCAGCCGCAACAGGTCGTCATCCATATGTTCGCGCGTCACCTCGGGCCATTTCTCGAAATAGGGCCGCCAGGTGCCCCCGGCGTCCTCGGCCCGGCGCGGCGGGATGAAGCGGGTGAACACCGTCCGCGCGGGGTCGTGTTCCGCCAGCCGCACCGCCGCAGACAGGATCCGCCCCATCCAGGGCAGCGTCCAGGGACTGTCCGGGCCGAACAGGCGCTGCATGTCGATGCACAGATGCACCACCCCGGGCCCGAAACCGGCGCCCGGCCCCGTCCCGCCCGGATCCGCTGTCGGCATGTTCCGCCCTCCTCTTCTGCCCCGATCCCGAGGAACCGGCGCGGGCGGGCCGTGTTCCCGAAGGCTTGGCGATTCTTCGCCGCTGTTGCGCGAATGCCCGCCGGAAACGGCGGTCCGGACAGAAAAGAGAGGAACAAACATCCCCGCCATGCATTTTAATGGGCATGATCGAAGGCGAATAAACACCCCGACCTGAAGGCGAATAAACACCCCGACCTGCCGCCCCCTGCCCTGCCGCCCACCGGGCAGGCGGGGGGCGGCACCGGAAGGGGAAAGGGAGATAGACCATGACGGATTGTTCGACGGTCGCGACACCCGGGCGCGCCCATACGAAAAGTGGTTGGGCCACGGCGGCCCACCTGTCACGGCCGGCAGTATCCGAAGCCCCCCGCCCGAAAAAGCGCCCCCGGCCCGCGGGGGAAACCGGCGACGACATCGTTGCCTATATTCCCGCCCTGCGGGTCTTTGCCCGCTCGCTCTGCAAGGATGCGGTGGAGGCCGACGACCTTGTGCAGGAAACCCTGCTGCGCGCGATCGAGAACATCCGCCTTTACGAAAGCGGCACCAACCTGCGCGCCTGGCTGTTCACCATCATGCGCAACAAGTTCTATTCCAACTGGGCCAAGCGCAGCCGCGAACGCACCGGCGAGGCGGATTGCGTATCCTCGATCCCCGCAGAGATGGCCGATACGCAGCTTTGGCACCTGCGGCGGCTGGAACTGGAACAGGCGCTGAAACAGTTGCCGGTGCACTACCGCGAGACGATCATCCTCGTGAGTGTTCTGGGCGAAAGCTATCTGCATGCGGCAGAGGTCCTTGGCTGCGACATCGGCACGATCAAAAGCCGCGTGAACCGCGCCCGCGCCGCCCTGCGCGAAAAACTGGGCGAGACCGCGGGCGAATAGGCGGGCGGGAACATTCGGCCGGCCCCGGGGTTCCGGGGCCAGACCAATGGAGGACAGCCGATGCCCGGACCCAAGCACCCCGATTACCCCAAGCCCCCCTTCCCCGAACAGGAACAGGACCTGCCCGGCAGCTTCCAGCGCATGGATCCCCGGCCCGACCATGGCGAGGCGTCGTGGCGCGGGGCGGGGCGGCTCGACGGGATGGTGGCGCTGGTCACGGGCGGCGACAGCGGCATCGGGCGGGCGGTCTCCATCGCCTATGCGCGCGAGGGGGCGGATGTCGCCATCGCCTTCCTGAAGGAAACCGACGACGCCCGCGACACCGCCCGGCAGGTAGAGGCCGCGGGGCGGCGCTGCCTGCTGCTGCCCGGCGACATTTCCGACCCCGGCCATTGCCGCACCATCGTGGCGCAGGTGGTGGAGGAACTCGGCCGCATCGACATCCTGGTCAACAACGCCGCCCATCAGGACATGTTCGACAGCCTCGACCAGATCACCGACGAGGAATGGCAACGCACCTTCGCCATCAACATCCACGCGATGTTCTACCTTGCCCGCGCCGCCGTGCCCCACATGGCGCCGGGCAGCGCGATCATCAACACCGCCTCGATCAATGCCGACATGCCGAACCCCGGCCTGCTGGCCTATGCCACCACCAAGGGCGCGGTCCAGAACTTCACCGGCTGGCTGGCGCAGTTGCTGGCCGACGAGGGCATCCGCGTGAACTGCGTCGCCCCCGGGCCGGTCTGGACGCCGCTGATCCCGGCCAGCTTTCCGCCCGACAAGGTGGCGAAATTCGGCGAGGACTATCCGATGAAGCGCCCCGCGCAGCCGGTGGAACTCGCCTCGGCCTTCGTCATGCTGGCCGAACCGATGTCGAGCTATGTCTCGGGCGCCACGCTGGCGGTGACGGGCGGAAAACCGCTGATCTGACGGCCCCGCCCCGCCGGCCGGAACAATCCCCGCCCTGCAAGGGTTTCCCCCACGGTATCCCGTGGAAAGGAGGTTCCCATGTCCGCGCCACAGACCAATCTGGAAAAGCAGCGCCGGCGTCACTGGGCCCCGCTGGCCGGCATGGCCGCCGTCACCCTGCTGGCGGTTCTGGTGATCGTCTACTGGCTGTTCGAAGAGGTGGAACAGTCCGATCCCCCGCCGCAGCCCGAGGCCACCGTGCCCGAGGTGCCGGCAGCCCCGCCGCAATCCGCGATTCCCCCGGCCACGCCGCAACCGGGCGCACAGACCGGCACGCCGCAGCCGGGCGTGATCATCGCCCCGCCGGGCGCCACGCCCGAAGGCGTCGCCCCGACGCCGGGTGCGCCGACGACCCCGGACGGGGACTAGCGCCATGCGGTTTTCCGACTGGATCGCAGCGGCGGCCAGCGCGGGGATCTGGGCCGCCGTGCTGGCCGCCGCAGGACTGGGGCTGATGTCGGTGGCGGTGTCGGGGTCGTTCCTGGCGCCGCTCAATGCCACCAGCCACTGGCTGTTCGGCACGGCAGAGGCCGCCCGGGGCGGCTGGATGGCCGGACCCACGCTGATGGGGCTTGTCACCCATGTGGTGGCAAGCCTGTTCTGGGCCTGCGTGCTGATGCTGGCGCTGCGGGTCTGGCCGCTTTATGCCCCCGCGGCGCTGTTCGTCGCCGGGCTTGTCACCGGCGTGGTGGCGCTGGTGGTGGATTACGGCATCCTGCCGCGCATGCTGTCGCCCGGCTGGCATCTGGTGCTGCCCTGGCCCGCCGTGATCGCGGGGTTCCTGTTGCTCGGCGCGGGGCTCGGCCTCGGCGCCATCGCCGCCCGCCCCATCGCCCCCCGCGCCGTCTGACCCGTCAGCGCGGCGGCGCCATCAATTCCGCGAACGAGGCCGCGCCCATTTCCGCCAGAATCATCGCCCGGGCGCGGCTGATGCGGCTTTTGATCGTGCCGATGGGGCAGTTGCAGACCCGGGCCGCGTCGGCATAGCTCTGATCCATCAGCGCCACCAGCACCAGCGCCTCGCGGTAGGGCATCGGCAGATGGCCGATCGCCTGCATCAGCCTTGCGCAGATGATGCGGTCGTCATGCACCGGCAGGAAAACCGCCGCCGGCGGCGGGCCTTCGGTCCGGCCGCGCCATTCGCTGGCCCGGCGGCGGCCCTGCGCGCGAAAGACATTGCGCATGATGGTGAACAGCCAGGCCCGCAGGTCCGTGCCCGGTGTGAAGCCCCCGACATGCGCCAGCGCCCGTAGCAGCGTTTCCTGCACCAGATCGTCCGCCCCGTCGCCCCCGCGCACGAGGCCGCGCGCCATCAGCCGCAGCGTCGGTATCAGATCGAGGATGTCCCTGGTGGTGTCCGGCGCGTCCTGGTGGTTCGACATCCGGCACCTCCCCCGATCCGGCCGACCCCGACACAGGACGGCCACCCCGTGGCGGGGCCACGGGGTATCGGAAGGCGCCGGGCCTGTGCGGTCGGTCAGTACTTGCCGGAAGGTCCGCCAGCCCCCCCGGTCGCGGCGCGCTGGCGGTCCAGCGCCTCGCCCAGGGCCAAGGCCAGTTCGCGCAACCGCGGGGGCAAGGGCTCGGCCGCGACGGCCTGCACCAGTTGCGCCGTGGCCGCCGAGAGGGACTCGGCTTCGCGCGGGTCCGTCCCGATATGCTCACCCGAGGGCGGAGGGGTCTCGTTTCTGAACATGGCATGCTTCCAGAAGGCCGAAGCCGGTTGTTTCTTCGCAGGCGAACGCATGCGGCGCTTTTTCCCGTGTATCATGAATTCGACGAACGGGAAAGTCTCCTGCGTCCCCGATGTGGTTGCGGCCCGCGGTGGCGCGGGCCGCATCGCCGGGATCGGGGGTCGGTCAGGTATCCTTGCGGGCCTTGTTGGCCTGCTGGTTCTGCTGGCCCGCGCCACCCTGCCCGCCGCTGGCGCTGGCGCCCTCGTCGGAACCGGCGTCGTTGCTGCTGCTGGCTTCCTTCACGCGCAGGTTGTTCTGCACATGCTTGACGCCGGAACATTGTTCCACGCAATCCTCGGCGGCGCGCTTTTCCCACCGGCTGGCGACATGGCCGTCCAGCGTCACCTCGCCGTTCGAGACGCGGACCGAGATGTTCGAGGCGTCGACATCGTCGTCATCGCTCAGCCGGTCGCACACGTCCTCGCGGATGCGGTCGTCGCCGCGGCTGTAACCCTTGGGCCCCTTGCCGCGCAGGCCGGCGCCGGTCATCTGGGGGCCCTGCCCGGGAATGCCCGTGGCGCCGGACCGCTGTTGACCCTGACCGCCCTGGCCCTGGCCCCAGTCGCCGCCGAAGCCGCGCTGCTGTCCGCCCATCTGGCCGCCCATCTCGTTGCGCCGCCCCGACATCCCGGCGCCGCCGCCGGACCACATGCGGTCGCCCCGCCCGCGGTCGCCTTCGCCGTACCGGCCCCGTTCGCCGCCCGACGACCAGCCGCGTCCGCCGTCCTCGCGCTCGTCCCGGGCGCCGCGGCCCTGTTCGTGGCGGACGAAGCCGTAGGCATGGCCTTCGTCCTGCTGCCATTCACGATCGCGCGACCGCATGTCGCGGTCGTCCTCCCACGGCCGTTCCGGCTGCCGCAGGCTCGGGCCGCGCCCGCGCGATTCGTCGCGCCCGCCGCGCATGTCATAGTCATCGCGTTCGCGGAAATCGTCGTAGTCGCGCTGCCGGTAGGCGTCGGCGCGCTCGCCACGCATGCGCGCACCGCCCCGCCCGGGGCCGTAGTCGCGTTCATCCTCGTTCCAGTTCCGGGTATAGCGTTGATCTGCCATCTGGGCCTCCTCTGTGGCGACAGATCCGGGCGGTGGATCGCCCGGGTCCTCGCTTGAACAGGCGGGGGCAGGGTTTGTTCCCGCCCTCGGGCCCGGCGCCGGATCAGATCATGTGGTCGCGCCCGCGCAGGTAATATTCGCGTTCCAGCCGCCAATGGAGCCAGTCCGCCAGCCCGTTCGCCGGGCATTGCGCGGCCTCGGGGATCGCGGCGGCCAGCGTCGCCTCGACCAGCCGGTCGGCCGAACGGGGATCGTGCAGTAATTCGCGCGCCCGCACCCGCAGCCGCGGCAGCAACGCCAGAACCATGGCGGCCGAGGCGCGGCGGCGGCTTTGCCAATGCAGGTCGGCCAGCAGTTCGGCGGTGGCGCAGGGTTTCGGGTGAAGGCTGATATGGCGCAGATGGGGCGGCAGCGCCTCGGGGCAGAGCCCGGTATAGAACAGCAGCGGCAGGCTGCGGCGGCTCAGCCGTTCTGCCAGCGGATACGACAGCTCGCGCCCCACACGGATGTCCAGGATCGCGGCATCGGCATGCAGGTCGAGCTGGATCGCATCATCCAGCGTGCCGAAAGGGCCCAGAACGGTGTCCCCCGCGCGCCGGATGTCCTCGCACAGATGCCGCGCCAGCAGGCGGTCGTCCTCGAGCACCAGGATCCGCAGGCTCTGCCGTGCGAGCAGCATGCCCTCGGCATCGGCGGCGGCGAGGGCGGCATAGGGATCCGCACCGTTCGGCGCATCTTTGGCAAGGCGGTTCATCTTGTCCTCCTGTTGTTTCGGCTAGGGTCCGTCTTCCGCGGGGGGGCGGAAGATTGCGCAGGAAGGGCCGCAAGGCGCGGCAGGCACAGGAAACCGTCACACAACATCAGGCCGGCCGGATCATGCACGGCGGGCCTGGAAATATCAGCACAGCCACCATGACTCGCCCCGCCATGGACGCAAGCAGAATCGGAAAGCGGCGCGGGGAAATCAGCAAAACCCCGCCAACCGGGGGGTTGGCGGGGCGGGAGGAAGGGATCGGCAAGTGCACCCCGTGGGGGCAAAATCGGGGCACGGGAACAGGGGGACCCTTGGCCCCCCTACATTTCCCGGTCAGCGGCGGCGGCGCCCGTAGCGGTCGTCGTCATCGTCCCGGCGGTGTTCCCAGCCGAGCCGCGCGGCCTCCGAATGGCCCCGCGAATCGCCGAACCAGCCGCTCTGGCCACGGTCGCGCGAATAGTCGTCGTCGTCGCGGCGCGACGAGGACGAACGCCGGTCGTCGTCGTACCCGCGCGAGGACCGGCGGTCATCGTCGTAGCGGCCCGAGGAACGGCTGCGATAGGACCGGTCGTCATCGTCGCGGCGATGTTCCCATCCCCGGCGCGACGCCTCGGAATGGCCTTCGGGATCGCCGAACCAGCCGCCTTGCCCGTGGTCGCGCGAATAGCCGTCGTCGTCGTAGCGGCGCGAGGACGAAGACCGGCGGTCGTCGTCATCATAGCGGCCCGAGGACCGGCCGCCGCGGTGGTCGTCGTCGCTCATGAAACGGCCGCGGTCGTCGCGTTCGCGCCCCGAACGGTCGTCGTAGGACGAACGGCCGCTGCGGCGGTCGTCGTCGTAGCGGCCCGAGGACCGGCTGCTGCCGCGGCGGTCGTCGTCGCTCATGAAGCGGCCCCGGTCGTCGCGCTCGCGCCCCGAGCGGTCGTCGTAGGACGAACGCCCGCCGCGATGGTCGTCATCGCTCATGAAACGGCCGCGTTCGTCCCTTTCGGGCATGTTGGAATACCTCGGCATGATCTTCTCCTGATTGTCGTGGTTCTGGGTGGGGGTGGCCCGCCATGTCGTGGGCGGCGTACCCGGCCCGCCGGAGGACCGGCCGGGTACGCCGCCCGGGCGCGCGGGACCCCGCGCCACCAGTGCTACCGCTGCTGGTCGCGATCGCGGTTCTGCGCGCCGTTCTGGTCCATCTGCTGGTCACGGCCCGCTTCGCGGTTCCGGTCCTGCTGTTGCTGCTGACCGCCGCGCTGGCCGGGGTTCTGCGTCCCCTGCTGTTGCTGCTGCTGGCCCTTCTGCTGGTCTTTCTGCTGACCCTGCTGGCCCTGCTGCTGTTGCTGCTGGTTGCGGTCCTTGTTCTGGTCGGCCATGTCCTGTCCTCCTCGGCTTCAGACATTCTGGCATCCGCATCATTGCGAGATGTCCCCCAGCAACCACGGGCGGCGGCGGATGTTCCCGGCGAAGTTGCGCCCCCGTCCGCCCGTCGGCGGGATGGCGGTTTCCCGCCTTCCCCCGCGCCGCCGCCCCTGCCGCGGGAAAAATCCGGCCCTCGGGAACAACCGCCGCCGCCGGCTGTTCACCTCGTACTGGCTGTCCGCGTGCGGACATTTCCGTCAGACTCTCCCTCGCAACCTCTTGGGCGCCCTTCGCGGGCGCCCCTTTTTGTTTTGTCGGCCCCGGCGCGCGCGCGCATGGCAGAGGCGCAAAGGCGAACGGGCGGCCCGGGGTTTCCGGGCCGCCCGTGGGGGTGTCGCGGCGCTGCCGTTCAGTGCCGGTGTTCGGGCAGTTCCTTCAGCTGGTCCTTGGTCCAGGACGTGACCCCGTGCACCTTGCCGTTCTCGTCCCGCATCAGGTTCAGTTGATCCACGCTGACCAGGACCGGCTTCGATCCGATGCCCAGGAACCCGCCGACATCGACGACGACATCCGTGACCGCGCCCACCCCGTGCACATGGGAAATGGTGCCGATCTTTTCATCGTCCACGCCATAGACGGGGGCGCCGTTCAGCACGGCCTCGTTCAGTTCCTGACGGGTCAGGGGGGTGTGTCTGCTGTGGTCCATTCGCTCCTCCTGCGTTCGGGCCGTGCCCAAAGGGTTGCGGTCGAAAGCGCCGCCGCCGGATGGCTGCGGCATTTTCGAGGGAACAACCGCCCCGGGGGCCGGTTGTTCCTGCGCCGGGGCCGCCCGGCAGGATACCGCCCGCCAGAGGACCGCCATGGACGCCAGCGTGATGTCGCTTGTCGCGGCAGAATTCGAGGATCCTTTCAAGGCGGTCACCGCCGGGGCCGCGCTGTTGCGGCTGCTGTTCGCCGCCGTTCTGGGCGCCGCCATCGGGATAGAACGGGAAATCCATGCCAATGCCGCGGGCCTGCGCACCCATATGGTGGTGTCGATGGCCGCCTGCCTGTTCACCGTCATCACCGCCGAGATCATCGCCGGCACCACCGGCGCGCCCGGGCAGATCTCGACCGATCCGCTGCGGCTGATCGAGGCCGTGACCGCCGGCGTCGCCTTTCTGGCCGCCGGGTCGATCATCACCTCGGGCGGCAGGGTCACGGGGCTGACCACCGGGGCGGGGATGTGGATGGCCGGCGCGATCGGGCTGGCCTGCGGCAGCGGCCTTCTGCCGCTGGCGATCATGGCCACGGTGCTGACGGTGGTGGTGCTGTGGCTGCTGCGCCGCGTGTCGCGCCGGCTGGCGCGGAACGGCGAGACCGGACCGCCGGACATCGACGAATCCTGAGGAAAGGAGAAACCCCATGCCTGCGAAATCGAAGGCCCAGCAAAAAGCCGCCGGCGCCGCGCTGTCCGCCAAGCGGGGCGAGACCCCGCGCGGCGAATTGTTCGGCGCCGCCCGGGACATGTACGACAGCATGACGGAAAAGGAACTGGAGGATCTCGCCTCCACCTCGCACGAGGGCCTGCCGGAACAGGTCGAGGACGAGGATTAGGTCAGAGCGGTATCTGGCTCTTCCATTTGTCTGGCGAAGGCGCGTGCCTTCGCCATGGGATGACGATGCCGCTGCCCCGGCGGGCGCTTCTCGCCCGCCGGGGCAGGCGCTGGCCTATCCGGTGTTCCCGGCATCTCCGTCTTTCACGAAACTGTCGCGCGAACGGGCGGGGGAAACGCAGTGCGTTTCCTGATCCCGCCCGGCCCGGCGGTGACATAGGGTTGATCCACCCTTGGATGGGCGTGATCGAACTCCCCGTCTTCCTAGCCCCGCCAGCCCTCGGCCTCATAGGCACGGCGCAGATCGGCCGGCGGGCGGGCCGGGGTGGTGGCGAGCGTATCTTCCACCGCGGCGCGGAAGGCGTCGGGGAAACGCACGCTCACGGCCACGCCGCCGCGCCGGAAGGCTTCGCCGTAAAGGGCGGCGTCCTCTTCGGCGATGCCGACATCGGCGATGGCGCCCACGGTGGCCCCCGCCAGCGCCCCGCCCGCCGCGCCGGTCAGCGCGGTGATCAGCCAGCCGGTGGCGACCAGCGGGCCGATCCCCGGCACCGCGATCAGCCCCAGACCGGCCAGCAGCCCCGCGCCGCCGCCAAGCGCCGCGCCCACGGTGGCCCCCGCCGCCGTCGCCCCGCCCGGTTCGCCTTCCGGCGGATAGACCGGCGTGCCCGTCACCGGGTCGATGGAAACACGGCCGTCGCGAAGGCTGTCCCCGCCGAGGATCGAGGCGTCCACCCCGTCGAGGCCGAGCGCCTCGATCCGGTCGACCGCATCTGCGGCGGCGTCATAGGTGTCGTAGAGTCGGGTGGTCACGGGCATCGTTGCCTCCATGGGTTGAAGTGGACGGGTCGTCACCTTGCCCGCCGGGGTCGGCCGGGGCGACCCGGCGGGCGCAATCACATCGGGCCGGCGCGCCAGGGCGCGGGCCGGGGCCGGGGGGCAGGCAGGGCCTTCGCCGCCACCGGGCGGACCTGCGGTATGGCGCAGGACGGCGCGGGCAGGACCAGCGTCACCTCGTGCAGGCCGGCCCGCACCGGCGGCCCGGAGGGCGCCGCGATCAGGCCGGCGCAAACGGCCGGCGGGATCTTCATCGCCGCGGCCTCCTGCGCCGGGGCGCCGGCGGGCAGCAGGGCAAGAACCGCCGTTGCCACGGAAAAACGGGCCTTCGTCATCGGTTCCTCCTGTTCCTGCCGGTTTGCCGATGCGAACCCAACCGGCAGGATCCGGCGTTGTTCCCGCCCCCGCCCGGCGAAGAGGGGGAACAAAGCCGGCGCCGGGGCGGTTGGCCTGTTGCAGGACAGCTGCTGCAAGACGGAGGAACCGCCATGCCGAACGGAGGAAAAGACCCCCGACTGCCCGTCGATCCCGACCCGCCCGCGGGCCCGGACGTGCCGCAGGATCCGCCCGACCTGCCGGTTCAGGATCCCGAACCGGGGCGGCAGCCGCCCGACATTCCCAACATCCCCGATGTCGGTGACCCGCTGCCCGACCCGGATCCCGACGCCCCCGTGACGATCCCGAACCGCCCGGCGGGCTGACCGCCCCGCGGCGGCGGCCGCGGGCCCGGCGCGGCAAGGCGCCGGGCCCGTTTCCCGTGCCGGCACACCCCGGCCACAGGTCCGGCCTTTTTCCCCTGCAACCGTGCCGAGGATGGTCAACCCGCGCGCGACGGATTACAGAAAAGCGGCGCGGGCCACGCGCCGGTCCTTTCCGGCGCGGCGGACGGGGTTGCAGAGGAACATGGCCACGATGAAAGCCGAATATGCCGCGCTTGCCCGAAGCTCCATCCTGCTGTCGGCGGCGCCCGATGCCGTCGCCCGCGCCGTGCTGGACGAGGCCCATGTGCGCCAGTTTCCGCGCGGCGCCACCATCTTCCTACAGGACGAACGCGCCCGCGCGATCTATATCGTCGCCGAAGGCTGGGTGAAGCTCTACCGCATCGCGCCGAGCGGGGCGGAGGCGGTGGTGGGCGTGTTCACCAAGGGCGCCTCTTTCGGCGAGGCGGTGGCCTTCCGCAACGACACCTACCCCGTCGCCGCCGAGGCCGTCACCGACTGCACCCTGATCCGCATCGAGGCCGACAGCCTTCTGCGCCGGATCCGCGACAACCCCGAAGTGGCCATCGCCATCCTGTCGGCCACCTTCGTCCACCTGCACAGCCTGGTGACGCAGGTGGAACAGCTCAAGGCCCAGACCGGCGCGCAGCGGGTGGCGGAATTCCTGCTGGAACTGGCCGATTGCGACAGCGGGGCGTGCAAGGTGACGCTGCCCTACGACAAGGTGCTGATCGCGGGCCGCCTGGGGATGAAGCCCGAAAGCCTCAGCCGTGCCTTCGCGCGGCTCAAGGAACAGGGCGTCACCGTCCGCCAGAACCTCGCCCAGATCGAGGATATCGCGGTGCTGCGCACCTATGTCGAGGAAGACCCGGCGATGGCCTGGACGCGCTGATCCGCCCGGGCGGGGTCAGCCCCCCGCGGCCAGCGCCAGCCCCAGCATCAGCGCCATGAACAGCGCCAGAACCAGCGCGAAACCCCGCGCGATGGCGGGGGCCTGCGACAGTTGCAGGTATCGGTTCAGGATCAGTTGCGCCTTGGCCCAGGCCAAGGGCAGCACCGCCAGCGCCAGCCACCGCCCGCCCAGCCCCGCCGCGGCGAGGGTGGTCAGCGCCGACAGGGCCACAAGCAGGATCCATGCGCGCGTCAGGGTCATAGCAGATAAACCACCGGAAACAGCAGCACCCAGACCACATCGACCATGTGCCAGAAGGCCGCCCCGGTTTCCACCGCCTGCGGCGTGGCCAGCGCCCCGACCAGCGCCAGCACCACGATCCCGGCCAGCACATGGGCGGCATGGAACCCGGTCAGCAGGATGTGGAAGGTGAAGAAGGCATGGGTTTCAAACCCGATCCCCGCGGACCAGAGCGCGGCATATTCCTGCCCCTTCAGCACCAGAAACACCACGCCCAGAACCGAGGCCAGCGCCAGCAGCCCCCGCATCCGCCCGACCTGCCCCGCCTCCACCGCGCGCAGGCCGAGGGCGGCGAACCAGCCCGAGGTGACGAGGACGATGGTGTTGATCCCTGCCTTCAGCGGGCTCAGATGCGCCTGCGCCTCTGCAAACCCCGCCGGGTCGGTCAGCCGCACCGCCATGAAGGCCAGCAATCCCGCCCCGAACACGGCCAGTTCCGACACGATCAGGACCCACATCATCAGATCGCCCGGCAGCGCATCCAGCGCCGAGGGGCGTTCGGCCGAAGGCGCGTTCCCGTTCATCCGATCACCAGTTGGCGATAGATCGCGGGCAGGGCCTGCGTCAGTTTCTCGGGGTGGGGGATCACCGCGAAGGCGCCCTGCCCGAACAGGCGGGGAAACCACGATTTCCCGTCGCGGTCCACGGTGATGCCGAACACGGCATGGCCCGCACGGCGCGCCTCCATCACCGCCATGCGGCTGTCCTCGATGCCGTGGCGGCCCTCGTAATGGTCCAGATCGTTGGGCTTGCCGTCGGTGATGACCAGCAGCAACCGCCGCCGCCGCGCCTCTTGCGACAGGCCCGCCGACACATGCCGGATCGCGGCGCCGAGCCGGGTGTAATGCCCAGGCTTCAGCGCGGCGATGCGGGCCTCGGTCGCCGCGCCCATCGGTTCGGCGAAGCTCTTCACCTCTTGCACGAATACGCGCTGGCGCCGCAGCGAGGAAAAGGCGTGGATGGAAAAGGCGTCGCCGCAGGCGTCGAGCCCCCATGCCAGCGCCGCCAGCGCCTCGCGTTCGATGTCGATGACGCTGCGGCCTTCGTGGCCGTGGCCGGGGATGGCGCTTTCGGTGCTGCGCGAGACGTCCAGAAGGATCGACACCGCAAGGTCGCGGCGTTCGGGGCGGGTCTGGCGCCAGACCCGATCCGTCCCTTCGCCGCTGGCATAAAGATCGACCCGCGCGCGCACCGCCCGTTCCGTATCCAGTTCGTCGCCGTCCGGGTGGCCAGGGCTCGAGACGAGGCTGGGACGCAAGGCCTCGAACTGGCGTCGGACGGCGCGGATACGTGCGGCGGCGCGCGGATCGTCCCGAAACGGGGATGCCGCACCCTCCACCCCCTCTGCCCGTGAATGGAGAACACGGGCATGCGCGGGCAGGTAAGCGTTGGTGCGGACATCCCATTCGGGATAGGTGACGATGCCTGACAATGCTTCCCGGTCCACGTCCTCGGGGGCGAGGTCGAGATGCAGTTTCAGGCGGGTGGCGGGGGCCTTGGAAATCTGCGCGAGGCCGATTTCCTCCTGATCGTCGGCGGCCTTTCTGGCGGTATCCTCGTCGTCGTCCTCGACCCGGCGGTTGAGGTTGAGGAATTCGGTCATCGACAGGATGGCCTCGAACTTGTGCAGGATGAGGCTGTCTTTCCGGTCTGCCTGATCGGCCTTGCGGCGGCGCGCGCGGCGCGCGGTGCGTTCGTCGTCGGATTGTTCGGGCGGACCGTCGGTGGCCCGGGTTTCGACCGCCGTCGTTTCCGACCGCGCCAGCGCGCGCAGGTCGGGCCACAGCGCCACGGGCCGGAACGGGCGATACCCGCGCGGCGCGCGCGCAGGCAGGGGCGGCAGGGCGATGTCCTGCCCCAACGCATGGCGCACGCGGGCCTCTACCGCCGCTTCTGCCGGCGGCAGGGGCGGGGTACGGCGCAGCGCCAGCGTGGCGGCGCACAGGTCGGCGTGAAGGGCGCGGAAGCCGGGGGCGACCTGCAACGCGGCCTCGGTCATGGCCTTCGCGGTCTCGATCGCGGCCAGATCGGCCTGCAAGGGGTCGGCGGCCTCTTCGCGCACCGGCAGGCCCCGCAGCCCCGCAGCCGCAGCCGCCAGCCACAGATACAGCGCCGCATTCGCCGGTGCCGCCGGGAACACGGCCAGCACTTCCGGCAGGCGCAGGGTCGCGCCGTCGAAGCTCGCCCTTGGCACGCTTTCGCGCCAGGTGCCCAGGCGGCGCAGCAGCGACAGCCGGTGGTGCGCGGTTTCCTCTGCCACCGGCTTGATCTCGACGGCGCCATCGCCGCCGAGACCCCGGAACAGGACTGCCAGCCGTCCGCCCACCTGCGACAGGTGAACACGGGCTCCATCGTGGACGGGATCAGCGTCCAGACGGCTGGCATAGGCGTGCCACAGTTTCCCGATGGTTTCTTCGGGTTCCCATGGCTCGAATGCGATCCGTGACATGGCCGGCCTCACCCGAAAACGGCGGTCACAAGATCGCGGAGCCCGGCCTTCACATCCGCATCGTCGGTCAGCGGCTCGATCATCGCCGCGCGGATGGCGCGTTCCACGGGCATGCCGCCCGCGATCAGCGCCGCGCAATAGACGACGAGGCGGGTCGAGACGCCCTCTTCCAGATCCTGCCCCTTCATCGCGCGCAGCTTGCCCGCCAGCCGCACCAGCGGCGCCACGCGGTCCTCTGCCAGCCCGCTTTCGCGCGCGACCACGGGGATTTCGTGTTCGGGCCGCGGGAAGCCGAATTCCAGCCCCACGAACCGCTGCCGGGTAGAGGGTTTCAGCGTCTTGAGGATGTTCTGGTAGCCCGGGTTGTAGGAGGCGACCAGAAGGAAGTCTGGATGCGCCTCCAGTTCCTCGCCGGTGCGGTCGATGGGCAGGATGCGCCGGTCGTCGGTCAGGGGGTGCAGGACGACGGTCACGTCCTTGCGGGCCTCGACCACCTCGTCCAGATAACAGATCGCGCCTTCGCGCACCGCGCGGGTCAGCGGGCCGTCGACCCAGACCGTTTCGCCCCCCTTCAGCAGCCAGCGGCCGATCAGGTCCGCCGCCGCCAGATCGTCATGGCAGGCGACGGTGTAAAGCGGCCGCCCCAGCCGCGCCGCCATATGGGCGACGAAGCGGGTCTTGCCGCAGCCGGTGGGGCCCTTCAGCAGCACCGGCAGGCGGCGGGCGGCGGCGGCCTCGAACACCGCGACCTCGTCGCCCTGGGGCAGGTAGAAGGGGGCGTCCGCCGCCCCCATCCGGGTTCCGTCCATCATCATCACTCCGCCGCCATGTGGTCGGGATCGCGCTCGATACGGCCCTGTTCCAGCGGGCCGGGGGTCACGATCTCGCGCCGCGGCACGAGGACGGCATAGATGAACAGCACCGCCCCCAGCACCACCGCCACGCCCGCCCCGAAGCGCATGGCGTAGAAGATCCACAGCTGGTCCTGCACGCCCATGAAGTATTCGCCGTTCACCCGTTGCAGGTGCGTCTGCACCGTGCCCGCGAAGGTCAGCGTGAAGGTCATGAACACCACGCCGCCCGACATCAGCCAGAACGAGCCCATGTTGAGCACCTGGTTATAGGGATCGCGGCCCAGAAGATGCGGCAGCGCATAGGTGATGATCGCCAGGTTGAGACAGACATAGGCGCCGTAGAAGGCGAGGTGCCCGTGCGCGGCGGTGATCTGCGTGCCGTGGGTATAGTAGTTCACCCCGTGCAGCGTGTGCAGGAACCCCCAGACCCCCGCGCCAAAGAACGCCAGCACCGCGCAGCCGAGGCTCCACAACAGCGCGGCCTTGTTCGGGTGGTCGCGGCGGCCCTTCCAGACCATGACGAAGGCGAAGGCCATCATGGCGAAGAACGGCGCCACCTCGAAGGACGAGAAGATGGACCCGATCCACTGCCAGTACCCCGGGGTGCCGATCCAGAAGTAATGGTGCCCGGTGCCCAGGATGCCGGAAAACAGCGCCAGCGCGGCGATGACATAGAGCCATTTTTCCACCACCTCGCGGTCCACCCCCGTCAGCTTGAGCATCAGGAAGGCGAGGATCGAGGCCATGACCAGTTCCCACGTGCCCTCGACCCACAGATGGACGATGTACCACCAGTACATCTTGTCGAGCGCCAGGTTTTCCGGGTTGTAGAAGGCAAAGAGGAACAGCAGCGCCAACCCCCACAGGCCCAACAGCAGGATGTTGGTGATCGCCGTCTTCTTGCCCGCCAGAACGGTCATGCTGATGTTGTAAAGGAAGATCAGCGCGGCCACGACGATGCCGACCTTGACCCATTTGGGCTGTTCGATGAACTCGCGCCCCTCGGCCCCCAGCAGGAAGTTGCCCTGAAAGAGGTTGAAGAGATACGTCACCACCACCCCGGCGGTGCCGATGACGAAGATCGCCAGTTGCAGCCAGGCGAGTTTCGTCGAATGGATCTCGCGTTCCGATTCCTCGGGGATCAGGTAATAGGCGGCGCCGAAGAAGCCCAGCAGAAGCCAGACGATCAGGCTGTTGGTATGCAGCATCCGGCCCACGTTGAACGGCAGGATTTCCGACAGGAAGTTGGGCGCGACATAGATCCAGCCCAGCAACAGGCCCATCGTCACCTGCACCGCGAACAGCGCCATGGCGACGATGAAATAGGCCAGCGCGATTTTCTGCGATTGGTATTTCATGGGGTTATCTCCTCAGCCGGCGTCGTTCGGCGGCCAGTCCTGCGCGCGGATCGTGTTCGTCCACAGCAGGAAATCGGCAAGTTCGCGGTACTCCGCATCGGTCAGCCCGAAGTTCGGCATCTGGCGGCGGCCCTCGATGCCCGTCGGCATGGCGTCCATCCAGGCCTTGAGCGAGTCGAAGGCGCCCTCGTGGTCGCCCGGGTCCACCCCCCAGCGGGTCATCACGTTGGCCAGTTCGGGCGCGAAATAGGCACCCTCGCCCAACAGCGTATGGCAGTTGATGCAGGCGTGCTTTTCCCACAGCCCTTTGCCCTTCGCCACGCTTTCGGTCAGCGTCGCCACATCGGTCGAGGTGCGGGTGATGTAGAAATGCGAATGGGCCGTCAGACCCACGAAGATGAGGATGAAGAACAGTGACCCGCCGTAGAAGATATTCCGGGCCATGCTCTTGGTCATGACTTCGCGCATGGCGAGGGGTCCTTCCCAAAGCTGTTTCAGTCCCTCTCCTTTTGGGCGGTCACGGTCGGGTGGGCCTTAACAAAAGTCAACGACCCGGCGGGTAAATTCAGGCCAGCGCCGCCAGCGCCGCACCGGGAAAGGCCGCCAGCGCCGCGTCGATCGCGGTCCGGTCCATCAGGCAAAAGGCGGTGGACAGCGCATCGGCCAGCGCGGCGCGGTCGGCGCTGACGCTGGCCGTGCGCCACCGCACCGCCTGCCCCTGCGGGCCAAGGATATGCGGCGCCCCCGCCCCGATCAGCGTGCCGCGGGGGGATGAGGTGGCAAGCGCCCGCCCCGCCAGCAGGGCCTTTCCGAGCGCCTCTCCGTCCGGCCCCGCGATCCCCGCCCGCCACGGCCGCCCGTCCGCCCGGGGGCCGGTGGTGGCGATTTCGCCCAAGTCGATCAGCGCGTTGCCATAGCCTTCGGCCGCCAGCAGCGCCGCGATCCGGTCCGCCGCCCAGCCCTGCGCAATGCCGTTGAATGTCAGTTGCTGGCCCCGGCCCAGCCGGATTTCCGCGTCGTCCGCCTGCACCCTGTCCAGTCCCACGGCGGCCCGGGCGGCCCCGGTATCCCCGCCCATGGCGGTGGCCAGCCACAGCGGCTGCACCGTCGGGTCGAACGCGCCCCCGGTGGCCGCATGCACCCGCACCGCCAGCGACAGAATGTCCCGCAGCGCATCCGGCGGCCCGGCCAGCCGCCCGTCGCGGTTCAGCCGCGTCAGGGCCGACTCGCGGTGCAGGCTGAACAGCCCCTCGACCCGCGCCAGTTCCGCCGCCACGCGCGCAAAGGTCAGCGCCGCGCGCGACGGGTCCGCGCCATCCAGCCGCAAGGCGACGGCGGTGCCGAAGGCGCGGCCCTGCCACCGGGCCGCCATGGCCCCGCGGGGGGCGGCAAGGGCGGCGGCGGTGATGGTCAGGAAACGGCGGCGGTTCATGGCGTGGCCCCCTCGCTACGCGCGCGGCGTTTCAGGATCGGGCATTGCGCGGCATCGTTCATGATCACCTGACAGCGCATGCACAGCACGCATTCGTTGGGGTTGATCCGCCCGATGGCGTCGATGGCGCCGACGGTGCATTTCGTCTCGCACAGCCGGCATTCGCGCCCGCATTGGGGGCGGCGCTTGAGCCAGTCGAAGATCTTCAGCTTGGCCGGGATCGCCAGTCCCGCACCGAGGGGGCAGAGGTAGCGGCAATAGAACCGTTCCACGAACAGCCCCGCGCCAAGGATCGCCGCCACGAACAGCAAAAACGGCCAGGCGCGGACGAAGCGCATGGAAATCGCGGTCTTGAACGGCTCCGCCTCTGCCAGCAGCAGCGCATCGCGCATCGAATGGAAGGACAGCGCGATGATGGCGACGAACAGCGTGTACTTGATCACCCACAGCCGTTCATGCACCGCCTGCGGCACCGCGATCTGGCGGATGCCCATCCGTTGGGCGGCGTTGTTCAGCAGTTCCTGCAACGCCCCGAAGGGGCAGAGCCAGCCGCAATAGACCCCCCGCCCCCAGAACAGCAGGCCGAGCGCGACGAAGGACCACAGCAGAAAGACCACGGGCTCGATCAGGAACACCTCCCAGCGAAAGCCCGTCAGCAGCGAATGGACGAAGGCCGCCACCTGCACCACCGACAACTGCCCGTTCAGACCCATGCCGAGGATCAGGAAACTGGCCCCAAGAAACGCGATCCGCCCGCGCCGCCACAGGCGGGGGCGGCGGGTGATCCATTCCTGCGCGAACAGGATCAGCGTCAGCACCGCCAGCATCGCGCCCGTCGCCACCGCATGCAGCCGCTTTTCCCGCCACACGCTGCGCCACAACGGCGCGGGGTGTTCGGGTTGCAGCACATAGGCGGCCGGCAGCGCGACCGGCAGGGCCATCACCATCGCCACCTCGCCCCCCGTCGCGGCGGGCCGGGCGGCGCGGATTTCCAGCGTGAAGGGCTGCGTGGGGTCGATGGCGGGGGGCAGGGCGAACAGGCTGATTTCCTTGACCGCGGGCGCGTCGGCGGGGGCGAGGCGGCGGATCATGCGATAGCTGTCCGCCCCCGGCTGCCAGCGCGTGTCGCCCTGCACCACCGCCAGCCGCGCGAACCGGCCGGTCTTTCGCCAGTCGGTCCCGCGATGCGACTGCAACCCGGCGGAAATCACCACCAGCGCCGCCTCGCCCGGGGCCAGCGCGCCAAGGGCACGGGTGAATTCCTGCTGGCCCAGAAGGTTCTGGCCGATGGCGGGCGGGTCGATCACCCCGGCCCAGAGGTGCAGGAAATCCCCCGGCCCGGGGTCCACCGGCACCTTGGCCCCGGCCAGCGCCACCGCCGCATCCGCCATCGTCACCCGCAGTTCGGCCAGCGCACCGGCACCGACCAGCCCCGCCCAGTCGGCGGGGGCAAAGGTCAGCCGGTCGATGGCCCCGCCCGGCACCAGCCCGCGCCCGATGGCCAGCGTGCGGGCCGTGCGCAGGATGCCGTCGCGGATCACGCCGGTGGATACGGTCGCGCGGCTGATCACATCCGGCCCCGGGGGCCCCTCGCCGGGCGGGCCGGTCAGATCCATCCCGGCGAAGCCCGCGACATAGGCGGCGATATCGGCATCCGAAATCCCCAGTGTCAGCACGGGTTCGCTGTGCCGCACCAGTTCGGCCCCGGCGATGACGCCCTGCGGCGACAGCGCCACCAGCACATCCAGCGGATGCCCCGAATAGCCCACCGACCCCGCGATTTCCCAGGTGGACCCGATATGGCCGGCGACGCGCCCGTCCGCCAGCACCGCCCACCCCGGCACGCCCTGGGGGATGCGGCGCAACTGCGCCGGCCCCTCCGTGCCGGTCAGGCGCGCGGCCTGTTCGGGCGTGGGGGCATCGGCCGCCCGCAGGGGCAGGCCCGCGGCACAGAACGCGATCAGCAGGGCGAGGAAAAGCAAGAGGCGACGCATGGTGGCGCCACCCTGCGCCTGCGGCAGGATGACCACCTTAACGAAAGTCAAAGCTCTTTCCCGCCCGCTCACGGAAACGTGCACCCAGCCTCACCCGCTGAACGGAGAACCTCCATGACCCGCCGAGCCGACAGAGCCAGGACGCTTCTGTGGGGCAGCGCCGCACTCGCCTTAGGGCTGATGGCCGCGCCGCTTTACGCACAAGACAAGCCCAAGGATCACGCCGACGGCCCCGCCGCGGCCTACGAGCCGTCGATGACCACGCTGGCAGAGATCCAGGTCGAGATCCCGGGCCGCAAACCCGGCGACCCGGTGATGACGCAGGAAGAGTTCCAGCGCGGCACGGAGATCTATTTCCAGCGTTGCGCCGGTTGCCACGGCGTGCTGCGCAAGGGCGCGACCGGCAAGGCGCTGACCCCCGACCTCATGCGCGAGGCGGGCTTCGACTATGTGCAAAGCTTCATCACCTACGGTTCGCCCGCCGGGATGCCGAACTGGGGCACCTCGGGCGAACTGACCGAAGAGGACGTGGACCTGATGGCCCGCTATGTCCTGCTCGACCCGCCGCAGCCGCCCGAATGGGGCATGCCGGAAATGCAGGCCAGCTGGACCGTCGTGATCCCGCCCGAGGATCGTCCGACGCAGAAGATGAACGATATCGACATCGACAACCTGATGTCGGTCACGCTGCGCGACGCGGGCCAGATCGCCCTGATCGACGGCGGCACCTATGAAATCCGCGCGGTGATCGACACCGGCTATGCGGTGCATATCAGCCGCATTTCGGCCTCCGGCCGCTATCTGCTGGTGATCGGCCGCGACGGCCTTGTGAACATGATCGACCTGTGGATGGAAAACCCCGAAACCGTCGCCTCGATCAAGATCGGGATCGAGGCGCGGTCGGTCGAGACCTCCAAATTCGAGGGGTTCGAGGACAAATACGCCATCGCCGGCGCCTACTGGCCGCCGCAATACGTGATCATGGACGGCGACACGCTCGAACCGCTCAAGATCGTGTCCACCCGGGGCATGGTCTACGACGAACAGACCTACCACCCGGAACCGCGCGTCGCCTCGATCCTGTCGTCGCACTACAAGCCGGAATTCATCGTCAACGTGAAGGAAACCGGCAAGATCCTGATGGTCGACTATTCCGACCTGAAGAACCTCAAGACGACGGAAATCGAATCCGAACGCTTCCTGCATGACGGCGGCCTCGACAGCACGCACCGCTATTTCCTTGTGGCCGCGAACGCGCGCAACAAGATCGCGGTGGTGGACACCAAGGAGTCCAAGCTGACGGCGCTGATCGACACCGGCGGGCAGACGCCGCACCCGGGCCGGGGCGCGAACTTCACCCACCCGGTCTACGGGCCGGTCTGGGCGACCTCGCACCTTGGCGATGAATCGGTGGCGCTGATCGGCACCGACCCCGAGGGCCACCCGGATCATGCGTGGAAGATCGTGGACAGCTTCTATGCCCTCGGCGGCGGGTCGCTGTTCATCAAGACGCACCCGAACTCGCAGAACCTCTATGTCGATGCGACGCTGAACCCGGATGCCGAAATCTCTGCCAGCGTGGCGGTGTTCGACATCGCCGGCATGGGCGGCGACCCCGACGCGGACCCGGAATTCGCCACCCTGCCGATCGGCGAATGGGCCGGCATCGCCGAAGGTCAGCCGCGCGTGGTGCAGCCCGAGTTCAACAAGCAGGGCACCGAGGTCTGGTTCAGCGTCTGGAACGCCAAGGACAAGGAAAGCGCCATCGTCATCGTCGACGACAAGACGCTGGAACTGAAACACGTCATCAAGGACCCCCGGCTGATCACGCCCACGGGCAAGTTCAACGTGATGAACACGCAAAAGGACATCTACTGATCCTTCCCCGGCCCCGCGGCGCCTGTCGCGGGGCCCCCGGGCGGGCTCGCCTGCCCGCCCCTTCCCCCAGCCAGTCGGGAACGACAGCCATGAAAGACCTGGACCACATCACCCCCGGCGGCATCGTGCACCTGATCGGGGCCGGCCCCGGCGACCCCGACCTTCTGACCCTGCGCGCGCTGCGCCTGATCCGGGCGGCGGATGTGGTGGTCCACGACCGGCTGGTCAGCCCCGAGATCATGGCCCTTGTGCCCGAGGCGACGCCCCGCATCGACGTGGGCAAACTGCCGAAATTCCACAAGATCCCGCAGGAGGACATCAACCTGCTGCTGGTGTCGCTGGCCCGGCAGGGGCTGGCGGTGGCGCGGCTGAAGGGGGGCGACCCGCTGATCTTCGGCCGCGGCAGCGAAGAGGCGGCGGCCCTGCGCGCCGCGGGGCTCGCCTGCAACTATGTGCCCGGCATCACCTCGGCGCAGGGGGCGGCCTGTTCGGCGGGCGTGCCGCTGACCCACCGGGGGCTGGCCACCGGCGTGCGCTATGTCACCGGCCACCGGGCGAGGGACGCGGCGCTGGATCTGGACTGGGCCTCGCTCGCCTGCGAACAGACGACGCTGGTGGTCTATATGGGCGCCGCGACCATCGCCGGGATCGCCGCCGAACTGATGGCGCATGGCCTGCCCGCCGACCTGCCGGTGCTGGCCGTCGCCTCTGCCACCACCCCGCGCGAGATGCGGGTGCCTTCGACGCTGGCGCGCATCGGCGCCGACATGGTGCTGACCGCACCCGAGGCGCCGGTGCTGTTCATCATCGGCCGGGTGGCGGGGCTATACGATCCGGCGGCGGCGGCCCCCCGGGGGATGGCGGCCCATGCGTAGCCTGCTGGCCCTGCTGGCGATGCTGGCCCCTGCGGGGGCGGAAATCGCGCCGGAACGGGCCGCCGCGCTGGAACATATGGTGGTGCAGGACTGCGGGTCCTGCCACGGGCTGACGATGCGGGGCGGCCTCGGCCGCCCGCTGACGCCCGAGGCGCTGGACCATGCCGACCCCGAGGGACTGGCGCTGATCATCCTCGACGGCATCCCCGGCACCGCCATGCCGCCCTGGCGCCCCATGCTGACCGAGGAAGAGGCGCATTGGATCGCGCTGTGGCTGAAGGAAAGGGAAACCCGATGAAACGGTTGCTTGCCGCCCTGCTGCTGACCACCCTGCCGCTGGCCGCCCCGGCGCAAGAGGTGGTGGCGACCGGCGATCTGGGCCTTGTCGTCGAACGCGCCAGCGGCAGCCTGCTGCTGGTGGACCGTTCCGACCGCGCGGCGCTGGCGCGGATCGAGGGGCTGGGGGATCTGTCGCATGCCACGCTGACCTATTCGCCGGACGAACGCTTCGCCTATGTGTTCGGCCGCGATGGCGGGCTGACCAAGGTGGACCTGACCACCCGCGCCATCGTCGCGCGCACGGTGCAGGCGGGCAATTCCATCGGCGGGGCGATTTCGGATGACGGGCGCCTTGTCGCGGTGTCGAACTACGAACCCGGCGGGGTCAAGGTGTTCGACGCCGACACGCTGGCGCTGCTGGCCGACATTCCGGCGGCGGGCAAGACCATCGGCCTTGTCGACCTGCCCGGCCGCCGTTTCGCCTGGGCGGTCTGGGACACGGGCGAGGTGTTCCTGGGCGATTTCGCCGGGGCGGACCCGGTGGTGACGATGATCGGCAACGCCGGCGCGAACCCCTTCGACGCGGTGCTGGCCGAGGATGCGCATACCTATCTGGTGGGGCTGTTCGGCGAAAAGGGCGTGGCCGCCTATGACCTCTGGTCGCCCGGGGCACCGCCGCAGAAGTTCCTGACCGACTACGGCAGGACGGGCGAGGACATGCCCGTCTACAAGATGCCCCACCTGCAAGGCTGGGCCTTCACCCAGGGCCAGTTCGCCCTGCCCGCCGTGGGGCGGCACGAGGTGCTGTGGGTGGACAGCGCCAGCCGCGAACAGGTGGCCGCCACCCCCGTGCACGGCCAGCCGGTGTTCATCATCGCCCAACCCGCCAGCCCCTATGTCTGGGTCAACTTCGCCACGCCGCTGAACGACACCGTGCAGGTGGTCGACAGCCGCAGCCATCAGGTCGTCGCCACCCTGACCCCGGGCAAGGCGGTGCTGCACATGGAATTCGCCCCCCGCGGGGCAGAGGTCTGGATATCCAGCCGCGACGACAACCGGGTGCTGATCTACGACACCCGCACCCGCGAAAAGGTGGCGGAAATCGAGGCCGCCGCGCCATCCGGCATCTTCTTCACCGCGCGCGCGCACCGGACGGGGCTTTAGGTCATGGAGACGCTCGACCCCATCGACCTGCGGCTGCTGGACGATTTCCAGCGCGATTTCCCGCTGGTCGAACGCCCCTTCGCCGTTCTGGGCGCGGCCCTCGGGCTGGCCGAGGGCGCGGTGATCGACCGGCTGGCCCGCCTGCACGCGGCGGGCAAGGTCGCGCGGGTGGGGGCGACGGTGCAGCCCAATACCGCCGGGGCCTCCACCCTCGCAGCGATGGCGGTGCCCGAGGCGCGGGTGGCAGAGGTCGCGGCGATCGTGGGGGCGGAACCGGGGGTGAACCATTCCTACCTGCGCGAGACCGACTGGAACCTGTGGTTCGTCGCCACCGCCGCCGATACCGCAGAACTGGCCGCAGCACTGGACCGCATCCGCACGGCGAGCGGGCTGACGGTGCTGGATCTGTGGCTGGTGCGCGCGTTCAACATCGACCTAGGCTTTCGCCTGACCGGCGGGGCGCAGGCGATGCCCGCCCCCCGCGCCCCGGTGGCGGTGACGCCCGATCCGGGCGACCGGGCGCTGCTGCATGCGCTGTCGCAGGGGCTCGACCTGACGCCCGCGCCGTTTGCCGCGCTGGCCGCCCGGCTGGGGCGGGAAGAACCGGCGCTGCGCGACCGTATCGGCGCGCTGGCGGCGGCGGGGGTCATCACCCGGTTGGGGGTGATCGTGCGGCACCGCGCGCTCGGCTTCACCGCCAATGCGATGGTGGTCTGGGATCCGCCCGCCGACCGGATCGAACCCGCCGGCCGGGCGCTGGCCGCGCTGCCCGGCGTCACGCTCGCCTATGAACGCCGCCCCGTGCCGGGGGTCTGGCCCTGGCGGCTTTATTCCATGATCCACGCCCGCGACCGGGACGCGGCGCTGGCCGTGCTGGCCGGGGCCACCCGCCTGCCGGTGCTGCGTGGGGTGCCCCACCGGGTTCTCTTTTCCACCCGCTGTTTCAAGCAGTCGGGTGCGCAGATCGAAAGGGCCGCCTGATGCGACAGATCCTTGCCCCCGATGCGCTGGACGCCGCCGACCGGACGATCATCAACCGGCTTCAGGACGGCATCGCCATCACCCCCGCGCCCTTTGCCGCGCTTGCCGCCGAACTGGCGATGACCGAGGACGACATCATCGCCCGCATCGCCCGCCTGCGCGAAATCGGCGCCATCACCCGTTTCGGCCCCTTCATCGACGCCGCCGCCCTTGGCGGGGCCTTCTGCCTCTGCGCGATGGAAGTGCCGCCCGACCGGCTGGAGGCCACCGTGACTTTGGTCAATGCCCATCCCCAGGTCGCGCACAATTATGAACGCGACCACCGGCTGAACATGTGGTTCGTGCTGGCCTGCGAACGGCCCGCCGACATCGCAAGAACCGCCGCGCGGATCGAGGAAGAGACGGGCCTGACCGTCCATCTTTTCCCCAAGGAACGGGAATTCTTCATCGGCTTCCGGGTAGAGGCATGACCATCGACGCCACCGACCGGCGCATCCTTCAGGCCACCGCGGGCGGGCTGCCGCTGACGGCGCGGCCCTTTGCGGTGGTCGGACGCTGGCTCGACCTGACCGAGGCGGAGGTGATGGAACGGATGGCGCGGATGCAGGCGGCGGGCGTGATCCGCCGCATCGCGCTGGCGCCCAACCACTATGCGCTCGGGATGGTGGCGAACGGGATGAGCGTCTGGGACGTGGCCGACGACCGCACGGGGATGGTCGGCCCGCAGGTCGGCGCGCTGCCCTTCGTCAGCCATTGCTATCTGCGCCCGCGCCGCCCGCCCGCCTGGCCTTACAACCTGTTCGCCATGATCCACGGCGCCAGCCGGGCAGAGGTCGAGGACAAGCGCGCCGCGATCCTGACGCTGTTGGGCGATGCCTGCCGGGGCCATGACATCCTCTATTCCACGCGCATCCTGAAAAAGACCGGGATGCGCCTTGCCGAAGGGGGCTGAACGATGTTCCGTCTGACGCAGTACATGCGCGAACTGGTGGCGCCCACGCCCGTGCGCCGCCGGTCGGGCCCCATGCGCCCGGTGGTGATCTGGAACCTGACGCGCCGCTGCAACCTGCGCTGCCGCCACTGCTATACCACCAGCGCCGATGTGGCCTTTCCCGGGGAACTGGACCACGAACAGGCGCTGGCGGTGCTGGAGGACCTGTCGGGTTTCGGCATCCCCGCGCTGATCCTGTCGGGGGGCGAGCCGCTGTCGCGGTTCGATTTCTTCGAACTGGCCGAACGCGCCCGCGATCTTGGTTTCCGCCACCTGTCGCTGTCCACCAACGGCACGAAGATCGCCCCGCACATCGATCGCATCGCCGGTCTGGGTTTCGACTATGTGGGGATCTCGCTCGACGGGATCGGGTCGATGAACGACTGGTTCCGCGGCGTGCCGGGGGCCTATGACGATGCGCTGGCGGGGGTGCGGGCCTGCAAGGCGCGCGGCGTCAAGGTGGGGCTGCGCTTCACGCTGACCAGGGACAACGCCGCGATGCTGCCCGCAATGATCGACCTTTGCGCGGCCGAAGGGGTGGACAAGTTCTATCTGTCGCATCTGGTCTATGCCGGGCGGGGCGACAAGCACCGGGGCGAGGATGCGCAGCACGACCATACCCGCCGCGCGATGGATCTGCTGATCGCCCGCGCATGGGGGGCCGTGTCGGCGGGCCAGCCGCTGGAAATCGTGACCGGCAACAACGATGCCGATGCGGTGTGGTTCCTGCACTGGGCGCAGCGGAACTTTCCGGCCGAAAAGGCCGCCCATGTCGCGGCGCATCTGGCGGCATGGGGGGGCAATTCGTCGGGGCTCGGGGTGGCGAACATCGACCCGCAGGGGCGGGTGCATCCCGATACCTACTGGTCCGACTACACCATCGGCAACGTCAAGCAGGCGCCGTTCAGTACGTTGTGGACCGGGGACGACCCGATGCTTGCCACCCTGCGCCAGCGGCCGCGCCCCTTGAAGGGCCGCTGCGGCGCCTGTGCCTTCCGCGATATCTGCGGCGGCAACACCCGCATCCGCGCGTTGCAGGTCACGGGCGACCCATGGGCCGAGGACCCGGCCTGCTATCTGACCAATGCCGAAATCGGGGTGGAGGATGCCGCGCGGCTGACCGTCACGCCCTTCCGGGGGAAAAGCCATGATCCGGCTCATCGTTTCGCTTAGCCTTCTGGCCGCGCCCGCGCTGGCGGGGCCGGACGGGGCGATGATCTATGCCGATCTCTGCGCCTCCTGCCACGCGCAAACGCGCCTCGGCGGCACCGGCCCCGCGCTGATCCCCGAAAGCCTCGGCCGACTGCGGGGCGCGGCGTTGCAGACCGTCATCGCCGAGGGCCGCCCGATGACGCAGATGCCGGGCTTCCGGGGCACGCTGTCGGCCACCGAGATCGCCGCCGTGGCCGCCTATGTCGCGGCCCCCCTGCCCGCCCCGCCGGTCTGGGGTTCGGCAGAGATCATGGCGACCCGCGACCTGCGCCCCGACTACACCCCCGCCGCCGCGCCGGTGTTCGACGCCGACCCGATGAACATCACGCTGGTGGTGGAAACCGGCGACAGCCATATCAGCGTGCTGGACGGCGACAGCCTTGCCACGCTCGACCGGTTCGAAACCCCCTTCGCCGTCCATGGCGGGCCCAAGTTCAGCCCCGATGGCCGCTTCGTCTTTGTCATGTCGCGCGATGGCTGGGTGCAGAAATACGACATCTGGTCGCTGGCAGAGGTGGGCCGGGTGCGCGCCGGCCTGAACAGCCGCAACATCGCCATGAGCCGCGATGGCCAGTGGCTGGCCGTCGCCAGCTATCTGCCCGCCGCGCTGACGATCCTGTCCACCGCCGACCTGTCGGTGGCAAGGGTGATCCCGGCCGCCGGGCGCGACGGCACGCCAAGCCGGGTGTCCGCCGTCTATCAGGCCCCCGACCGCGACACCTTCGTCCTTGCGCTCAAGGACGTGCCGGAAATCTGGGAAATCGCCACCGCACCCGACGGCGGCCCCTATGCCGAGGGGCTGGTCCATTCGCACGAGGCCGGGATGCGCGAGGCCGTGGGGGTCGAACGCGGCCTTTTCGCCCGCCGCCGCATCGCCACCTCTGCGCCGCTCGACGATTTCTTCTTCGACCCCGCCTATCGCCACCTGATCGGCGCGAACCGCGACGGCGGCACCGGCGTCGTCGTCAACCTCGACGTGGGGCGCGAGATCGCGACCCTGCCCCTGCCCGGCATGCCGCATCTGGGCAGCGGCATCAGTTGGCTGCGCGACGGCCGCCGCATCATGGCCGCCCCCCACCTGAACGAGGGCCGCATCAGCATCATCGACATGCAGGACTGGAGCCTCGTGAAGGTGATCGAGACCTCGGGCCCCGGGTTCTTCCTGCGCAGCCATGCGGGCGCGGCGCATATCTGGGCCGATGTGTTCACCGGCGACCACCGGGGCGAGATGCACCTGATCGACAAGCAGACGCTGGAGGTGGTGAAGGTGATGGTGCCCGAACCGGGCCGGACGGTGGCGCATACCGAATTCACCCGCGACGGATCGCGCGCGCTGGTGTCGATCTGGGAACAGGACGGCGCGGTGATCGTCTACGACAGCGCGACGCTGGCGGAAATCACCCGCCTGCCGATGGTGAAACCTTCAGGAAAGTACAATGTCTGGAACAAGATCACCTTCGAGGACGGCACCAGCCATTGAGCCCCGTCGGATGCGGCGGCTGCGGCTGATCCTGTGGCCCTTCGCCACCGCGGCGGTGGCGATCAACCTGTTCCTTCTGGGGCTGATGGGGCAGGCGGTGGGCCTGCCCGCGATCCCGCCGGTCTGGGCGCTGCTGGCCTCGGCGCCGCTCGGCCTGCCCGCCACATGGGCCGCCGCGCGCTGGATCGGCGGGCTGATCGCCGAGGCGGAAAGGGACGGCGGCCGATAGCCCCGGACCCATCGTCGCACCCCCCGCAAACCCGCCTTTCGCCGCCCCGCACCTGATCGAAGTCAAGGCCCGCGGCGGCATGTTTTGCGACAGATTCGCGGGAAGAAACGGGATACCAGACCGAAAGGACCAACCATGATTTTCCGCCTGTCCGCCATCGCGCTCGCCCTCGCCGCCGCGGGGCCGGCCCTTGCCGGGGACGCCGCCAAGGGCGAGGCCGACTTTCCGAAGAAGTGCAAATCCTGCCACGCGATCGTCGCCGAAGACGGAACGGAAATCGTGAAGGGCGGCAAGACCGGGCCGAACCTCTTCGGCATCGTCGGCAAGCCCGTCGCCTCGTCCGATTTCAAATACGGCGACGGCATCCTCGCCGCACAGGCCGCAGGCGCCGTCTGGGACGAGGCCGCGCTGGCCGCCTATGTGGCCGATCCGGGCCGCTGGCTGAAAGAGGTGACGGGCGACGGCAAGGTCAAGACCAAGATGACCTTCAAGCTGCCCAAGGGCAACGACGACATGGCCGCCTATCTGGCGACGTTGCAGTAAGGCCCGCTGCGTAGGACCGATCGACTTTCAGCCAATGGTTTGGCCGGGCGGGATCAGGAAACGCACCGCGTTTCCCCCGCCCGTTCGCACGGCGGTGCCGTTGGAAACGGAGATACTGGGAACAATGGGTAGGCCAGCGCCTGCCCCGGCGGGCAAGAAGCGCCCGCCATGGGCGGGGCGGGCGCTGGCCGGGGGCTTTGGGCCCCCGGCCGGGGCAACTCCGCCGGCATCGCATGGCGAAGGCACGCGCCTTCGTCAGCCTGAGCGGCAGGGGTGATCGTCGATCCGCCTTGGAGCAGGGACGGCCGGGACATGTTGTTGGGCCATCCCGCCTGTGGTAGGTACCGGAACATCGGGGCGGGCGTGTCATGGCGAAGATCGACCTCAACAGTGATCTGGGCGAAAGCTTCGGCCCATGGCCGATGGGCGACGATGTTGCCATGCTCGGCATCGTCACCAGCGCCAATATCGCCTGCGGCTTTCACGCGGGCGACCCGGCGGGCATCCTCAAGGTGGTGAAAGAGGCGGCGGCGCGCGGCGTCTGCATCGGCGCGCATGTGGGCTATCGCGACCTCGTGGGCTTCGGCCGCCGCAACATGGACCCGTCGAGCGCGGAACTGGTCGCGGATGTCATCTACCAGATCGGCGCGTTGCAGGGTCTGGCACGCGCCGCGGGCACCACGGTGCGCTATGTCAAGCCGCATGGCGCGCTTTACAACACCATCGCCCATGACGCCCGGCAGGCCGCCGATGTGATCGCGGGCATCCGGGCCGTCGATCCCGCGCTGGCGCTGATGGCGCTTTCGGGCGCGCCAGTGGTCGCACAGGCGCGCGCGGCGGGGCTGACGGTGGTGTGCGAGGCGTTCGCCGACCGCGCCTACAACCCCGACGGCAGCCTTGTCAGCCGCAGCCTGCCGGGCGCCGTCCTGCACGACCCCGCGCAGATCGCCGCGCGCATGATGCGCCTGATCGCCACCGGCCGCATCACCGCCATCGACGGCACCGATATCGCGCTGGAGGCGCAGTCGATCTGCGTGCATGGCGACACGCCCGCCGCCGTCGCCATCGCCGGGGCGCTGCGCGCGGCGCTGGCCGCCGGCGGCGTGACGCTGGAGCCCTTTGCCCGTGGTGCGTGACGTCCCCCGCTTTCTGCCCGCGGGCAGCGATGCCTTTCTTGTCGAACTCGCCGACCTCGACACCACGCTGACGCTGCTGGACCGGATGGCCGCCGCGCGGCCCGAAGGGGTGGTGGAACTGGTTCCGGCGGCGCGCACGGTGCTGGTGCGGTTCGACCCCACCGCCACAAGCCGCGACCGGCTGGCCGCCCATATCGCCACGCTCGACCTGAGCCAGCACACCGGCCGCGAGGGGGAAAGCTTCGAGATCCCCGTCACCTATGACGGCGCGGATCTGGGCGATGTGGCCGAAATCCTCGGCTGGACGGTGGCAGAGGTGATCCGCCGCCATACCGCGGCGACCTATACCGTGGCCTTCACCGGCTTTGCCCCCGGTTTCGCCTATATGACTTGCGACGACCCGGCCTTCGACCTGCCCCGCCGGCAAAGCCCGCGGCTGCGCATTCCGCCCGGGTCCGTCGCCCTTGGCGGCAGGTTCGGCGGCATCTACCCCACCGAAAGCCCCGGCGGGTGGCAGCTTCTGGGCACCACGCCGCTGGCGATGTGGGACCCGGCCCGCCCGGCCCGCGCGGCGATGCTGGCCCCCGGCGACCGCGTGCATTTCCGCGACATGGCCAAGGGCGCGACCGTCCCGACCGCCTGGCTGGCGCGCCCCGCAAAGGCCCCCGCGCGCCCCGCGACCGGCCTTGCCATCACCCGCGCCGACCGCCCGGCGCTGTTCCAGGATCTGGGCCGCCCGGGCCGGGCGGATCAGGGCGTCGCCCGTTCCGGCGCGCTGGACCGGCACAGTTTGACCGAGGCCAACCTTTGCGTCGGCAATCCGCCCGGCATGGCGGCGCTGGAAATCGCGCTCGGCGGGTTTGCCCTGCGGGCCGACCGGCCGGTCACGCTGGCCGTCACCGGCGCGCCCTGCCCGCTGACCATCCGCGCGGCGGACGGGCGGCAGATCCCCGCGCCGTTCCACCGGCCCTTCGCGCTGGATGCGGGGGACGAACTGGTGCTCGGCTTTCCGCAGGCGGGCACGCGCAGCTATGTGGCCTTGCGGGGCGGGTTTCGGGTCGAGCCCCTGCTCGGCTCCGCCGCCACCGACACGCTGGCCAAGGTCGGCCCGGCGCCGCTGCTGGCGGGCGACCTGCTGACGCCCGCCGATGCCCCCGCCCGCGCCGTCGACCCCGACCGCCCGCGCCCCGCCCCCCTGCCGCGGGCGGGCGAGGTGGTGACGCTCGACCTCATTCCCGGACCCCGCACCGACTGGTTCACCGCGCAGGCCGTCGAGACGCTGTTCGCGCAGGACTGGCAGGTGACGGCGGAGTCGAGCCGCGTGGGCATGCGCCTTTCCGGCCCCGTACCGCTGGAAAAGCGCGACGCGGCGGAACTGCCGTCCGAGGGCACGGCCATGGGTGCGGTGCAGGTGCCGCACGCCGGCCAGCCGGTGCTGTTTCTGGCCGACCACCCGCTGACCGGCGGTTATCCGGTGATCGGCGTGGTCGCCCGCCATCACCTCGACCGCGCGGGTCAGGTGCCCATCGGCGCAAGGATCCGCTTCAGGGAAGTGACGCCATGAAAAAGCTGCTCATCGCCAACCGCGGCGAAATCGCCCTGCGCATCGCCCGCGCCGCCCGCGACTATGGCGTGGCCTCGGTCGCCGTCTATTCCGATGCCGACGCCGGTTCCCTGCATGTCGGGATGGCGGACGAGGCCCATGGCCTCGGCCCCGGCCGCCCGGCGGACACCTATCTGGATATCGACAAGATCCTCGGCATCGCGCGGCGCGCAGGCGCCGATGCGGTGCATCCCGGCTATGGCTTCCTGTCCGAACGCGCGGAATTCGCGCAGGCCGTCATTGCGGCGGGGCTGATCTGGGTCGGCCCGCGCCCCGGCGTCATCACCGCGCTTGGCGACAAGGTAGAGGCCCGGCGCATCGCCGCCGCCGTAGGCGCGCCGCTGGTCAAGGGGTCGGACGGCCCGCTCGCCTCGGCGGCAGAGGCGGTGGCCTTCGCGAAAGAGGCCGGCCTGCCGCTGGCCATCAAGGCGGCCTTCGGCGGCGGCGGGCGCGGCATGAAGGTGGCCCGCAGGCTGGAAGAGGTGGGCGAGCTGTTCGACTCCGCCGTGCGCGAGGCGACCGAGGCCTTCGGCCGGGGCGAATGCTATGCCGAACAGTTCCTCGACAAACCCCGCCATATCGAGGCGCAGATCCTTGCCGACGCCCACGGCAACACCGTCGTTCTGGGCACGCGCGACTGCTCGCTCCAACGCCGCAACCAGAAGCTGGTGGAAGAGGCCCCGGCCCCCTTCATCACCGATGCGCAGCGCGCCCGCATCCACGACGCGGCCCGCGCCATCTGCGCCGAGGCGGGCTATACCGGCGCGGGGACGGTCGAATTCCTGCTGTCGCAGGACGGCGTGATCTCTTTCCTGGAGGTCAACACCCGGTTGCAGGTCGAACATCCGGTGACAGAGGAAACGACCGGCATCGACATCGTGATCGAACAGTTGCGCATCGCCGACGGCCTGCCGCTGTCGGTGACGGATACCCCTGCCCCGCGCGGCCATGCGTTCGAATTCCGCATCAACGCAGAGGATCCGGGCCGCGGTTTCCTGCCCACGCCGGGCCGCATCACCCGCTTTCGCGCGCCATCCGGCCCCGGCATCCGTCTGGACGCGGGGGTGGAGGAAGGATCGGTGATCCCCGGCCTTTACGATTCCATGATGGCCAAGCTGATCGTGACCGGCGCGACGCGCGATCAGGCGCTGGCCCGCGCCCGCCGCGCGCTGGCCGAATTCGGGATCGAGGGCGTGGCCTCCGTCCTGCCCTTCCACCGCGCGGTGCTGGAGGAACCGGCGTTCACCGCGCACGACGGGTTCCGCGTCCATACCAACTGGATCGAGACCGAATTTGCCGGCGTCGAACCCGCCCCCCGCGTCGATCCCGTCGAGGGCGGATTCATCCGCAGCTTCATCGAGATCGACGGCAAGCGCCATGCCATCGGCCTGCCTGCGGCGCTGTTTTCCGGCCTTGCCCTGCCGCAGGAAACCCGGGCCGCGGCGACAGAAGCCACGGACGGCGCGGTGACGGCCCCCATTCCCGGCACGCTGCAACAATGGCTGGTCGCGGACGGGGCCGAGGTCGCCGAGGGCGAGGCCGTGGCCCTGGTCGAGGCGATGAAGATGGAAACCCGTGTCCTTGCCCCCCGCGCCGGGCGGATCGGGATCAGGGTCGATCCGGGCAGCGTGGTGGAACTGGGGGCGGAACTGGCGGTGATCGGGTAAGCGCGGCGGCGGGACGAAATTTTTCGGTCGAAAAATTTTGGACAGCGGAATACCGGCCGCCCTATCCTTGCGCCGTTCGACCATGACGCGGGGGAGGCACGGATGACCGACGGACCGGACCAGCTGGCGCATATGAAACCCGCCGAGGTGCGCAAACGCATCCGCGAGGGCAGGCTGACGGGCCCTACCTCGGGCATCGCGGCGGGCTACATGCAGGGGAACCTCGCCATCCTGCCCCGGTCGCATGCCGGGGATTTCATGCGCTTCTGCCTGCGCAATCCCAAAAGCTGCCCGGTTCTGGGCGTGGGGGAACCGGGCGACCCGGCGCTGCCCTCCCTCGGCGTCGACGACATCCGCACCGATGTGGCGCGCTATCGCGTGTTCCGCGACGGCGTGGCGGGCGCGGATGTTTCCGACCTCAACGCCCTGTGGCGCGACGATCTGGTGACATTCGTCCTCGGCTGTTCGTTCTCGTTCGAAAGCGCGTTGCAGCGCGCCGGGATCACGGTTCCGCATATCGCGGCGGGGCGCAACGTGCCGATGTATGTCACCGACATCCCCACCAGGGCGGCCGGGCCGTTCAGCGGCCCGCTGGTCGTGTCGATGCGCGCCTTCAGCCCCGCAGACGCCATCCGCGCCATCGTGCTGTCGGAACGCTATCCGCTGGCCCATGGCGCGCCGGTCCATCTGGGCGACCCCGCGCGGATCGGCATCCGCGACATCGGCCGCCCCGATTTCGGCGACCCGCCGGTGATCGCCGAGGGGCAGATCCCGGTGTTCTGGGCCTGCGGGGTGACGCCGCAGATGGCCATCGGCGCCGCCCGGCCGGATCTGGCGATCACCCACAAGCCGGGCTTCATGCTCGTCACCGACATGCTGGCGGAAAGCGCCGGGGTCTAGGGTCGGGTCGGCGGCCATCCCGTGGTTTGGCCGGGCGGGACAAGGAAACGCACTGCGTTTCCCCCGCCCGTTCGCGCGGCGGTGCCATTGGAAACGGTGGACACACGCGAAAAGGAGAGGCCAGCGCCTGCCCCGGCGGGCGAGAAACGCCCGCCACGGGCGGGGCGGGCGCTGGCCGGGGTCCTGGGGCCCCCGGCCGGACAAGCGGCACCCGCAGGATGTGGCGAAGGCACACGCCTTCGCCAGACAGAGCGGAGGGAGGAATGAATGCCCCGCCCTAGCGGTTGCGCGAGACGTCCAGCGACACGGCGGCGATGATGATCAGCCCCTTGACCACCTGCTGGTAGTAGGAACTCACCCCCATCAGGTCGAGGCCGTTGTTGATCGTGCCGATGATCAGCGCCCCCATCAGCGTGCCGACCAGCGTGCCGCGCCCGCCCGACAGGCTGGTGCCGCCGATCACCACCGCGGCGATGGCGTCCAGTTCATACGCGACGCCGGCCTGCGGCAGGGCGGCCGTGGTGCGCGCGGTCAGGATCATGCCCGCGATCCCCGCCAGCAGGCCGGAAACCATATAGGTCATCACCACCACGCGGTTCACCCGGATCCCGCCGGTGCGCGCCGCATGCGGGCTGCCGCCCACGGCATAGACATGCCGCCCGAAGACCGTATGGCGCAGGGTGAACCAGCCCGCCGCAAAGACCACCGCCAGCACGATGATCGGCACCGGGATGCCGAACAGATAGCCGCTGCCCAGCCACAGAAACTCGGGCGAAAGGTTGGAAATCGGCCGCCCGTCGGTGAAGATGTAGACCAGCCCCCGCGCGATCGACAGCGTGCCCAGTGTCACCACGAAGGCCGGCAGCTTCAGCCAGGCCACGCAGGCGCCGTTGAAAAGGCCCATCACCGTGCCCACCGCGATGCCCGCGACCAGCGCCATGCCGATCCCCACCGGATCGGGGGTGACGACGAAACTGGCCGCGACCGCACCCGACAGCGCGGCGATGGAGCCGACCGACAGGTCGATCCCCTTGGCCAGGATGACGAAGGTCACGCCGACGGCGAGCACCCCGTTGATCGCGGTCTGGCGGATGATGTTGGTCCAGTTGTTCCAGGTCATGAAGAACTGGTTCGACAGCGCCAGGATCACCACAAGGACCACGAAGGCCACGATGATGCCGTGGCGGCGAAAGATCGTGGCGGCGATCTGCGCGGCGCTTCGCCCCGTGCCGCGCCCTTCCGCCAGTTGTGCCGGATTGTTCATATGTCTCTCCCTTGTCGCCGCCGCATGGTCTCAGGAGACTTCGTGCAGCAGGTTCTGTTGGTTCGCGGCGCTGCGCGGGATGATCCGCACCAGCGCGCCTTTCTTGAACACCGCGATCCGGTCGCAGACCTGAAGCAGTTCCAGCGCCTCGGACGAGGCCATCAGCACCGCCCCGCCCTCTGCGACGAAATCGTCGATGATGGTGTAGATTTCCTGCTTGGCGCCCTCGTCGATGCCGCGGGTCGGCTCGTCGCAGATCAGAAGCTTCGGCGCGGACGACAGGCAGCGCGCGATGACCACCTTTTGCTGGTTGCCCCCCGACAGCGCCGCGGCGGGCATCTGGTCGGATGCCGCCTTGAGCCGCAGCCGCCGCCCCAGGTCGGCCGACAGCGCCTTTTCCGCCCGCCCGCGCAGGACGCCGAACCGGCTGATCCGGCCCAGGATCGACAGCGAGATGTTGTGGCGGATCGGCGCGGGCAGGACGAGGCCCGACAGCTTGCGATCCTCCGTCACCATGGCGATGCGGTTGCGGATCGCCAGATCGGGGCGCCCCGGCGGCAGGTCGCGCCCCGCCATCCGCACCCGGCCGGAATCGCGCGGGCCGATGCCATAGACCGCATCCAGAAACTCCGTCCGCCCCGCGCCCATCAGGCCGTAAAGCCCCACCACCTCGCCCGGGGCCACGGTCAGGCTGACATCGCGCACCTTGCCGCGCACGCTCAGCCCCTCGACTTCCAGCATGGGTCGGGCATCGGCCCCGCGTTCGGAATGGGTGTGGGTGTGCAGTTCGTGCCCGACGATCAGCGCCACCAGTTCCTCGCGCGTCAGCGCGGCGATGGGCCCGGTCTCGATGAATTCGCCGTCGCGGAACACGGTGTAGGTGTCGGCGATCTCGAACAGTTCCTCCAGCCGGTGGCTGACATAGATGATCCCCCCCCCCCTTGCGCTGAAGCCGGCGGATCGCGTCGAACAGGATATGGCTTTCATGTTCGCCGATGGCCGAGGTGGGTTCGTCCATGATGACGATTTCGGCATCGCGCGACAGCGCGCGGGTGATCTCGACCAGCTGGACCTGCGCGAGGCTGAGGTCGGCCATCTTCTTTGCCGGGTCGAGGTCGAAGCCGGTTTCGCGGATGATGCGGCCGGCGTCCTCCTCCATCCGCTTGTGGTCGACGACGAAACCGCTGCGCCGCGGCTCGCGGCCCAGAAAGATGTTCTCGGCCACGGTCATTTCCGGCACCGGCGCCAGTTCCTGGGTGATGATCGCGATCCGGGCGGCCAGCGCATCGGCGGGGGTGGAAAAATGCACCTCTTCGCCCCGGATGCGGATCGCGCCGCTGTCGCGTTGCAGGAACCCGGTCAGGATGTTCAGGAAGGTGGACTTGCCCGCCCCGTTCCCGCCGCAGAGCGCATGGACCGACCCGGCCTCCAGTTTCAGCGCGCCGTTCTTCAGCGCCACCACGCCGTCGAACGATTTCGCGACCGCATCGGCTTCCAGCAGAAGCGACGTCATTGCCTTCCCCTCCCTGCGCCATCGCGGCAAGGCCCCGGGAACGGGGGTGTGCCGCGACGAAATTCATGCGCAGAATAGAAAGGTTTTGCGGCGACCGGCTGCGTTAAGATGCTACAGCCACAGGGGGGACGGAGCGTCGCATCTGAAACAGACGGGCGACAGACGGCCCGAATGCGCGCACCGGCCCCGCAGCGGACGGGGCCGGATGAATGCGGGCGGAACGATCAGGGGGCCGGGGCCGCGTGCCTCAGGCGTTGCCCCTGACCTTTTCGATCTGGATTTTCCGGTAAAGTGTCGCACGCGAGACACCGAGGTATCGCGCCGTCAGGGTGACGTTGCCGCCGTTGTAGCGCAGCGCGGCCTCGATGCGCGACGCCTCGGATTGCGACCGCGCGGTCAGGTCGCGGCGGGCGACCTCTTCCACCAGATCGTCGGGCAGATGGTCGAGTTCGACCACCGCCCGCTCGGCCAGCGCCAGCGCATGGCGCAGGGCGTTGCGCAACTCGCGCAGGTTGCCGGGCCAGTGATAGTTCGCCAGCGCCAGTTCCACCTCGCGGTCCAGCGACAGGCCGCTGCGGCCCATCGCCTCCTGCTCGGCGCGGAACAGGGTCTGGATCACGCCTTCCAGGTTCGGCGTGGTGCGCAGCGGCGGCAGGCTGACGCTGGCCCCCTTCAGCCGGTGCAGCAGTTCGGGGCGCAACCGGCCCTCCTTCAGCATCTGTTCCGGCGCCATGCGGGAAATGGCGACCAACCCGATCCGCCGGCCCGCACCATGCTGGCGGTCGTCCAGCAGACCGAGCAGCAGTTTCTGCATCCGGTCGTCCAGATCGTCGAACTGTTCCAGCAACAGGCAGGCCGAGGGCCGCGCCAGGCTGTCGCGCAGCACCGATTCCAGCCCCGCCCGGCCCGAATCCATCGCGCAGTCCAGCACGATGACATCGCCGTCGCCGTCAAAACAGGCATGCGCCGCGGCAAGGGCGAATTCGGATTTGCCGGTCCCGGTCTCGCCCGAAACGATCAGCGGCAGGCCGCTGGCCAGCAACCGCCTTGCCCGGTCCAGCAACTGCTGTGTCACCGGATCGGGCCGCAGCCGGGGCTGGCCGCCCGGGGCGACGGCCCGCGCCGCCGGGGCGGGCATCGGCCGGGCGGCGGAACGGCGGGGCGGATCGGCGGTTTCGGGCAGCGTCAGCACCCCCTGCAACCGGCGGCCGCGGAAGGTCAGTTCGAACGGCCGGCCCGGCACGACGGAACCCAGATCGGCAGGCAGGTCGAACAGGTCCTCTGCCGCCGCGCCCACCAGATCCCGCGCCGGGCTGCGCAACACGCCCGCGCTGCGCGACGTGCCATCCACGATCCGGCCCGCGGCATCCAGAACCAGCCGCCCTTCATCCACCGGATCGGCGTCGCCGGTGTAATCCGACAGCCGCAGCACCGCATGGTCGCGGTAGATGCGGGCGAAATGGCCGTTCTCGATCCGCCAGGCGCTGCGCTGCACGACATCCTGCACGACGCGGTTCACCCGCCCGTCGCCCAGCCGGGCGGTGGTGACGTTCAGCGCGCATTCCACCGCCCCGCCCCGGCCATAGACCGGCACCGCGATGCAGGTCAGCGCCTGCGTGTGCAGCCCGTAGTGCTGCTTGCCCACGATCTGGACCATGCCGCCTTCGTGCAGGCAGGTGCCGACGCCGTTGGTGCCCTGTTCCGCCTCGCTCCAGACCGATCCGGGCAGGACGCCGCAGGACGCCAGTTCCCCCAGATACTGGTAGTCGCAGCGGTAAAGCATCGTCACCCCCTGCGCCGAGGCCAGCGAGACCAGATATTCGCTGTCCACCAGCCGCAGGAACAGCCGCTCGATCTCCGGCTCGGCCACGCGGACGAAATCCTCGCGTTCCTCCATCAGGTCGCGGACCTCCGTCACCGTCAGGACAGAGGCGCGGGGCACCCGGTCGGGCGTCAGGTTGTAATCGGCCAGGCAGCGTTTCCAGGATTCTGCCACCACCCCGGGCAGGCCGGGCGTCTTTTCCATGCCGCGCGACAGGCAGAGCCGCCCGATCTCGTTCCAGATGCTGTCGCGCGCACCGGCGCCAACCATACCCGTATTCCGCATCCTGCCCCTCCCAAGGCGATCGCATGCGTCAAACTAGCGCGGCCCGGCCGCGGCCACCTAGGTGACATATGAGAAACTGTCTCACGCTGCCCTGTCTCATCCAAGACAGCGGCGCCGAAGCCCCCGCGTTCAGCGCGCGGGCAGCCGGGCGCCGTTGCACCAGACGATGGGCGCGCCGCCGGGGCCATCGGGCAGGATCACCGCATCGACCCGGCCGAAAAAGACGGTATGGGTGCCGAAATCATGGGTTTCGGCCACGGTGCAGACATGGCAGGCCAGCGCGCCTTCCAGCACCGGCAGCCCGCCGGGGCCCGCCCGCCACTGGCCGGGGGCAAAGCGGCGGTCGCGCAGTTCGGTGCGCGAAAACGCCTCCAGCAGGGGGGCGTTGCCCTCGTCCATCAGGTTCAGGCTGAAACGGCCGCTGTCCCGCATCACCGGATGGACCGATGCCGAACGGTTCACCGCCACCATCATCGAGGGCGGTTCCATCGACAGCGAACCGGCGCTGGTCACGGCCATGCCGTGGAACTGCCCCGCCGCATCGCGCGCGGCAACGATGGACACGCTGGCGGCGACACGGCGCAGGCTGGCGCGGAACGCCTCGGTCAGGGCGGCATCGGCGCCGGGCCCGGTCAGGATCTCTGTGGACATGGGATGCGCCTCCGTTTCGGGCCGGGTGCCGCGGTCCATCCGCGCGCAGCCGGTTTCAAAACGAATATATTCAAGGCCTTGCCTTCTGTTCACTGCCCTAGATGCGCTAGGGCGGGCTGCGCCATCTGTCTCAGCCGCTACACCCTGGCCCCCGGCCCGAGCCAGTCGAGCAGCAACTGCAACGGGCGGCCGACCGGCCGGCCCGCGGGCCAGACGAGGTAATAGGTCCCCTCGGTCGGGGTATAATCGGGCCATGCGGTGACAAGGCGGCCCGCGCGGAATTCGCTTTCGGCCAGAAACTCCGGCAACAGCGCCACGCCCAGACCCAGGGCCGCCGCCTCTGCCATGTGCAGGAACTGGTCGAAGATCATGCCGCCCAGATTGTCGGCCCGGCACCCCTGCCGGTCGAACCAGCGTTCCCACGCCCCCGGCCGGCTTTCCAGATGCAAAAGCGGCAGATCCAGCAGCCCCGCCACCTGACGGACCCGCGGCATCGCGGGCGCGCAGGCGGGGATCACCCGTTCATGGGCCAGCGGAAGATAGCCGCAGCCGGGCCAGTCGCGCATGCCGAAATGGATCGCCGCGTCGAAACGGTCGTGGCTGAAATCGAAGGGCGCCAGCCGGGTGCCGAGGTTCACCACCACATCGGGATGCCGGGCGCTGAAATCGCGCAGCCGCGGGGTCAGCCAGTGCAGCCCGAAGGCCGGCAGGATCGCAAGGCTCAGGCTGCTGCGCGACCCGCCCGCCTTCACCTTCAGGCTGGCCTGCGCGATGCCTTGCAGGTTGTCGCGGATGGCGCGGGCATATTCCGCCCCCGCAGGCGTCAGCGTCAGGCTGCGCCCCTGCCGCTGGAACAGGGTCACGCCGATCTGTTCTTCCAGAAACTTCAGCTGGCGGCTGACGGCCGAATGGGTCAGCGCCAGTTCGCTTGCCGCCGCGGTGGCGGTTCCCAGCCGCTCCACCGCCTCCAGCGCCAGAAGCGAACTGATCGAAGGCAGAAACCGGCGCGGCGCGATCATGTTCGTTTTCCTCCAGTATTCTGGAAAATATATCAACCAAAACGGGATAGATTAACCCCTATCCTTGCGCAATGAGACAGTATCGGCCCTGCGCCCCCCGCTGTCATCCCTGTCGCCCCTTCACCAGAATCCGGGAATCCCATGGACCGCGCCACGATCGTTCACGAAAACTTCCTGCGCCGGGTGCCGGCCCGCGACCTGCCCGCCGGGCGCCCGCCCTCTGGCCCGATGACGGCGGAAGAGGCCGTCGCGGGCTATCGCGCGGGCTGCCTGACCCGGGCGCTGGACCTGAAAAGCCGCGCCATGCAGCGCGCCGGGCAGGGGTTCTACACCATCGGATCCTCGGGGCACGAAGGGATGGCGGCGGTCGCGCTGGCGCTGCGCCCCACCGACATGGCCTTTCTGCATTACCGCGACGCGGCCTTTCAGATCGCGCGCGCCGGGCAGGTGCCGGGGCAGAACCCGGCGTGGGACATGCTGTTGTCCTTCGCCGCGTCGTCCGAGGACCCGATTTCCGGCGGGCGGCACAAGGTGCTGGGATCGCGCGCGCTGATGATCCCGCCGCAGACCTCGACCATCGCCAGCCACCTGCCCAAGGCATTGGGGGCGGCCTATGCCATCGGTGCGGCGCGGCGGCACCGGCCCGAACATGCGATCCTGCCCGACGACGGGATCGTGCTCTGTTCCTTCGGCGATGCCTCGGCCAACCATTCCACCGCGCAGGGCGCCTTCAACGCCGCGCAATGGACCAGCTACCAGTCCTTTCCCCTGCCGCTTCTGTTCGTGTGCGAGGACAACGGCATCGGCATTTCCACCAAGACCCCGCGCGGCTGGATCGAGGCGACCTTCGCCAATCGCCCCGGCCTGCGCTATTTCAAGGCCGACGGGCTCGACCTCTACGACACCTTCAGCGTGGCGGCAGAGGCCGCCGCCTGGGTCCGCCATCGCCGCAAGCCCGCCTTCCTGCACCTGCGCACCCTGCGGCTTTACGGCCATGCCGGGGCCGATGTGCCGACCACCTACCTGTCCCGGCAAGAGGTCGAGGCCGAAGAGGCGCAGGACCCGCTGCTGCATTCCGTCCGCCTGCTGGCAGAGGCGGGCGCGCTGTCGCCCGGCGAGGCGCTGGACATCTACACCGAAACCGCCGAACGGGTGGACCGCGTGGCGGCAGAGGCGGTGACGCGCCCGCGCCTGCACGATGCCGCCGGGGTCATGGCCGCCCTGGTCCCGCCGCCCCGCCCCTGCCGCCCGACGAACGGCCCGGCGGCAGAGGCGCGCACGGCGGCCTTCGGCGGCGACATGAAGGCGATGGCCGAACCGCAGATCATGTCGCGGCTGATCAACTGGGCGCTGACCGACCTGATGCTGGCCCACCCGGAAATCGTGATGATGGGCGAGGACGTGGGCCGCAAGGGCGGGGTCTACGGCGTCACCCAAAAGCTGATCCAGCGGTTCGGGCCGGACCGGATGATCGACACGCTGCTGGACGAACAGTCGATCCTGGGCCTTGCCATCGGCATGGCGCAGAACGGCTTCGTGCCGATGCCGGAAATCCAGTTCCTCGCCTATCTGCACAACGCCGAGGACCAGATCCGGGGCGAGGCCGCGACCCTGCCCTTCTTTTCCAACGGGCAGTTCACCAACCCGATGGTGCTGCGCATCGCGGGGCTCGGCTATCAGAAGGGTTTCGGCGGGCATTTTCACAACGACAACTCGGTGGCGGTGCTGCGCGACATTCCCGGCCTGATCCTGGCCGTGCCCTCGGACGGGGCCGATGCGGCGCGGATGCTGCGCGAATGCGTGCGGCTGGCGCGCGAGGAACAGCGGCTGGTGGTGTTTCTGGAACCGATCGCGCTTTACCCGATGCGCGACCTGCATGAGGAAAAGGACGGGCTGTGGATGCGCCGCTATCCGCCGCCGGACGAGGTGATCGCGTTGGGCGAGGTCGGCGTCGATGGCGACGGCGCGGATCTGGCCATCGTCAGCTTCGGCAACGGCATCCACCTGTCGCATCAGGCCCGCCCGGCGCTGGCCGCGGCGGGGATCGCCACCCGGATCGTCGATTTGCGCTGGCTGTCGCCCCTGCCCGCAGAGGCGCTGGCCCGCGCGGTCGCCGGGTGCCGCAACGTGCTGGTGGTGGACGAAACCCGCCGCAGCGGCGGGGTGGCCGAGGCGCTGATGGCGCTGTTCCATGAACAGGGCGTGCCCCGGCTGGCCCGCCTGACAGCCGAAGACAGCTTCATCGCCACCGGCCCGGCCTATGCCGCCACCATGCCGTCGCGCGACGGGATCACCGCCGCCGCCCTTGCCCTGACCGGAGGCCGCACATGAAAACCGCTGTCGTGATCTGCCCCGGGCGGGGCACCTACAACGCCACCGAACTGGGCTATCTGGCCCGGCATTTCCCCGACCCCGCGCTTTTGTCGCGGCTGGATGGCGAACGGATGGCCGCCGGGCAGGAAACGCTGTCCGCGCTGGACGGCGCGGCGCGGTTTTCGCTGTCGGTCCATGCGCGGGGCGACAATGCCTCGGGCCTGATCTATGCCGCCACCTTGGGGGATTTCCTGTCGCTCGACCGCGCGCGGGTGCGGGTGGTGGCGGTCACGGGCAATTCCATGGGCTGGTATTCCGCGCTGGCCTGCGCCGGGGCGGCCAGCGCCGAAGACGGGTTCCGCATCGCCAACACCATGGGCACGCTGATGCAGCGCGCGCTGATCGGCGGGCAGCTGATCCATCCGTGGATGGAGGACGACTGGGTGCCCCGGCCCGAACGCCGCGCGCAGCTTCTGGCGCTGATGCACGACATCGCCGCCCGGCCCGACCACCGGCTGAGCCTGTCGATCGACCTTGGCGGCTTTCTGGTGCTGGCGGGAAACGAGGCCGGGTTGAAGGCGTTCGAGGCGGCGGTGGAACCGGCGCAGGGGCGCTTTCCGATGCGGCTCGGCAACCACGCCGCCTTTCACAGCGCCTTGCAGGCCCCCGTGGCGGCAGAGGGGCAGGCGGCGCTGCCCCTCGCGCTGTTCGGCCGCCCGGCCCTGCCGCTGATCGACGGGCGCGGGCAGGTCTGGTGGCCCGGCGCCGATACGCAAGCGGCGCTGCGCGACTACACGTTGGGCCATCAGGTGACGGAAAGCTATGACTTCACCGCCGCGATCCGCACCGCCGCCCGCGAATTCGCCCCCGACCTGTTCGTCGTCACCGGGCCGGGCAACACTTTGGGCGGTGCGGTCGCGCAGGCGCTGATCGCGGCGGGGTGGCGGGGCCTTGCGTCCAAGGCCGCCTTTCAGGCCCGGCAGGCGGATGCGCCGCTGCTGGTGTCGATGGGGCTGGCCGACCAGCGCGGTCTTGTCGCGTGATGCGACAGAACCCCACAGCGTCGCGTGACACGACAGTGCCGCACAGCCTGTCACACATGAACCACCGCGACGCCCTTTCCCCCGCAGCGGTTCGGCGCGAAGCTGCGGGCCCAAGGGAACAGGGGAAACGAGGATCATGAACGAACGGAACCTGATCGTCATCGGGGGCGGCATCGTCGGCATGGCGACCGCGCTGCGCTACCTGATCCGCCACCCCGGCCACCGGGTCACGCTGTTCGAAAAGGAAACGCAGGTCGCCTGCCACCAGTCCGGCCACAACTCCGGCGTGATCCATGCCGGGGTCTATTATGCGCCCGGTTCGCTCAAGGCCCGGCTCTGCCGCACGGGCGCGCAGATGATGAAGGCGTTCTGCCGCGAGGAAGGCATCGTGTTCGAGGAATGCGGCAAGCTGATCGTCGCCACCACCCCGCTGGAGGTGGAACGGCTGAAGGACCTGCGCCAGCGGGCAGAGGCGAACGGCATCCCCTACGAACCCGTCGGCAAGGACGAAATGGCGGTGCGCGAACCGCTGATCACCGGGCTTGGCGCGCTGTTCTTCCCCGAATCCGCCATCGTGGACTATGCCGAGGTCACGGCCCGCATGGCCGACCGCTTTCGCATCCTCGGGGGCGATCTGCGCCTTGGCGCCGCCGCGACGGCGATCCGGGAAACCGACGCGGGCGTCAGCGTCACCGCCGGCGGCGTCACGCTGACGGCGGACCGGCTGATCGTCTGCGGCGGGGGGCAGGCGGACCGGCTGGCGCGGCTGGCCGAGCTGCGCCCCGATTTCCGCGTCATCCCCTTCCGCGGCGAATATTTCGAGGTGGACCCCCGGCTGCGCGCCCAGATCAACCACCTGATCTATCCGGTGCCCGACCCCGCCCTGCCCTTTCTGGGCATCCACCTGACGCATGAGGTGCGCAACCGGCTGAGCGTGGGGCCCAACGCGCTTCTGGCGCTGTCGCGCGAGGGGCTGGGGCGCTGGTCGGTCAACCTGCGCGACTGTCTGGCCACCTTCGGCTATGGCGGGTTCTGGCGGTTCCTGCGGGCCAACCTGCGGTCGGGCTTTGCCGAACTGGCGGCGACGGCCTGGACACCGGCCTATCTGCGCGCCTGCCGGAAATACATGCCCTCGCTGCAACGGTCGGACCTGCAGGGGCGCAAGGCCGGGGTGCGGGCGCAGCTGATCACACCGAAGGGCGAAATGGTGCACGATTTCGTCCTGATGCAGACGCCGCGGATGCTGCATGTCTGCAACGCGCCCTCGCCCGCCGCCACATCATCGCTGGCGATCGCCGAACATCTGCTGGACACGTTCCTGCCCGACACCGCCACGCAGGCGTGAAACGGCAAAAGGCCCGCCCCGGCACCCCGGGACGGGCCCTTGCCGCCTTGCGCGCCTCAGACCATCATCGTGGTGACGGTCAGGGGCGTGGTATAGGCCTCCATCCCCTCGATGCCGCCTTCGGAACCGAAGCCGCTGTCCATCACGCCGCCGAAAGGCGTTTCCGGCAGGCCGAGCGCGAAGTGGTTCACCCCCAGCATCCCCGACCGGATGTTGCGCGCGATTTCCGCCGCCGTGCGCTGGTTCGCGGTGAAGGCATAGGCGCCCAGACCCACGGGCATCCGGTTCGCCTCTGCCAGCGCCTCTTCGACGGAACCGACGCGGGCCACCAGCGCCAGCGGGCCGAAAGGTTCGTCGTTCATCGCCTTCAGCCCGGCATGCGCGCCCGCGACCACCGTGGGGGCGTAGAAGTTGCCGGTATTGCCCACCGCATCGCCGCCCGCCACGACCTGCGCGCCCTGTGCACGCGCATCCTCGACCAGCGCGGCGATGACATTGCGCTGGCTGCGGGTGCACAGCGGGCCCATCGCGGTGCCGTCTTCCAGCCCGTGGCCCACCCTGATCTGCGCGGCAGCCGCCGCCAGCCCCTCGACGAAGCGGTCGTGCAAGGGCGCCTCGACCAGAAACCGGGTGGGCGACACGCAGACCTGACCGGCGTTGCGGAACTTCCACTGCGCGGCCAGCGGGATCAGCCGGTCCAGATCGGCATCGCGGGCGACGATCACCGGGGCATGGCCGCCCAGTTCCATCGTCACCTTCTTCAGGTACTGCCCGGCCAGCGCCGCCACGATCCGCCCGACGCGGGTGGATCCGGTCAGGCTGACCTTGCGGATCTCGTCCGACTTGACCAGCACCTCTGAAATCTCGCCCGACGCGCCCCAGATCACGCTGATCGCCCGGGGCGGCAGACCCGCATCCAGAAGCGCGCGGGCGATGTGCCATGTCGTGACCGGTGTCACCTCGGATGGCTTGGCCACCACCGAACAGCCCGCCGCCAGCGCCGGGGCGATCTTCTGCATCATCCCCCAGGCCGGAAAGTTCCACGGCGCCAGCGCCGCGACCGGCCCGACCGGGCGGCGCAACACCTTCAGTTCATTCTCCGCCGTGCGCCCGGCGATCACCCGGCCATAGCCGCGCCGCCCCTCTTCGGCGTACCAGTCCAGCAGGTCGGCGGCGGCGTTCCATTCCAGCCGCGCCTGCGCCAGCGGCTTGCCCTGTTCCAGCGTCATGTCGCGCGCCGCGGTTTCGGTCCGCGCGCGCATCAGATCGGCCGCACGGCGCAGGATCCCCGACCGTTCATAGGGCTGCATCGCCGACCAGTCGCGGAAGCCTTCGGCGGAAATCGCCGCCGCCTCTGCCGCCTCGGCCGCGCCGGCCTTGGGCAGGCGGGCGATGATGTCGTCGGTGGCGGGGTCGGTGATCTCGAGGATCCCCGCGCTGCCGGTCCGGCGATCCTGACCGCCGATGATCAGACCCGTGTCGGGCGTCATGTCATTCTCCGCTCTGGCTGGATAAGGCGGCCCGGGGTCGATCCGGGCCGCAGAAGGCCGTTCAGGCCGCAACCTTCATGCTGGCGACATGTTGGGCGAATTTGGGCATCACGTCCTCTTTCACGCCGCGCATGCAGTTGCGCCAGAATGCCTTGTCGTCCCATTCGTGCGAGGCGAGCAGAAGCCCGCCGAACGGCCCCACCTCGTCGGCAAAGGCGATCAGCCGGTCGAGCACGGTCTTGCGGCTGCCGACGATCACCATGTCGTCCACCACGTCCTGCAATTCGACATCCTCGGGCTTCTGGTCGGGGCGCAGCTGGAAGATCGCCTTGGCGCCGGCGCGGCCAAGCTGGGTGTAGAGGTAGTGGTAATAGGCGAAGGCCGCGCTCATCGGCCGCTCCATGTATTTCTGCGCCTCGGCGTCGCTGTCGGCCAGCACGATGGACCGCGCGATGCGCCAGCTGTCGGGGCTGGCCTTGCGCCCCGCTGCCTCGGCGCCTTCGGCGTATTTCTGCCAGTGCGACCTGACCACCCAGGCGGCGTTGAAGTTGGCCGAGGTCAGATCCCAGCCCATCTGCCCGGCCAGCTTCGCGGTGCCGGAATAGGGGCTCATCGCCGAGGTGACGAAGGGCGGGAAGGGGTTGCGCAGCGGCTTCGGGATCGGGCCGAGGCCCATGTCGCCCTGATAGGTGTCGACGATGCGGACGTTCCAGTATTTGCCCTGGATGTCGTAGGGCGCATCGCCTTCCCAGATCTTGCGGATCATCCCGGCGCTTTCGACCATCATCTCGCCGCGGTTCTTGTCCAGCGTGCCGAACAGTTCGAAATCGGTCGACAGCCCGCCCGGGCCGATGCCCATGATGAAGCGGCCCTTGGACATGTGGTCGAACATGGCGCAGTTGGCGGCGACCTTGGCCGGGTGATGATGCGGCAGGTTCAGCACGCCGGTGCACAGCTTCACGTTCTTCGTCAGCGGCAGCAGGTAGGACAGGAACTGCAACGAATCCGAAATCGGTTCGGTCTGGGCCGAATAGTGTTCGCCCACCCAAAGCTCGTCATAGCCCACCTCGTCGGCGTAAAGCGCGGCCTCGATGTCCATGTCATAGCTTTCGCCCCAGGGCCTGCCGATCGCATGCAGCGGCATCATGAAATAGCCGAGTTTCATGGGTTTCCCCCCTTGCTGTTGTTCCGGTTGCATCAGGCCCGCGGCATCCGGCCCCGCCGTTCCCGGCGGGAAACCCCATGCGCCGCACTGCCGCGGAAGGGCCGTCCCGCGCGCCCGCCCCTTTGGGCGGTTCCTTCCCTCGCGCGCCGGATTGCCCCGTTCCGACAGTCAGTTAGGGGCCTGCCGCGAAGGCTGACAATTGTCTCTCTTGCGACAGGTGCGGTGTGCCGACTGACGCAGTTTCACCAATTCCGCGCAGGGGCCCGCGTAAACGCAAGGGGCCCGTCCTGCGACGGGCCCCCGGCGGCGCAAGGGCCGGAAGTCAACGGTAGAGCGCGGGCCGGGTGGCGGCGGGAATCGCCACCCGACCGCCCTCGTTCAGGGATTTCAGCGCGGCATCGGCGATGATCGTGGCAAGATAGCCGTCCCAGGCGCTGGCGCCTGCGGGCACGCCGCTGCGGACCCCATTCACCCAGCCCTGCAACTGCAACCGATAGGCATCGGCAAAGCGCCCGCGCCAGTCGGCGGGATAGGCGGCCGCAACACTGCCGTTCCGGCGAAAGGCCGCAGGCTGCGGCCGCGCCAGTTCCGCCGTGCCCTCTTCGCAGACCACCTCGGTGCGGATGTCATAGCCATAGGCCGCGCTCATGTATGCCTCGACATCCGCCACCACGCCCTGGTCGGTTTCCAGCACGATCATCAGCGGATCGCGCAGCGTGGCCGTGCTTTTCCGGCGCGACCGCATCACCTGCACCGCCGCGATCTCTTGTCCCAGAAGCCAGCGCAGGATGTCGAATTCATGCACGGCGGCGTTGGTGATCGACATGTCGGCCTGGAAGTAGCCCGGCACCGTCGCCACCCGGTGCACGCAATGGGCCAGCAGCACGGGGCCGAGGCCCCCCTGTTCCAGCCCCGCGCGCAGATCGCCATAGAACGGATCGAACCGGCGCATGAAGCCGACCTGGATCAGCCGCCGGCCCAGCTTTGTCTCGGCCTCGATCAGTTGCAGGCATTCGGCGGCGCTGGCGGCAAGCGGCTTTTCGCACAGCACGGGTTTGCCCCGGGCAAGACAGGCCAGCACGAATTCGGCATGCGTCGCATCGGGCGAGGCGATCAGGACCGCCTCCACCTCGGGGTCGTCGATCAGGTCGATGCCCCGGGCATGGACCCGGCGCGCGCCGTTCGCGCCTGCCGAAGCCTCTGCCCGCGCGCGGTCGGGATCGAACACCGCCACCAGATGCGCCCCCGCCACCTGCGACGCGAGGATCCGCGCATGGTCGCTGCCCATCACCCCGGCGCCAAGGATGCCGATTCCGTAACTCATGGTTTGCTCCTCGATATTCCCAGCCGTCACTTGACGATGCCCATTTTCGAACGGTCGGTGGTCAGCGCGACGGCGATCAGGATGACGATGCCGAACGCGACGTCCTGGCTGGCCGGCGGCAAGCCCGAAATGGTGGCCCCGACACGGATCAGCACCGCGATCAGCCCGCCGATCAAGCTGGCCGCCACCCCGCCGATCCCGCCCGAAATCGCGGTGCCGCCGACGACCACCCCCACCAGCGCGGGCAAGAGCAGGCCGTTCGCCACCGTCGCATTGGCGAACAGCGTCTGCGACAGCATCATCATCCCGCCAAGCGCCGCACAGGCCGACGAAATGGCGAAAGCCACCGTCCGCACCAGATCGCGCCGCACGCCGGAGATATAGCTGGCAAGCTCGCTCTGGCCGAAGGCGTAGACATCGCGCCCGAAGGGGGTGAAGCGCAGCACGGCGGACAGCACCGCCGCGATGGCCAGCACGATCAGGAAGGCGTTGGGCATCCCCCCCGTCCGCGCCGACAGGACGTCGAAGAAGGCAAGGCCCGGCCTGATCCCCACCATGTTCGCCTTGCTGATGAACAGCGCCAGCCCCGCAAAGATGCCAAGCGCGCCGAGCGTCATCACGAAGGACGGGATCTGCAACCGCCCGATCAGCCAGCCCTGCACCCCGCCCGCCACGGCGGCGCCCGCCACCACCACCGGCCCCGCCCAGGACCCGAGCGAATGGGACAGGATCGCCCCGCAGACCGCCGAAAACGACGCAACCGCCGCGACCGACAGGTCCAGACAGCCCAGAAGCACCGGCAGCGTCAGCCCGACGATGATCAGAAGCAGCGGCGCATTGTCCATCAGCAGCCCGTTGATCGCCCGCCAGCGCAACAGCCCCGGCGCCGCCGTGGCAAGCGCGGCAAAGACGGCGATCAGGATCAGGGCCGGCCCGAACTGGCGCAGCCTTTCGCGCGCCACGGCAGAGAATGTGGTCTGCATCTGCGGAATCCCCTTTCAGACCATGGCGCGAACGAGGTCTTCCTCGGTCGGCGGGTTGTGCTGGACATCGTTGATGCGGGCGCTGACGCTACCGTCCTTCATCACCACGATGGTGTCGGAAAGGGTCAGCACCTCGTCCGGCGTGTCGCCGACAAGGACGATCGACAGGCCCTCATCCGCCAGTTCGCGGATCACGGCGAACAGATCGGCCCGCGCCCCGGGGTCGAGCCCGCGGGTCGGGTGATCCAGCAACAGCAGTTTCAGCGACTTGCCGATCAGCCATTTGCTCAGCACCGCCTTCTGCTGGTTGCCGCCCGACAGCTTGTCGATCCGGTGGTCGATCGAGGGCGTGCGGATCGCCAGTTTCCTGACCCAATCCGCCACGATGCCGCGTTCGCGCGCCCGCGACAGCAGGCCCGGCGCCACCCCGTGCTGACGGCCGAAGGTCAGCGCCATGTTTTCCGACACGCTGGTGTTGCGCACCATGCCCTCGGTCTTGCGTTCGGCAGGCAGGTAGCCGATGCCTTGCCGGACGGCCGCAGCGGGGGTACGGGCCTGCAAGGGCTTGCCCTCGAACAGGATCTCGCCGCTCCACCGGTCCGTCAGGCCGAACACCGTGCGCAGCACCTGTTCCGCCCCCGAACCATGCACGCCGATCAGGCCCAGGATCTCGCCCGGCGCAAGGCCCAGATCGACGCCGCGCACCGCGCCCGGCACGGTCAGCCCGCGCACCTCCAGCCGGGGGCGCGGGTTCGCGTATACCGCCCGCGGCCGCCGCGCGACCGCACCCGCGCGCTGCCTGCCGACCATCAGTTCGTAGAGTTCATCGACCTTCACCTCGTCCTTGCGCCGTTCGGCCACGTTGCGGCCATCGCTCATCACATAGACCCGGTCCGAGATGTCGAGGATCTCGTCCATACGGTGCGACACGAAGACGACCGAGGCACGGTGCTTGATCCGGCGGATCTGCGCGAACAGCGCCTGGATCTCGGGCGGGTTCAGCACAGCGGTCGGTTCGTCGAACAGGATGACCAGATGCCCGCCGACCAGTTCTTCCAGCGCCAGCACCTTGGCCAGTTCCACCATCTGGCGCTGCGCAAAGCTCAGATCGCCCACCGGGGTGGCGGGGTCGATGTCCAGCTCGATCTTGTCCAGTTGGCGGCGCGCCTGATCCTTCATCTCGGCCCAGCGATAGACGCCGGCGCGGGTGAAGGTGACGGGCTTGTCCAGAAACAGGTTCTCGGCCACGGTCAGGCTGCCGATCAGCGACTGTTCCTGATGGACAAGCCCGATCCCGGCCCGCGCCGCCTCCAAAGGCGAGCGCAGCTGCACCACGCGGCCGCCAAGGCGAAGCCGCCCCGCATCGGGCTGGTGCAGCCCGGCCATGATCTTCATCAGGGTGGACTTGCCCGACCCGTTCTGCCCGATCAGGCCCAGAACCTCGCCTTCGTGCAGGACCATATCCACATCGTCCAGCGCCACCACATCGCCGAAACGCTTGGCCACACCTTCCAGAGATAATGCCCCGGTCATTTGATCACCCTGACCTTGCGGCGCAGATGCCAGGTGGATGCGGCAACCGCGACGATGATGACCGCGCCTTCCAGCGCGCTTTGCAAAAGCGGGTTGGCCCCCACCTGGATCAGCCCGTTGCGCAGCGTGACAAGGATCAGCACACCGACCAGCGATTGCAGCACACCCCCGTGCCCCCCCGACAGAAGCGTGCCGCCGACGACACAGGCGGCGATGGCGGGAAACAGCAGGCCGGTGCCTGCCAGCGGGTTGCCGACCCCGATCTGCGCGCCCAGAAACACCCCGGCCAGCGCATAGCCCGCCCCGGCGATCACGAAGGCGGCCAGCCGGTGGCGGTTCACGCGGATGCCGGACATGCGCAGCACGGCCTCGTTCTCGCCGATGGCGCGGCTCATCCGGCCGAAACGTGTGGTCCGTTCGACTGCGGTCGCCACCAGCGCCAGCGCGACGGTCAGGTAGACCAGCCCGCTGAGCCCCAGATGCTTGTCGATGGCAAGGCCGGTGATCCGCGCATCCAGAATCTGCGGCTGGCGCGCGGGAAACAGCAGCGACGCCATCCCGGCCGTCATCAGCCACGCCCCCAGCGTCACGATCAGCGAGGGCATCCGCACCCAGATGCAGACCAGCCCGTTGAGCAGCCCGACCAGCGCCCCCGCCCCCACCGCGGCCGGCACCGCCCACAGACCGATGTCGCGCGGGGTGACGGAATTCACGATCAGGATCGACAGCACGATATTGGCCAGCGAGGCCACCCCCTCGACCGACAGGTCGATGGAGCCCTGCAACAGCACGAAGGTCAGCCCGATCACCACCACCGCCGGAACCACGGCGGATTCGAAGATCGCCTGCCCGTTCGCCAGCGAGGCGAAGTTCGGTTCCGCCAGGCCGAAGACCAGCGCCAGCCCCGCCAGCGCCGCGACCGGCCCCAGCGACTGAAGCCGTTTCAACAGCCTTTCCGGGCGGGCGGCCCCGGCCCCCGCCGGCTGCGGCGCTCCTCCCTTGCGGGAGGAGGCCGTCGCTTCCGGCGTGCCGGTCGAAAGCTGACCGTCATGCATCGTCGACCCCATCAGTTCACGCCCGGCGGGATCTGACCGACCGAGGCGGCCCAGTAGTCGGCCTTGATCGCCTCGTAGGTGAACGCGGCCGGGTCGGGCTTGGTATTGAGCACGTCTTCGACGTTCTCTTTCGTCACCAGCGTCTGGCGCACGAAGAAGTCGCGCTGGCCCTCGGTCAGGTCGGCCAGTTTCAGTTCGCCCACCCGCACGGCATAGGTCAGCGCCGCAGCGACCGCGCCGTGTTCCTGCGAACTGCCCCGCATCGTCGACAGGATCTCGCCGGTCTTGATCAGTTGCAGCACGTCGCTGGATCCGTCGGTGCCGGTGACGGGGATCTTGCCCGCCAGCCCCTTTTCGCGCAGCGCCGCGACCACGCCCATGGCCATGCCGTCGTTCTGCGCGAAGACCCCCTTGATCCGGTCGCCATAGCGCACCAGCCATGCCCGGGTGATTTCCTGCCCCTCGGACTGCTGCCAGTTGCCGATCTGTTCATCCAGAACGGTCATGCCGGGACATTCCTCCAGCACCTTGGCAAGGCCCATCTCGCGCTGCTTGGCCGGGGCGTTGTCGGGGATGCCTTTCAGCACCACGATCTCGCCCTGCCCGCCCAGCGCCTCGCACAGGGCCATGCCGTTCTGATAGCCCGCGTCGATCCCGTCGAAGGACAGGTTCGCAACCCAGGCCTCGGCCGCGGTATCCCAGGGGTGGATTTCCTCGGGGCGGTTCCACAGCGTGCTGATGAAGCCGCCGGCCTGTTCCACCCGTTCCACGAAAACCTTGGTGAAGGCGGGCGAATCCGGGAACCAGGTGAAGATGCAGCCTTCGCAGCCGGGGGCGAGGATGGCGCTGATGTTCTGGAACGATTTCTGGCCGTCGAAGTCGTTGCTGAACACCTCGACGCTGCCGCCGACAGAGCCCATGACCTGTTCGGCGCCCCAGATGACCTCTTGCCAGTATTCGCTGCTGGTGCTGCCGACGCCGAGGTAGAGCTTTTTCGCCGCCGCATCGTCGGCGGCCGCCTGACCCACCGCAGCGAACAGGGCGATGGCCGCCGCGCAGGACAGGAATGGATTGCTGTGCAGTTTCATTTTGCCTCCTCCAAGCAAAAGTGAAGTGAGCCGAAACGGCGCCGGCCTTCCGGGCCGGTCCACCGCGAACGGACAAGGCATTTCGCCGACCGCTGGCCGCAGAGGGTCGCGATGCCCCTGGAAAACCGTCTCCCGGCCGAACGGCTGGCCTCCTCCGTGGTGCCCATGTAACTGCACCCCGCCGCGGCCTGACCACTCTGATCAACAAGCGTCAGCCCCCGCCCGCCGGACCGTCTCAGATATGACATTGGGCCAGCAATCGGCGCCCGCCGGTCGGGCATATGGACAGGGGGTGACGGGGAAAACCTTCGGATCGCCCGCACCCGCAGGTCAACGGGCCAGCCGTGACGGGAGTTTCAGGCGCCGCGCTTCTTTCCGCCCAGCTTGCGGTAGAGCGTGGCGCGCGACAGGCCCAGATAACGGGCCGTGGCAGAGACGTTGCCGCCGTTGTGGCGCAGCGCCGCCTCTATCCGCGTCCGTTCCGCCTGCGACCGGGCACGCAGGTTGTCGTGGGCGATGCGGTCCACGATGGCCTCGGGCAGATGGGCCAGACGGATCGGGCCGCCCCCGGCCAGCACCAGCGCATGGCGGGCCGCGTTGCGCAATTCGCGCAGGTTGCCGGGCCAGTGGTGGCTGTAAAGCACAAGCTGCGCCATTTCCTCGATCTCTGGCCGGGCCAGCCCGCGCATCGCCGCCTCTTGCCCCAGCACGTCGAGAAGCCGCTGTTGCAGCCCCGGCAGGGCACGCAGCGGCGCCAGCGCCACCGTCGCCCCGTTCAGCCGGTGGAAAAGATCGCCACGAAAGCTGCCCGCCGCCACGCGTTCGGCCAGATCCTGCGTCGACAGGCTGACCAGATCGAGGTTGCGCCGCGCCAGCAGGTCGTCTTCGGACAGAAGCTGCGTCAGCCGCCGCTGAAGCTCCGGCGACATATCTTCGGCCCGGTCCAGCACCAGAAGCGCGTCCGAAATCCAGTCGAGGCGGCGCAGAAGCGGTTCCGCCTCTTCCTCGGGCATGGCGCAGTTCAGCACCACCACCCCGCTTTCGGGCCGGTCGGTCCGCCGGCCCGTCATCCTGGCCAGGACGGATTTCCCGGTGCCGGTCTCGCCCTTGACGATGACGGGCAGGCCCTCTGCCAGCATCGCAGAGGTGCGTTGCAGGGCCTGCGTGAAGGTTTCGTCGAACAGCAGATGTTCGGCCCGACCGCGATCCGGGCGCGCCCGGCTGCCCCCGGTGCGGGCCATCGGTCGCAGGAACAGGCTGCGGCCATCGGCAAGGCGGATCCGGCCGGGCGCACCCCGCCCCGCGGGCCAGCCGCCCTGAAGGAAATCGTCCAGATCGGCCCCGATCAGCGCCGCGCGGTCCCGCTGCAACAGGATGGCGGTGGTCGAGGTGACATCGGCGATCCGCCCGTTGTCGTCCAGCGCCAGTTGCGGTTCGGCGGCAGGGTCGTCGCCCTCTGCCGTGTCGGAAAGCGAAAACACCCGCAGCCCGGCATGGCGCAACGCGAAGGTCTTGTGCTCGATCCGCCAGGCGGTACGGCGCACGGCCTCGCGCAGAGTCTGCGCCATCTCGGCGTCGGTCGGCCGCATCGAGGTGATGTTGACCAGACCGACGACCGCGCCCCCGGCCCCGAGGATCGGCGTGGCGATGCAGGTCAGCTTGGCCAGCCTGCTGGAAAAATGCTGGCCCCCGAGGATGGAGACCGCACCCCCCACCTTCAGGCAGGTTCCCATCCCGTTGGTGCCCTGAACCGCCTCGTCCCAGATCGAGCCGGGCAGCACGCCCACTGCGCTGAGATCGCCCAGAAAGCGGTTGTCGCAACGGTAGAGCAGCTTGACCGCCTCCGGCGAGCCGAGAGAGACAAGGCATTCCTCGCCGCCGAGCCAGCGGAAAAGCCGGTCCAGTTCGGGCGAAGCGAAGCGGATCATCGGTTCGTGGCGGTCATGCGCCTCGCGCAGTTCGGCCGAGGTCATCACATCGGCCACGCGCTGCACGTCGGGGGCAAGATGGTAATCCTCAAGGCAGCGGCGCCACGATTCCTCGACAAGGCGCGGCAACGGCAGGGCGCCCTGCCCCGACCTCTGCGTCAGCTTCTCGATCTCGGATCTCATGCCACGCGTTCCCCCCCGGGGCAGTATAACCGCCCCCGGCCCGGACCGGAACTGTCGCAACAAGGACAATCCGGGCGGCGGCGGTATCTCATCTGCGCCATCGGCCCCGGCCCGCCGGCAGGTCTAGCATGGCGGCGGAACCGGAATGGAGGAAAAGATGTCAATCCTGTTCGACCCGATACGGATCGGCGACCTGGATCTGCCGAACCGCATCCTGCTGGCCCCGCTGACCCGCTGCCGCGCGGGTGCGGCACGGGTGCCGAACCGGACGATGCAGGACTACTACGTCCAGCGCGCCGCGGCCGGGCTGATGATCACCGAAGGCACCATCGTCAGCCCGCAGGGGGCGGGCTACCACGGCACGCCCGGCATCTGGAACGACGAACAGGTCGCGGGCTGGCGCCGCGTCACCGATGCGGTCCATGCCGCTGGCGGGCGGATCTTCGTGCAGCTGTGGCATTGCGGCCGCGTGTCGGACCCCGAATTCCACGATGGCGACCCGCCGGTGGCGCCCAGTGCGGTCCTGCCCGCCGGGCGGGTGATGCTGCTGCGCCCGTTCCGGCCCTATGTCACGCCACGCGCGCTGACGACGGCAGAGGTCGCCGCCACGGTCGCGGATTTCCGGCGCGGGGCGGAAAACGCGCTGCGCGCCGGGTTCGACGGGGTGGAACTGCACGCCGCCAACGGCTACCTGATCGACCAGTTCCTGCAGGACAAGACCAACCGCCGTACCGACCGATACGGCGGCAGCATCGAGAACCGGGCGCGCTTTCTGCTGGAGATCGCCGATGCCTGCGTCTCTGTCTGGGGGGCGGGGCGGGTGGGCGTGCACCTGCGCCCCCGGATGGAGGAACACGACATGGGCGACAGCGACCCCGCCGCGCTGTTCGGCCATGTCGCGGCGGAACTCGGCCGTCGCCGCCTCGGCTTTCTCTTCGTGCGCGAGATCTGGGGCGCGGACAGCCTTTTGCCGATGATGAAGCGGCGGTTCGGCGGGCCGGTGGTCTGCAACGAGCTGATGACCGCGGCGGATGCCGCGGGGCTGATCGGGGCGGGCCATGCCGATCTGGCGGCCTTCGGGCGCGATTTCGTGTCGAACCCCGATCTGGTGGCGCGGCTGCGGCGCGATGCGGCGCTGACCCCGGCGGATACCGCCACGTTGTTCACGCATGATGCGGCAGGCTACACCGACTACCTGACCCATGACGAAATCCTTGCAGGCCGGACCCGCATCGCCGCTGCGGCCCCGGCCGAGGATCTGGGCCGCTACCTGCGCTGAGCCACCCTGCGCCCCCGCATGCGGGGGGCGCAGGTTTCGGCGCCCTCAGGCCGGGACGGGCGCGTTGGCGGGGATCAGCCCTTCGGCGCGCAGATCCTGCCAGAAGGCCGCGGGCGCCTTGCGGGCCAGTGCCGCCGCGTTCTGGCGCACCTCGTCTTCGTTCTTGCAACCCAGCAGCAGGCTGATCACCACCGGATGCGCGGCGGAAAACTGCAACGCGGCTTCCGGCAACAGCACGTCGTGACGCGCGCAGACCGCCTCGATCCGCGACACGCGGTCGATGATCCCTGCCGGGGCCTCCATATAGTCGAAGGTGCGGGTCTGGCCGCGCACGCCGCCGCCGAGGATGCCCGAATTGAACACCCCCGCCGCGATGACCGCGATGTTGCGGCGTTCCATTTCGGGAAAGAACGTGTCCAGCGGTTCGTGGTTCAACAGCGAATAGCGCCCGGCAAGCGAACAGCAGTCCAGATCGAACGCCTTCGCCATGTCCAGCACGGCCTCTGTCTCGTTCACGCCGATGCCGATGGCGCCTGCGGCACCCGCGCTGCGGATTTCGTCCAGCGCCTTCAGGCCGCCGTCTTCCAGCTGTTTCCAGTAGGTGCGGTTCAGATCGTCCCCATGGGTGACGCGGCCGATGTCGTGGACATGCAGCACATCGAAACGGTCCAGCCCGAACCGCTGAAAGCTGTCCTCGACCGACCGCATGATCCCGTCATAGCTGTAGTCGAAGCCCTGCACGAAGGGAAAGCCGCCCTGCCAGACGATACCCCCGCCGTAGAGGAACTTCTGCTGCTGCACCGTATCGGACTTGCGGCGCAAAAGCCGGCCGACCTTGGTCGCGATCGTCACCTTGTCGCGGATGCCGTTGGTGCGCAGCACCTGGCCGAGGAACAGTTCCGCCCGGCCCGACCCGTACATGGGCGCGGTGTCGAAATAGCGATACCCGGCATCATAGGCGGTCATCACCACCTTCTCGAAGGTCTCGTAGCTGGTTTCATGGCCGAAACCGGCAAGGGGCACCGTGCCCAGCCCAAGCCGGGAAACCTCGACCCCGCGGCTGCGGATCTTCGTGCCTTGCTGCATGTCGTCTCCTCCTGACGCGGTGGCGGTACCGCCTGTTCGGGCCGCAGCCTAGCCCGCCCCGCATATCGGGACACAGTGGCGCATCTGCGCCAGCCCCGCCCCTGCCCCCGTCGCAAGAGCGACAGTTGCCTGCCCCGCCGCCCGGGGCCCAGAAAGATCCGCGAACACCCCCGCAAACACGAAAGCCCGGCCCGGTCGCGGCTTGGGAGAAAGCCATGAAAACACCGAAAGACCACGCCGCCCGCAGCCTGCCGTCCGCGGGCGACGCCGAGCCCGCGGCCCCCGGTGCCGGACGGGCCGTGGCGGGGATCCGGCTTTGCGGCGGCTGCGGCGTGCCGCCGATGCGGGTGGCCTGATCCCGTGCCGGTACCGGCCTTTCCCCCGCTGCCGCCCGGGTTCCTCGACCGGCTGTCGTCGATCCTCGGGCCGCGCAACCTGTTGACCGGGGGCGATGCGACCGCGCCCTTCCTGACCGACGAACGCCGGCTTTTCCCCGGCGCGGCGGCGGCGGTCGCCTGCCCCGGCAGCACGGCAGAGGTATCCGCCCTGGTCCGCGCCTGCCGCGAGGCGGGGGTGCCCATCGTGCCGCAGGGCGGCAACACCGGCCTTGTCGGCGGCGCCAGCGCGCCCGCGGGCAGCCTTCTGGTCAACCTGCGCCGGATGAACCGCATCCGGGGGGTCGACCCAGCCAACGCCACCCTGACGGCAGAGGCCGGCACGGTCCTTGCGACCGTGCAAGAGGCCGCGCGCGATGCCGGGCGGCTGTTTCCGCTGTCGCTGGCGTCCGAGGGTTCGGCCCAGATCGGCGGGCTTCTGGCCACGAATGCGGGCGGGATCAACGTGCTGCGCCACGGCAACATGCGCGACCTGACCCTGGGGATAGAGGCGGTGATGCCCGATGGCCGCGTGCTGCACGGGTTGGGCGGGCTGCGCAAGGACAACACCGGCTATGACCTGCGCCATCTGCTGATCGGGTCGGAAGGGACGCTGGCGATCCTGACCGCCGCCGTGCTGCGGCTGTCGCCGCTGCCGCGGCAGCGGGTCACGGCGCTGGTCGCGGTGTCCGGTGCGGCGCAGGCGCTGGCGCTGCTGGATCTGCTGCGCGACCGGGCGGGCGAGGCGCTGGTCGCGTTCGAATTCATGGTGCAGGCGACGGTGGCGATGCTGGTCGAGGCTGGGCACGGCTTTCCCGTCGATCCCGCCCTTCCGGCCTTCGTGCTGTTCGATCTTACCTCGGCCGACCCCGAGGCCCCGCTTGCCGCACAGGCAGAGGCGATCCTTGCCCGAGCCTTCGACGGTGGCATCGTCCTCGACGGCACCATCGGCGCCAGCGAGGGGCAGAACCGCGCCATGTGGGATCTGCGCGAACGCCTGCCGGAGGTGCAGAAGCATTTCGGCCCGTCGATCAAGCACGACATCGCCGTGGCGGTGTCGCGCATTCCCGACTTCCTTTCCCGCGCGGGGGCGGCCTGCGCGGCGGCGATGCCGGGTTGCCGGATCGTGCCCTTCGGCCATCTGGGCGACGGCAACCTGCACTACAACCTCAGCCCGCCGGACGGCATGGCCCCGGCGGATTTCCTGGCGCGGCAGGGCGACATCAACCGCATCGTCCACGACATCGTGCACGATCTGGGCGGCTCCATTTCCGCCGAACACGGGGTGGGGCTGATGAAGCGGGCGGAGCTTGCACGCTACAAGGACCCCGTGGCGCTGGATGCGATGCGCGCGATCAAGGCGGCGCTGGACCCGGCGAACCTGATGAACCCCGGCAAGCTTTTGCCCTGACCAAGGGCCGGAACGGCAAGGCCCCCCTGCGGACAGGGGGGCCCGGATCGCCCGGCAGGGCGTTACTTGAAGCTGGCGACCGTTTCGCGCGTCACCGGGAACCACGGCACGTCATAGCGATGCGCCGACCCGCCGGCCCAGTCCATCTGCGCCCAGATGTCGGACTGCGGCTGATACGCCTCGCCCTCGATGGCGCGCAGCGCGAGGTCCATCGCGCCCTGCCCTTCGAAATGGGCGGACTTGTAGAGGGTGTATAGGTTGCTGTCCTCGACCGCGCGCAGGGCGTCGGGGATGCCGTCGATGGACACCACCTTGACCTTTTCGAAATCCAGCCCCTTGGCGCGGATCGCCTCCATCGCGCCGAGGCCCATCTCGTCGTTTTCGGCGATCACGCCGGTGATGGCGTCACCATAGAGCGACAGCCAGTTTTCCATCACCGCCAGCCCCTCGGCCCGCGACCAGTTGGCGGATCTGGAAGCCAGAAGTTCGATCCCCTTATGGTTCGCCAGCGACTCGTCGATGCCCTGACGGCGCAGAAGCTGGGGCGAGTTGCCGATGGGGCCCTCGATGATGACGACCTTGCCCGACCCGTCCAGCCGCTTCGCCAGTTCCTCGGTGATCATCCGGCCGCCTTCGACGTCGTTGGTGGCGATATGGGCGAAATACTTGTCGCCCGCCGCCCCGGTGACAGAGGTGATGACCGGGATCCCCGCCGCCGCCGCACGTTCGACCGGGGCCTGCGCCGCGTCGAAGTCGATGGGCGCGAAGATCACCGCGTCGTATTGCTGGGTGATCACCGTATCCATCTGGTTGCTTTGCACCACCGCGTCGAAACGCCCGTCGAGGATGGTCATCGCAACCGTGCCATCGGCGACGGCGGGATGCTTTTCCATCTCTTTCGTCCAGGCCGACATGTATTCGGGCAGGCCGAAGGGCATCACCGCGACGCGGTATTTCGCTTCGGCATGGGCAGCACCCGCCGCAAGACCCGTCATCATGGCGGTGGCGATCAGCAGTCGTTTCATGGTTTCCTCCCTGGGAACGTGATGTTGTGCGGATGCCTGACGCTGGACACCGGCCCCGGGGGCATCCTTGCCCGCGGGCCGGTGGCGGCCGGGGTCAGGCGCCCTGCGGGACCGGCGCGTTTTCGGGCAACAGCCCCTCGGCCCGCAGGTCCTGCCACAGCGCGGCGGGGATGGGGCGGGCCAGCGCGGCGGCGTTCTGCGCCACCTCGGCGGTGTTCTTGCAGCCTTGCAGGATGCAGGCCACCGCCGGATGGGCCGACACGAACTGGATCGCCGCCTCCGGCAGGGCGACGCCGTGGCGGGCGCAGGCGGCCTCCAGCCGTTCGACCCTGGCGATGATTTCGGGCGGGGCCTGCATGTAGTCGAAGATGCGCGTCGCGCCCTTGGACCCGCCGCCGAGGATGCCGGAGTTGAACACCCCCGCCGCGATCACGGCGATGCCGCGTTTCTGCATCGCGGGGAAGAAACTGTCGAGCGGCCCCTGGTTCAACAGGCTGTAGCGCCCGGCAAGCAGGCAGCAGTCCAGATCGAACTCGGCGGCCATACGCTCGACCGCTTCCATCTCGTTCACGCCGATGCCGATGGCACGGGCGCCGCCGGCGGCGCGCAATTCGGCCAGCGCGCGATAGCCGCCCTCGCCCAGTTCGCGCCAGCGGTTTTCGGCGTTTTCCCCATGGGTCAGGCTGCCGATGTCGTGGACATTCAGGATGTCGAAGCGTTCCACCCCGAACCGTTGCTGGCTGTCCTCGAACGACCGCATGATGCCGTCATAGGTGTAGTCGTAATGTTCCGCAAAGGGCAGCGCGCCGTCCCATGTGATGCCGAACAGCCCCTCGCCCTGTTTCGCCCGGCTGGCGGGTTTCAGCAGGCGGCCCACCTTGGTGGACAGCGTGACCTTGCCCACCAGATCGTTGGTGCGCAGCGCATGGCCCAGGAAATGTTCGGCCCGGCCCATGCCGTACATAGGTGCGGTGTCGAAATAGCGGATGCCGGCCTGATAGGCCGCCAGCACCACCGCCTCGAACGTGGCATAGTCCACCGCGGGAACGCCGAGGCCCGCCAGCGGCACCGTGCCCAGACCCATGCGCGTCAGCTTGACCCCGGTCGCCCGGATTTCCGTCTGTTCCATCTTGTCCTCCGGTTGATGCGGGCGACCCCGGGGGGCCGCCCGTCTGCCACCCTCAGGCGGCGCGGCGCACGGCCGGGGCGACCTCTTCGGCCAGGCGGCGCATGCTGATCCATTCGCGGTCGCGGTTTTCGCCCGACCCGTCCATCGACGCCATCAGCAGCGTGCCGAAGGGCCCGGACCGTTCGCGCAGGCTGATCAGCTTTTCGGTCACGGTCCTGGACGACCCGTAGAGGACCGAGGCCTTGATCAGCGTCTCGACCGTCACCTCTTCGTTCGGCATGCCCAGAGGTTTCATGACGTCGGTGTAGTCGGCGCGTTTCAGCACCTCCCACAGGTAGTTGAAATAGTAGTAGTTGGACCCCTTGGGATCGAGCAGCCAGTCCTCGGCCTGCGCGTCGCTTTCGCCGATCAGCACGTTGCGCGCCACCGACCAGTCCTTGCCGGTGGCCGGGCGGCCCGCCGCCTCGCAGCCCTGCACATAGCGGCGCCAGTGGCTGATGACGGTGCTTTCCGGGGCGAAGTTCGCGGTGATCGGGATCCAGCCCTGTTTCGCCGCATAGCTGACCGACCCGCTGTCGGGCGACATCGACGACAGCGCGATGGGCGGGTGCGGCTGCTGATAGGGCTTGCCCATGTAACCGATGCCCAGTTCCGGCACGATGTTCTCGGTCAGCTTGACCGGCCAGTGCTTGCCCGGAATGTCGTAGGGCGCATCCTGCGACCAGATCTTGAGGATGGTGGAAATGGATTCGGCCAGCCGCTCGTTGCGCACTCCGGCGTCGAGATTGCCGAACAGCTCCATGTCCGAGGCAAGCCCCCCCGGGCCGATGCCGAAGACGAAACGCCCCTCGGCCATGTGGTCGAACATCGCCACTTCGCCGGCAACGGTGACGGGGTGGTGGTTCGGCAGCGCGATGACCCCGGTGCAGAGCTTGATCGTCTTGGTGCGGTGCAGAAGCGAGGCGAGGAAGATCAGCGGCGAGGTGATCGGTTCGGTGGTGGCCGAAAAATGTTCGCCCACCCAGGCCTCGGCAAAGCCGAGTTCATCGGCATAGACGATCTTGTCGCCGTTTTCCTTCAGCACCTCGACGAAAGACCTCGACGCCGGGTGCAGTGGCATCTGGAACAGTCCGAGTTTCATGGTTCCTCCCTTGGGGTCTGGAGCCCCGGTTTCCGCCGATCTGGGTAGCAACGCGGGGGCCGCTGCCGGAACTGGTCAGATGCGGCAGGCCGGACAGGGGGACCTGTCTCAAAAAGACAATTGCCGCCGCGGGGGCGGCGGGCCCAGATCGCCCTAGGCGCGGCCGGATCCGGCAAGGATGCGGCGGCAGGCGCTTCCCCCGCCCGCGCCGCCCGTTCCATCAGCCGCAGGGGAAGCAAGGGAGGACATCATGAAAGCCCTGCGTTTCCACGCGGCAAGGACGCTCGTTCTGGAAGAGATCGCCGAACCGGCCGATCCCGCGCCCGATCAGGTGGTGATCCAGAACCGCTTTTGCGGCATCTGCGGCACCGATCTGCACGAATATGCCTATGGCCCGATCCTGATCCCGAAGGACCCGCACCCTTTCACCGGCGCGCATGCGCCGCAGGTTCTGGGCCATGAATTCGGCGGCGTGGTGCTGAAGGCCGGCCGCGACATCCGCCATGTGAAGGAAGGCGACCGGGTTTCGGTGCAGCCGCTGGTCATGCCCCGCGCGGCCGAATTCTATGCCGACCGGGGGCTTTTCCACCTGTCCGACCAGATCGCCTTGGCCGGTCTCAGCTGGATCGGCGGCGGCATGGCTGAACGGGCGCTGCTGAACGGCTACAACGTGGCGGCCATTCCCGACAGCCTCAGCGATCAGGACGCGGCGCTGGTCGAACCGACCGCCGTCGCGGTCTATGCCTGCGACCGGGCGGGGATTGCGGCGGGCAATTCGGTCCTCGTCACCGGGGCGGGGCCGATCGGGCTTCTGGCGGCGATGGCGGCGCGGGCCGCCGGGGCGGCGCAGGTGTTCCTGTCGGACGTCAACCCGACCCGGCTGGCGCTGGCGCGGGGGATCATGCCCTGGATCGTCACCCTCGACCCGCGCGCGGCGGATGTGGGCGCGGCGGTCCGTGCCGCGACCGAAGGCGGCGTGGGCTGCGACGTGGCCATCGAATGCGTGGGCAACGGTGCGGCGCTGAACACCTGCGTGGATGCGGTGCGCAAGCGCGGGGTCGTGGTGCAGGTCGGGCTGCATCCGGGCGAGGCGGCGGTCAACTGGTTCACCGTCACCTTCAAGGACATCGACATCCGGGGGTCCTGGGCCTATCCGACGCATCTGTGGCCGCGCACGATCCGGCTTCTGGATGCGGGCCTGATCCCCGCCCGCCAGATCGTCACCCGCACGGTGGGCTTGGACGATGCGGTGGGCCAGGGGTTCGACGCGCTTCTGGATCCGGCGGGGACGCAACTGAAGATCCTGATCGACCTCGGGGCCTGAGGACGGGGCTGGGTTCAACCTGTCGCTCTGTCTGGCGAAGGCGCGTGCCTTTGCCATATCCTGCCGGTGCCACTTGTCCGGCCGGGGGCCCCAAGCCCCCGGCCAACGCCCGCCCCGCCCATGGCGGGCGCTGGCCTGACCGGGTTTCCTGACATCACCGTCTCCAGTGTCACCCCCGCGCGCACGGGCGGGGGAAACGCGATGCGTTTCCTCATCCCGCCCGGCCAGAACGGTGGCAGGAGTACCGATCCGGTCACGGCCCATCTCACCCCGCCTTGCGGAACCGTGCCTTCAGCATGTCGATGAACACCCGCGCGTTCTGTCCGTCGGGCGGGCCATAGCGCGACTGCAACAGCGACAGGGTGATGCGGATCGGCTCTGCGATCGCGGCGACGGCGGTGCCGGGGGGTGCGCCGCCCTCGACCGCGAATTCGTCGACGATGGCCAGCCCGATCCCCGCGCGCACCATGGCGATGGCCAGTTCGCCCCGCGGCACCTCCATCACGATCCGGGGCGCGACACCGGCCTTTTCGAATTCGGCGGCGATGATGCGGCCGAAGGGGATGGTGCGGTCGTACATCACCAAGGGTTCCGCCGCGACCTCTGCCAGCGCGACCTGCGGCCGCCCCGCCAGCGGATGCCCCGCCGGGATCAGGCAGACCATCCGCCGGGTGCCGAGCGGCTCGCAGGTGATCCCCGGATCCTCGACCGGCAGGACGGAGATCGCGAGGTTCGCCCGCCGCGACACCAGTTCGCGCGCCATGTCGGCCAGAAGCGTCGTGTGATAGCTGACATGCACCTGCGGATGGGCCGTCAGGAACCGCGCGATCACCGCCGGAATGGCGTGGATCGCCAGACTGGGGCTGGCCGCGATGGTCTGCGTGCCGCCCGGCCTTCGGGCCAGTTCGCGGGCGAAATCGTCGATCCGAAGCGCACCCTGGTAAAGCTTTTCGACCTCGCCGATCAGCAACTGCGCCTCTGCCGTGGGCACCAGACGGCCGCTGGCCCGTTCGAACAGGCGCAGGCCCAGGCTTTGTTCGGTATGGGCCACGACCCGGCTGATCGCGGGCTGCGAGATGTTCAGCATCCGCGCCGCCCCGGACATGGAGCCGGTCAGGATCACCGCGCGGAACACCTCCATCTGCCGCAGCTTGAAGCGCATGCCATAACCATCTGTTATTGATCCGATCACATCGGCATATGCGCCGGCCCGCGTCAATCCCTATGCTCCGCCCCGACGCAGGACAGGAGGACACATGCGGATAGGGTTCGTGGGGTTGGGCATGATGGGCCTGCCCATGCTGGAAAATCTCGCCCGTGCGCCGGGGTTCGAAATCCGCGCGCTGGACCGGGAGGAGGCGCCGTTCCGCCGCCTCGCCGGCCATCCCGCCTGGGGCAGGGGGCTGTCGCGCGCCGCCGATCCGGCCGCGCTGGCGGATTGCGACTTGGTGATCACGATGCTGCCGAACAGCCCGATCACCAATGCGGTGATCCGCGGCGCGCCCGGCCAGCCGGGGCTGGCGCAGGTGCTGCGCCCGGGGGCGGTGGTGATCGACATGGGGTCATCCAACCCCGCCGACACGATCGCGCTGGCGGCCGAACTGGCGGAAAGGGGGATCGCGCTGGTGGACGCGCCGGTTTCGGGCGCCGTGGCCAAGGCGGAAACCGGCGATCTGTCGATCATGGTCGGCACCGATGCGGCGGGGCTGGCCCCCCTGCGCCCGCTGCTGTCCGCCATGGGCAAGGTGCTGATCCCCGCCGGGCAGACCGGCGCCGCCCATGCGATGAAGGCGCTGAACAACTATGTCTATGCCGCGGGCCTTCTGGCCGCGTCGGAGGCGTTGGGCATCGCGCAGGCAATGGGGCTCGACCTTGCGGTCTTTGCCGATGTGCTGAACGCCGCATCCGGGCGCAACGTGGCGACCGAGACCAAGGTGAAACAGTTCATCCTGCCCGGCAGCTATGCCGGCGGCTTTGCCCTGCGGCTTCAGGCCAAGGATCTGGCCACCGCCGACGCGCTTCAGGCGCTGACGGGTTTTGCCGCGCCGCAACTCTCGCTCTGCGCCGCGCTGTGGCAGGAGGCTGCGGCCGCCCTGCCCCCGGCCGCCGACAACACCGAAATCCACCGATACATCGCGCGCCGCCCGCAGGCGGGCACGACCGGGAACTGAGGAAAACACCATGTCGCTCGTGACGATCCGCAAACGCGCCCTGACCGTCGAGACCACCTTCCACGAATTCGGCCCCCCGCCCGAACGCCCGCTGAAACTGGCCGCCGCCAGCGCGGTGATCGCCAATCCCTTCGCCGGCCGGTATGAACCCGACCTGATGCCCTTCATGGCCGAACTGCGCGCCCTGGGCCGCGAACTGGCCGAGGAACTGGTCGATACCCTCGGCGGGCGCGACCGGATCGAGGTCTATTCCAAGGCTGCCATCGTGGGCCTGAACGGCGAGATGGAACACGGCGCCGTCTGGCACGAGGCCGGGGGCTGGGCCATGCGCGAGGTGCTGGGCCAGCCCAGGGCGATGGTTCCCGCCAACAAGGCGGTGGCGGTGGCGGGCTACCGGCTGATGGTGCCGGTGCACTACATCCACGCCTCTTTCGTGCGCAGCCATTTCAACAGCATCGAGATCGGCATCCAGGACGCCCCCCGCCCCGACGAGATCCTGTTCGCGCTGGTGATGGGCACCGGCGGGCGGGTGCATTCGCGCCTCGGCGGGCTGCTGAAAGAGGATGCCAAGGGGCTGGACGGGCTGCGCTAGGGCGGATCGACATTCAGCCCGTGATCTGGCCGCGCAGGGTAAGGAAACGCACTGCGTTTCCCCCGCCCGTCGCGCGGCGGTGCCATCAGGGGCGGAGATGCCGGGCAACCCGGCCCGGCCAGCGAAACACGTATCGCTGTGGCGAAGGCGCGCGCCTTCGCCAGCCCGGCGGAAGGGCGGAATAGCGATCATCCCAAGGTCCTTGTCCGCGGCACTGTTGCGCTGAGACCCCCGGATGTCTCGCCGATGACGCAGATGACCCACTGCCGGCAAGGGGCATGCAGGACTAAGGTTTCAGGGACCGAACCGGGTGGTTTCCGCAACGGGCCTTGGCCGGCGGCGCCGCCGGGAATACCGGCCCTGCCCACCACCGGACGGCGAAATTTCAGGGAGGAACCGATGAAGAAACTTGTCAGCGCGGCGGTCACGGCCACGCTTCTGTCCGGGACGGCGGCATTTGCCGAAACGGAATACCGGGTCGGCGTCATGCTGTTCGGCCTGTCCGAATACATGTCGCTGCTGACCAAGGCGATGGACACGCATCCGATGGTCGTCGACGGCACCGTCAAGCTGACCGTGCTGGACGGTCGTTTCGACGCGGTGGTGCAGGCCAACCAGATGGACACGCTGATCACCCAGCAGTTCGACGCGGTGATCTTTGCGCCCATCGACCAGGACGCCGCCGTCGCCCCGATCCAGCGCGCCCGCGCGGCGGGCATCCCCGTGATCACCGCCGTCACCGGCGCCGCGGGCGACGACTTCAACGCCTATATCGGCCCCTCGGATGTCGAGGCCGGCAGGCTGATCGGCGAAGAGATGGCCAAGCGGCTGGACGGCAAGGGCAATGTGGTGATCATCGAAGGGCCGATCGGCAACTCGCCCCAGATCAACCGCCGCAAGGGCATCGACGAGGCGCTGGCCAACCATCCCGAAATCAAGGTCCTCGCCTCCAAGACCGGCAACTGGTCGCGCGCCGAGGGGCTGGCGGTGATGGAAAACTGGCTGTCGCTCTACGGCGACGGGATCGACGGCGTTATCGCCCAGAACGACGAGATGGGCCTCGGCGCCATCGAGGCGATCCGCGCCAAGGGCCTGACCAACGACCGGATCAAGGTCGTGGCCATCGACGGCATTTCCGACGGGCTGAAGGCGGTCAAGGACTACGGCATGTTCACGCTCGCCCGTTCGGTCACGTTCGAGGGGCAGGCCGCGCTGGACCTCGCGCTCGGCGCGGTGATCGGCGCGGGGTATGAACCGAAGGCGGCGGGCTGGACCGAGTTCGACCTGCCGTGGAACGGCGGCACCGACAAGCTTTACGGCGCGCCGTGGTTCCCGGTCTATCCCGACAATGTGGCGCAGTTCCAGGCCGACTGACCCCGACCGCAAGGCACCCCCGCCCCCGGCCATCGCGGCCGGGGGTTTCCGCATGCGCGGACGGCGGCGCCGCAACGAAAATCCCCCGCCCGGGGGCCCGGGCGGGGGAGGGTGGGCGGCGGGGGGAGCGCACGCCGCCATGTCCGGGGCCCGAAAGCCCCGGCGGGTTCAGGCCGTCAGGTCGATCAGGATCTTCAGATGGCTGCCCGCGGGATCGAGCAGCGCATCGAACCCCTCGGCCACCGCGCTGGACAGGGGCACGGTGCGGGTGACGATCCTGCCCGCCGGAATGCGGCCGGATGCGATGAGGCGCATCACCCGCGGCCAGTCGAAGGTGTCGTAGCACCAGGACCCCCGGATCTCCATGTCCTTGAAGGTGACGGTGAACCAGTCGACCGCCGCTTCGCCCGGATGAATCCCCAGTTGCACCACGACCCCGCGCTTGCGCACCGCATCCACGCAGGCGTTCAGCGCCGCGCCGTTGCCCACGCATTCGATGGCCACGTCGCAGCCCACGCCCCCTTCGGTCGCCGCGCGGACGCGGGCGGCCACATCATCGGTGCGGGGGTTGAGGGTGATCGCCTCCGGCATCAGCCGGCGGGCGATGGCCAGCCGCGTGTCGTTCACGTCAGAGATGAACAGTTGCGCCGCCCCGGCCGCCCGCGCGGCGAACAGCGTCAGAAGGCCGATGGGCCCGGCCCCGGTGATCAGCACCGAATCCCCCGCCCGCAACCCGGATTTGTCCACCGCCCTGACCGCCACGGCGGTCGGCTCGACCAGCGCCGCATCCTCGTCGCTCAGGTCGTCGGGCATTTTCTCGACGTTGTAGCCGTTCAGAAGCGCGGCTTCGGCCATGCCGCCGCCGATCCAGCTGAGCCCGGCGATCGACAGGTTTTCAGACATCTGGAACATCGCCCGGTCGGCGTAGTAGTCGCCGCTGCGGGGCATGATATGGGGCATCACCGCCACCCGGTCGCCGGGCTTCACATGCCGGACGTCGCGGCCGACCTTCGTCACCACGCCGCCGAATTCATGGCCCAGCACCTGCGGCACCCCGCCGCCGGAGGCATTCTGGATCTCTTTCGGGATGAAGATCGGGCCATAGGTGTATTCGTGCAGGTCCGTGCCGCAGATGCCGCAGAAACGGTTCCGGATCACCACCTGGTCGGGGCCCGGCTCTGCGGGGTCGTCGATCTCTTCCAGGCGCAGGTCGCGCGCCGCGTGGAACCTCAGGGCCTTCATTCCATCCTCCCTCTTGCAGGTCCCGCGTCGGGACCGGCGGTTGTGGGCAAGCCTGCGGCACAGCATCCCGCCCGATCAACTGTCTCTCGTGAGACTGCGGCGTGCGGTCAGGCTGGCGCATTTGCTCCACTGTTTCGGGGTCGGACGGGGGGCTATCCCGAAAGGGAAGAAGGGCGGCGACGAAAGACGCCCGTCAAATCCAAGGAGCCAGCAGGATGGGCGTGACGATCGGCACCGACCCCCCCGCATTCGCCGAGAAGTTGCGCCAGAGCATGCGGGCCTCTGCCATCAGCGTGTCGCTGATGACCACGCGCGACGAGGATGGCAGCTATCACGGCATGGCCGTCACCAGCGCCAATTCCCTGTCGATGGATCCGCCCTCGATGATGGTGGCGATCAACCGCACGGCATCGTCGCATCCGGTGCTGATGCGCAGCCGGACGTTCTGCCTCAACATGATCCACAACGGCCAGATGGAGATGCTGGACCTGTTCTGCCACAGCCGGATGCGGGCGGCGCGGTTCGCCTCGCCGGAATGGCGGCCGGGCCTGCGCGGCCTGCCCTATCTGGACAGCGCCATCGCCAACCTGTTCTGCCGGATCGACGAAAGCCACGACTACGGCACCCATACGGTGTTCTTCGGCCGGATCGAGGATATCCGCATCTCGCCCCGGCTGGACAGCACCGACCCGCTGATCTGGATCAACGGCGCCCCTGCCCGGTTCGAGGTGGACCCCGGCCTGCACCGCCGGGGCGATGTCGTGACGGCTGGCCGGCGATGACCCCGAGGGAGGACGTTTCCGTGCAGCACGACACCCCGGACAGCCCCGAAGCCCAGGCCCGCGTGGCCGAGGCCATCCGCCAGATCGCGCTTGGCCGCCCGGTGGTGGTGGCCGACGATGCCGACCGCGAAAACGAGGGCGACCTGATCGGCGCCGCCGATGCCATGGGGGAACCGGAGGTCGCCTTCATGGTGCGGCATACGACCGGCATCCTGTGCGTCGCGATCGAGGGCGCGCGGGCCGATGCGCTGGCCCTGCCGCCGATGACCGGCACGAACGAGGATCCGAACGCCACCGCCTACACCATCACCTGCGACGCGCGGGCGACCGGCACCGGCGTGTCCGCCGCCGACCGGCTGCGCACCTTCCGCACGCTGGCCGACCCCGCCGCCGCGGCTTCGGACCTGCGCCGCCCGGGCCATGTCTTTCCCCTGCGCGCACGCCCCGGCGGCGTGCTGGAACGGCCGGGCCATACCGAGGCGGCGGTGGATCTGGCCCGCCTCGCCGGCCGCTTTGCCGCCGGTGTACTGGGCGAACTGGTGAACGACGACGGCAGCATGATGCGCGGGCCGCAGCTGACCGATTTCGCCGCCCGGCACGGGCTGGTCTTCGTGACCGTGGCGGAACTGATCGCCTGGCGCCACCGGCAGGAAGGGGAGGAAAGGCAGGGCATGACCCACGCCGCCTGAACGGTGCGCACCCCGGGCCGGCCGCCATCGTCACAGGACCGGCGCCGGGCGCGTATCGGACGGTTGTCACCTTGGCGCGGGGGTGCCAGTATGACGGCGCGGCGCGGTCGGATCCGGCCCCCATCCGGCGGAGGACCGGGCCCCTTCGGCCCGGCATGTCCGATGCCGGCCGATCCCGTCAGCGGCCCCCGGGCCCGTGGCGGCGTGACCGACGCCGCATTCCCGACAGGGAAGGGGCGGGGGGTGCCAGCGAAAAGAAAGACCGCGTTTTTGCCGTGATGGATTCGTCGGACGGGGAGGTAAGACGAATGAAATCGGAAATCGCAAGGCTTCGCAGCCGCGCGGGCCATGATGCGTCTGCCCCGGCACTGCCCGGGCATGTCGTGGAATCCTGGCAGCGGTGCCTTGAGCGTTACAACCTGATGCCGGACGTAATGCGCCCGGCGGAAATGCTGTCCTACCACGAATTGCAGACCACGCTGGAACGGCACGAGGCCATCGTCCACCTGGCCCTGCCAGAGATCGAGCGCCTGTTCCAGCGCCTGGTGGACAACGAATACCTCGTCTCTGTCGCCTCGCCGCAGGGGGTCAAGCTGCTGTTCCGCTGCGACCACCAGTTCCTGGGCGAGATGAGCGCCTTCGGCGTCCTGCCCGGTTCGATCTGGAGCGAGGAGATGCGGGGCACCAACGGCATCGGCACCTGCCTGAAGATCGGCAAGCCGCTGTCGATCATCGGCGACCAGCATTTCAACGTGAACGTCCATGCGCTGACCTGCACCGTCGCGCCGGTGTTCGGGCAGGGCGGCGCCATCGAAAGCGTGGTGAACGTCACCTCGTCGCGGCCGGTGTCCGACAAGACCGCGCGCCTTGTCCGCGACATCGTGGAACGCGCGGCGCGGCGGATAGAGAACAAGTATTTCGCCCACCGCAACCGGCGGCTGCGCACCCTGTGCCTGTCGCACGAAAGCGATTTCATCGACATCGCGGCCGAGGCGCGGATCGCCATCGACGACAGCGGGCGGATCGTGGACGTGTCCTCGACCGCGCCGCTGCTTCTGGGGCAAAGCCGCGAGGCGCTGGTCGGCGCGGAACTGGGCGCGCTGATGGATTTCAGCCAGCCGCTGGAAGAGGTGCGCGTCGCCCGCACCGAACTGCCCGAACGCGGCGGGCGCGAGATCTTTGCCACGCTGCTGTCCGAACCCGCGGGCGGGGCCGCGCGGCCTGCGGCGCGGCACAGCCCGCAGGCCGCCGCCCCGCCCCCGGCGACGGCCACCACCGCCCCGGCGGATACCGAAAGGCTGCTGTTGAACCAGCACCTGCTGGAACAGCTGGCGCTGGCGGAACGCATGCTGGAAGCCCGGGCCCCGATTCTGGTGCAGGGCGAAACGGGGGTCGGCAAGACCACCTTCGCCCGGCTGCTGGCCCGCCGTAACGGCCGGGGCGAGGGCGATGTCGTGGTGCTGAACTGCGCCGCGCTGACGGGCGCCGACGCCGCGCTCGACCGGCTGTCGGGGCTGTCGAACTTCACCCTCGTCCTCGATCATGTCGAGGAAACGCCGCTGCCGACGCAGGCGCGGCTGTTGCAGCTTCTGTCCGACGACCATGTGCTGAATGTGCGCAACATCGGCCTGCTCAGCATCGCCGGCTGCAATCTGGCGGATCCGGCGCAGTCGGGGCGGCTGCGGGCGGATCTCTATTACCGGCTGAAGGGCACGATCATCGACCTGCCGCCGATCCGCGCCATGCCCAATATCGAGGCGACGATCCACGCCGCCATCGCCGACGAGGCCATGGCGCGCGGCAAGCCCGGGCTGGTGCTGGACGACGACGCGCGGCTGATCCTTGTGAACTACCACTGGCCCGGCAACCTGCGCGAACTGCGTCTGGCCGCCCGGCAGGCCGCCGTGCTGGCGGAAAACGGGCGGATCTCGATCAACCATCTGCCCGAACAGATCGTCAACCAGATCGCGCACAAGAACCTGTCGGCCCGGTCGCAATCCGAAGCCTCGCGGATAGAGGCGGCGTTGCGCCACAACGGCGGCAACGTTTCGGAAACGGCGCGCTATCTGGGAATTTCGCGCGCAACGCTTTACCGCAAGATCCACATCCGCAAGATCCGCATCCCCGAGGGCTGACCCGCCCCGTCACCGATTGCTGACCGGCGCCGCCCGTGCATCGCCGGGCGCCCGGGGCTATGCTGCCGCCGGGCCGAAGCGGAGCGGAGAACGGGAAGATGCGCCTTCTGGTCGTGGAAGACGACGACATGCTGCGCGACGGGCTGACGGTCGGGCTGCGGATGGCGGGCTTTTCGCCCGAGCCGGTCGCCTCGCTTGCCGATGCCCGCGCGGCGCTGGCCGTGGGCGGGTTCGGGGCCATGGTGCTCGACCTGATGTTGCCCGACGGATCGGGGCTCGACCTGCTGCGCGGCCTGCGCGCGGCGGGCGATCCGCTGCCGGTTCTGGTGCTGACCGCCCGCGACGGGCTGGACGACCGCGTCGCGGGGCTGGATTGCGGCGCCGACGATTATCTGGGCAAGCCGTTCGAACTGCCCGAGGTCGCGGCGCGGCTGCGCGCGATCCTGCGCCGGGGGCAGGGACGGGCGGACAACCTGTTCCACTGGAACGGGCTGGCGCTGGATCCCGCGCGGATGTGCGGGGTGATGGCGGGGCGCGAGCTGCGCTTTTCCAACCGCGAGTTCACCATCCTGCTGGCCCTGATCGAACGCCCGGGCGCCGTTCTGGCGAAATCCGTGCTGGAGGATCGGCTTTACGGCTGGCAGGAAGAGGTCGAAAGCAACACGGTCGAGGTGCATGTCCACAAGCTGCGCGCCAAGCTGGGGCCGGGGTTCATCGAAACCGTCCGGGGCGCGGGATACCGCCTTGCCGCCCCCGGGGCGGGGGGGCGGCCATGACGTCGATCCGCGCGCGCCTGTTCGCGATCCTGCTGGCGGCGACCGGCGCTGTCTGGCTTTCGGCCGTGGTCTGGATCCAGCAGTCCACCCGGACCGAGGTCGCCCGCGTGCTGGACCGCCGGTTGCAGGAATCCGCGCAGATGGTGGCCTCGCTGATCGCGCGCAGCGGCGGGATCGTCGCGCCGGATGCGGCGGCGCTTGCCGGTGACGCCCCCGCCCTGCCCGGCGCCGGGCCGCATGTGTTTTCCCGACAGTTGATCTGTCAGGTCTGGGGGTTCGACGGCACGCTGAAAAGCAGGACCGAGGGTGCCCCCGCCGGGCGACTGGCCGACGACGGCACCGGGTTCAGCGAGCGGGCGGTGGGCGGCGAGGTCTGGCGCGTCTACAGCCATGTGGATGCGGATCTGGGGATCCGCGTCATGGTGGGCGACGCGCGGTCCGTCCGCGACGGGCTGGTCGATGGCGTCCTTCTGGGGCTTCTGGCGCCCGCCGTCCTGATCCTGCCGCTTCTGGCGGGGCTGATCTGGCTTGCGGTCCGGGGCGGGCTGCAACCGCTCGACCGGCTGGCCCGCACGCTCGCCGCCCGCCCGGCCGCCGATCTGAGCCCCATCGGCGATGCCGCCGCGGCCAGCGAGTTGCGCCCGATGATCCGGGCGCTGAACGGGCTTTTCCGCCGCGTGGACGCCACGCGCGAACGGGAACGCAACTTCACCGCCTTTGCCGCGCATGAACTGAAAACGCCGCTGGCAGGGCTGAAGACGCAGGCGCAGGTCGCGCTGCTGGCCCCGGACGACGCCACCCGCAACCACGCGCTGGCGCAGATCGCGGGCGGGGTGGACCGCACCGACCGCATGGTGCGCCAGTTGCTCGACATGACCGCGGCGGAAAACGCGGCAGACGGCGGCGCCCCCGTGCAGGACGGCGCCCGGATCCTGTCGGATGTGGCAGAGGGGCTGGCGGGACTGGCGGCGGCGCGCGGCATCACGTTGGACCTGCTGGCGCACCCCGGCGTCTTCAGCACCGACAAGGCGGCCCTGCTGGCCCCCGCCCTGCGCAACCTGCTGGAAAACGCCCTTCACGCCTCGCCCCGGGGCGCGACGGTCGCGGCCCGGCTGACGCGGGGGGACGGCGCGGTGCGGTTCAGCATCCTGGACCGCGGCCCCGGCATCGCCGAGGCGGACCGCCCGCATGTGACCGAACGCTTCTACCGCGGCGCCCGCGGCCCATCGGGCGGCGGCAGCGGGCTGGGCCTGGCCATTGCCGCCGCCGCCATGGCGCGGATGGGCGGCGAACTGCGGCTTTCCCCAAGACCGGGCGGCGGCGAACAGGCCGAACTGATCCTGCCCGCCGATGCGTAACCCCTGCCCGGCGGTTCGACCCCCGGCATGGCCGCAAGGCCATGGAGGACGATCGGCAGGACAGGGCAGCCGGCGATGCGCGGCATTTCCATCATGGCAGGCCCACGGCCCATGCCCGGGCCGCCAGAGGGCGCGCAGACGATGGCCGGCCCCGTTCCGGCCCCGGCGGAAACCCCGTCAGGAACCGTATTTCCCCAGCCCGCCGAAATCGACCCGTTCCAGCACTGCTCGGGCCTCATGGTATCTTTCCGACCAGGCGGTCATCCCCGTACATACGGGGAACAGGCGGCATAGGTCGTAGCCATCGGTTCACCCCCACACACGCGGGAAACACACTTTCTGGAAGCCATTGCGCTACAAGTTCTCAAGCCGGCCACCGGTTTCTCACGGCGTCCGGCGCGGCCTTCGTTACTCTCGCAGGTGGAACGAAACCAGCTTCAGTCCGTCGAAATCGACCGGCATCCGGCGGTTGCGGCCGACGGTCAGGAAGTCGAAGCCCTGATCGGTCGGAGCCTTCCAGATCATCACCGCGTCGCCGCCTTCGATATGGGCCTCGACCTGCTCCCAGATCCGGCTGCGCGTGCGGGCCGCGCAGTCGGGGCGGCGCGTTGTCGACCACGATCACCATCAGCCCCGGTCGGCAGTTTCGGCAGCCGCCATCCGCGCCTCGCGCCGGGCATCGCTGTCGCGCCCCGAAGGCAGCGCGTGAAGGGCATCCATCACCACATCGACCCGCTTGGCCCGGGCGTCGGGCGCGGGCCTGCGCGTGGCATTAGTGCGCAGGACGAAGCCCAGCCCGGCCCGGGCCAGAGCGCCACGGCATGGCGACACCCACGCGATAGTCGCGCAGGGTGAGGGTGGTGTTCGTCTGGCGCCCCGCGCGGGCAATGGCAGCGGGGCGGCTGTCGGGGTTGCGGGCGGCGGCGGTCGGGATGGTCTCGACCGTGTGGCAATCGCGCAAAGGCAAACCATCGTCGATCACGCCCACGGCCATGCGCAGCGCGTCGAGCCGGGCAAAGGCAGCGCCATCGCCGCGCCGGATGCCCATCGCCGCGGCGACCAGCCCGATCACCGCCGACCGCCCGGGCCATGCCAGCGAACCGCGCCACTCATGCTCCGCGAGTTCCCCCATCGCGCCCAGGGCGGCGCAGAGGGTAAAGACCAGATACTCAACCATCCGCCGCCACCGCCGAGGCCGCGAAGGTGGCAATGTCGTTCAGCCTGCCCTGCCCCGCCGCGACATTCGTCACCACAGCCCGCGCGGGGCGCTGTCATAGGCGGCGTCGATCCGGCCGCGCATCGCCTCCAGCACCGTGATCGAGGCGGCCAGCAGAACCTCGCCCCGAACCGGCCGCAGGAAGGCGCCCGTCAGGTCGCGGGGGGCATGGCTGCCGATTTCGGCCAGCACATAGCCGGCGAAGGGATGATGCGCATGGCTGTTCTGCTTGCCCCTGGGCGTGGCGGTGGCGAGCGTCCGGCCAGCGCATCGAGCCCCTTCGCGGCCAGTTCGCGATCCCCGCCGAGGTTCTCGACCAGCAGATCGGTGTTCACGCAGGCATAGAGATAGTAGACGCCCGAACCGAAGGCATGTTCGCCCAGATGCGCCCCGCCGGCATCCTCTTCGCGGATCTTGAGGTCATCGACGGCGGTGAAGAAATCGTCCTCGGACTGCGCGCGATGGGTGGTGATGGCATGGCCGACCTGCACCGCCGCCTCGCGGTTGAAGTCCGGGTTGTCGGCCAGCATCCGGCCGAACATGGCGATATCCACCGCGCCGCTCGCACTGCACAGCACGGTTTTCGCCAGATCCTTGTCCGTCGGCAGCCCCTGCCCCGCCGTCGCCGCGCGCGCCAGATCCAGCGCATGCGCGCGTTCCTTGGGCGAGATGAAGGCCAGCGTGGTGCCTTGGACCAGATCGGGGTTCTTCTTGTCCACCGGCTCGATCCTGCCGAAGACCCCGGCCACAGCCTCGGCAATCTCGCGCGCCTTCGCGGCATCGAGGCCGTCCTTTTCCAGCGCCTTGCGGATCACGTCGCCCAACCGCTTGGTCCGCTCCCACAGCGATCCGGCCAGCGCCTGCTGAAAGGCGTCGGACATGCGCACCGCCCGCTTGATCGACTGGCTGGACAGACGCAGCCGGGGCACGCCGCCATAATGCGCCTCTTTCGGGCGGCCCTGGTCGTCGCGGTTCGGATTCGACGGCGGATAGGCCGTCGGCAGGTGGAATTGCAGAAAGGTGGTCATCCGGTCTCCTCCTCGCCAGCAGCCGGGCGCGGCGGCGCGGCGCCGTAGTAATCGAAACACCAGCGGATCCGGGGTTTCGCGCCCCAGAACAGAATATCCTCGGCCAGCGCCGCCACATTGCAGGCCCGGCCAATCGAGGGCAGGGCGCGGCGCAGGCCCGTCGCCAGTTCCTGACGGTCGCCGGAACGGATCAGGCGCTGAAAGCGCAGGGGCGACAGCGCCTTGGGATCGCCCGCACCGAAGCCTTGCGCGATGCGCCGCCCCTCGTGCCGTTCCACATGCGCCAGCACCTGCGCCAGTGCGGCCAACACCAGCGGGTCGGTGCGCCGGTCGAGGCGGTCTTGCAGTTCGATCACCCGGCCCTCGGCCAGAACGTCGGTGACATGATCCGCCCGGCGCAGCCGTGCCCGCAAGGCGCGGGCGGGGCCGGTATCCTCGTCGGGGCGCAGGTACTGCTTCCACCAGCCAAGGGCGATCTGGCCGGGGGTCTTTGCCGTATCGCTCATGCGGCCTCCTTCCGGCGCGGACGGGGGACGAGGCCGACCTGCACCGCCGCGGTCTCGACGGGCGGGGTGCCGGCCAGCGATCCGCCGACACCGGCCCCGAAAGTCGCCTGCGTCGCGATGAAGAATTCCTCGCGCAGCGCCTCCGGCGCGCTGCCCTCGCCCGCCACGACCTTCAGGGCTCCGCACAGCGCAAGGCCGAAGGCTTCCGCCGACTGGATCATGGCGATGAGGGTCAACCCAACCTCGGCTTCAAGGGGCAGAGGCGGCTGGCGCGACCAGGTGAAATCGCGCGGCTTCATGTTGTCCATCGCGTAGCCGGCCACGATGACGCTGGCCCCCGCCCTATCCCGGGGCAGCACGCGCCGCTCGCAGGTATCCAGACAGCGCGCGCGGCGGCGCAGGTCGGCCTCGTCCGCCGGCATCCCCATCACCACGCCAGCCAGTTGCGATAGCCGAAGGCCCCGGCGCGGGGATGCAAAGGTAGAAGGTCCGCCCCCGCCTTCTGCCGGTAACAGAGGGTCAGCGGGTGTTCCCAGCCGGCGTAATTGACGTCATGGGGCCGCCGGATCACGCCGGTGATCGCGGCATCGCCAACCAGCCGCAACCGGCGCAGCATGCCGAAGAACGCCTCGGCAGGATGGGCCATGTCGGATAGACCTCGGACCCCCTTGCCTCGGACGTGCGGGTCGGGCACATCCAGGGCAGCGCCTTCGGCCCCGTGGTCCGGCCATCGAGGACATTGGCCCAGACCAGATCCCGAAGGCGGCCCGTCCCCGGATCGGCCAGCATCACCATCGGCCCGCCGCCCCGCATCGAGGTGCGGTTGCCCGCCCCGCCAGAGGGCGCATGCGCCTGCAAGGCATAAAGCGCCATCGCCGCCAGCGGCAGGTCGGGTTCGGGATAGCGGTTCCGGCGCACCATCAGGCCGGCATTGTTGCGCGCGGTATTGCCGCCGGCCGAGTCGATGAACAGCATGTCGGACGGGTTCGGCGCACCCGCCAGCGGATCGAGGTCCTGAAGGAAACACGGCCCCGCGCCCGTCAGATTGAAGGCGGGCGCCAGCGGGGCGCGCCTGTCGCGCAACCGCTGCACATCGGGTTTGCGGGCGCGCCAGTCCTGCGCATGGGCGGGCGGATCGGCAAGAAAGACGAGGCCGATCAACAATTCGAGGCAGGCAACGTTCAGATCGGCACGCGGCCAGTCGGGGAAGATGACGCCCGGTTGGGCGATCTGGTCGGGGCGGATGATGCGGAGGCCATCGTCGGAACGGCGCACCGGGACCCAGGGGTCGGTGATGAGATTGAGGGGCATTGCGACCGCCCTGAGAAATCTCGCTGGACCGACCTGACCAGAGGGGTCCCCTCGATATCAATTCCTATATATCCCTTCTCGTGCTTGCCCCTTTCATACGGATCATCCCCGCACAGGCGGCGATCATCCCCAGATCAGGCCCGAGCTTTCCGAGTAAATCAGCCCGTCGCAGATCGCGCCGCCCTCACCCACCGGGCAGACCATCACCGCCGCACGCCGCCAGTCCGGCCAGTCGCGCGTGGCCGCCACGATCTCGGGCGTCTCCTGATCCGGCAGGAGCAGCCGCGTCTTGTCGGCCGACACTTCGGAAAGCCGCCAGAGGTCGGCAGGCGCCCCACTGTCCTGCGCCCTTGGCACGAGCGCCCCGTCGCACCGGCGCGCCATGGTGGGCAGCGTGAAGAACACCCCCCACCCTTGCCCGCCAGCAGCATCCGCTGCGCAAGGACCAGCGCCGCCTCTGTCTTGCCGACCCCGGTTTCATCCTCGATAAAGGCCAACATCGGCCCCTCGGGCAGGGGCGCCGATGCCACCGCCGCCTGCTGCGGGCCGCCGGTCCCGCCAGCCCTGCATCGGGCACATGGCGCGCCGCCGCCCGCGCCAGCGCGAGATAGTCACCGGGGGACAGGCCCGGCGATCTTGCCGGAAACCGGCCGGCATTCGAGCCGATCCAGTCCGCCGCCGTAGTCAGCCCCGCCAGCGATGCATCGGGCCAGAGGTCCGCCAGCGCGGAAACGGCCGGGGATATCCGCCGCCTCTACCCCCGCACCGGCGCGCAGCCGGGGAAAGAAACGCTCCTCCTGTTTCGAGGTGCGCCCATGGTGTCCCGCAGTGGCCGGGATCAGCGCCCGCATCGCCCAAGGGTCTGCCTGCAAACGGCCGGACAGCCGGTCGTCGCCCAGAAGCCACGCCTCGGTCAGTTCCCAGTGCCGCGCAGCCTGCGGCATCCCTGCGCGGATCATCGCCCGGAACCCGGCCCCGATCTTGCCCAGATCATGCAGGGCGATCAGCAGCACGAACGCGGCCTTCCACCCGTCGGGCAAGGGGTTGGTGCGCAGCAGACGTTCGGCAACGGCCGCAACATCGAGCATGTGGTAGAGGGCAGGATGCTCCGGCCCGCCGTCCCGCCCGCTTTTCCCGGGCAAATCCAGCAGATGGGAAGACATGGACCACCGCGCCCGAGGAAAAGGATGCCGTTCGATCCCGGCACCCCATGATGCGATGCCGCCCTTTCACGGGAATGGAAGGGGCAGAGCGAAAGCACGGCCCGCATCCCGTTCATGGCATGCGCCGATCAGGGGGCCGTGCGCCCACTGCGGCAGCATCGAAACCGCGCGCCCCCGCCAGAGAGACCGGTTTACCCGACGGGAAGGGGCGCCGCGCGGCCCGATTGACATTTGAGCGAAGCCGGATCGCTGGCTAGGGTCAGGACCCATTGATCTTGCGGTTGGGGCGTGATTCAGGCTCCGTGAGGAGACTGATCGATGAGCAACCTTTTCTGGCTGACGGAGGCGCAGATGGCACGTCTGGAACCGTTCTTTCCCAAGAGCCATGGC
>NZ_JAVKPH010000139.1:0-521 GCF_031432425.1 Ruixingdingia sedimenti | reverse complement strand
TCGGCCTGCAGATAGAACACGCGCAGCGGCCGTGGCGGCGTGAAGCCAAGGAACGGCACACCGGCAGCCATGTGCACGAGCCAGCTGATGACGAGATCGCTCTTGCCGACCTTGGGCGCGCCGCCGAGCACCAGCATGCCGCCCGGGGTGAGGACGCGCGGGCCGATTATGTCGTCGGGCATCGGCGTGCCGTCGTCCAGCAGCGCGCCCAAGGTGAAGATGGCGATCTCCCTCGCCGCAGGAGCGCCGTCGTTCCGAATGAGCGGCGGGCCGTTCCTCGCGATGTGCAGCGACCAGAGCCGCTCGTATTCGACCCAGAGACGGTCTTCCGGCCAGCTCGGCCGGATCATCGCCGCGTTGTATTCGCCGATCGCGCGCCAGGCTTCCTCCCGGCTCATCCGCCCCTCGTGCGCCATGCGGACATAGTGTCCGATGGCCATGCTAACGCCTTCGAACCGCGTCCAGGCGTCCTGGCCGCCCTCGCGGACCGGTGTGGTAAGGGCTGCGTCCACGCAGGGTTT
>NZ_JAVKPH010000138.1:0-521 GCF_031432425.1 Ruixingdingia sedimenti | reverse complement strand
TCGGCCTGCAGATAGAACACGCGCAGCGGCCGTGGCGGCGTGAAGCCAAGGAACGGCACACCGGCAGCCATGTGCACCAGCCAGCTGATGACGAGATCGCTCTTGCCAACCTTGGGCGCGCCGCCGAGCACCAGCATGCCGCCCGGGGTCAGGACGCGCGGGCCGATGATGTCGTCCGGCATCGGCGTGCCGTCGTCCAGCAGCGCGCCCAAGGTGAAGGTGGCGATCTCTCTTGCCGCCGGAGCGCCGTCGTTCCGAATGAGCGGCGGGCCGTTCCTCGCGATGTGCAGCGCCCAAAGCCGCTCGTATTCGACCCAGAGACGGTCTTCTGGCCAGTTCGGCCGGATCATCGCCGCGTTGTATTCGCCGATCGCGCGCCAGGCTTCCTCCCGGCTCATCCGCCCCTCATGCGCCATGCGGACATAGTGTCCGATGGCCATGCTGACGCCTTCGAACCGCGTCCAGGCGTCCTGGCCGCCCTCGCGGACCGGTGTGGTAAGGGCTGCGTCCACGCAGGGTTT
>NZ_JAVKPH010000137.1:0-544 GCF_031432425.1 Ruixingdingia sedimenti | reverse complement strand
GTCAGGGTGTCGCGGATCGCGGTGAAGCGCTTTTCCTCGGCCGTGGGCTGTACGCCTCCGGCCAGATAGGCCAGCGCGCCCGCCACGTTGACGATTTCCGGATGATCCTCGCCCAGGATCAGGTCCACGACCCGAACCTGGTCGTTGATCCCAAGCTCGGACAAAGCCTTCAGCTCGGTCTGCTTGTCGGCGATCGGCGAGCCATGCAGGCGGCGGCGCAGGGGCGGGTAGAGGTCGGCCCAGATCTTGACGGCCTTGGCGATGGCGCTGCGGCTAAGCCCGATCTTCTCGGCCACGGCCTTGGCGAAACCGAAGATTTCCGGGGCACCCGTGGCAAGATCCACAGTGTGGATCTTGCCACCCGTGTGTTGGTTTCCGCGATCACCACCATGCTTCGCCTGCGGATACTTCCGTTCATGGATCTGCTTCAGGTCATAGAGGTGATGGCAGCGGTCCAGCGCCGTTAAGTCGTAGCGGCCGAGGTTCTCCATCACCTCTTCGAGCCGCGCCTCGTCATCCGACGCCGCCGAGGACAGCAACGCCG
>NZ_JAVKPH010000136.1:0-549 GCF_031432425.1 Ruixingdingia sedimenti | reverse complement strand
CGGGCGCGGTCGGAACCCACCTCGATCGAGGCGAGCGGGATCTCGTGGAGATCGGGCATTGTCATTCTGGGTGCCTGTATGTCGGTCGTTTCTGGCGCCGCGGCGGCTCTTCCGCCCGCCGCGGCAATGCAGATGTCCCTGCTGGCAGATCCTGCCTTCGCGTGAGCAGGCCGGCAGGCGGCCCGGAAGGTCAGGGCGGCGACAACAGCTGCTCGGCGCCGGTCGGCAGGCCGAGGCCCGCGGCGATCCAAAGGCCCAGCACCAGCGCCCCGAAGAGCCCGATCACACCTGCGGCTTCGGCCATGGTGATCGTGATCCGGTCCCCCCGCTCCGCCTCCTCGGCGTCGAGCCGCGCGCGCAGCTGGCGCGCCCGTTCGGCGTCGATCCAGTCGCCAGCCAGTTCCGCCGCCGTGCAGGCCCCGCGCAGTCCGTTCAGGCTGTGCAGATCCGGGCGCATGATCATGGCGCGGGCGGTGTCGAGGTCCATCGCGGGCGTCATGCGATCTCTCCCAGGACCGGCAGGATCTGGATCTCGCCCCGGCGCATCAG
>NZ_JAVKPH010000135.1:0-579 GCF_031432425.1 Ruixingdingia sedimenti | reverse complement strand
CATCACGGAAGTCACAGGATAAGTCTGTCCGGGGAAAGGGGAACTCCGGCCCTCAGCCGATTTGTGCAACAGAGCCGTCCGCATACCCTGCTCAAAATCGAAAAATTGTCCAGAAGATGGAAACACAAACTCAGGACGGGGAAAACGCGACAATCTCCCAGAGGAACTTCCGGTTCGCCCCAACCTACCCGCAGAATGAGAAGCAGATTTCAATCAGGCATTCCAGAACGCGTTTTCTGTGGAAAACCTGATCCCCGTTTTGTTTTGTCTCGAATCGCGCATAGTAGAGAAGTCGGTCACATAAAACAGGAGAACCGACATGCCGACCAAGATCAATACCGAGGCGCTGGAAAGAATCCGCGCCAAACTGAACGATCTGCCGCCGAAGCCCAAGGATGCCTATTCCGGCCGCGAGGCGATCACTGAGCTGGAAGCCGCCATCCGTCATGCGCAATCGCTCGACTACGACATTGCCGAGATCGCGACGATGTTGACAGAGAATGGCTCTGTTGCACAAATCGGCTGCTGATCGGACTTCCCCTTTCCCCGGACAGATTTATCCTGCGACCTCTGTGATGG
>NZ_JAVKPH010000134.1:0-643 GCF_031432425.1 Ruixingdingia sedimenti | reverse complement strand
GGGCAAGCCGCACAGGACGACGATCCCCGACAAGAAGGCACCCTGTCCGCTGGACAAGGTGAACCGCCAGTTCCGGGTGCCGGCACCCAACATGCTCTGGGTCAGTGATTTCACCTATGTCGCAACCTGGAAGGGGTTCGCCTATGTGGCTTTCGTCATCGACGCCTATGCCCGCAAGATCGTCGGCTGGCGTGTCAGCACCTCGGCGCATGCGGGGTTCGTCCTCGATGCCTTGGAACAGGCGGTCCACGAACGCCGGCCAGCCAAGGGCATGGGACTGGTTCATCACAGCGACCGCGGCTCCCAATACCTGTCCATCCGCTACACCGAGCGCCTCGCAGAAGCAGGCATCGAACCTTCGGTTGGCAGCGTGGGCGACAGTTACGACAACGCGCTGGCCGAGACGATCAACGGCCTGTTCAAGGCCGAGGTCATCCACCGACGCGGACCTTGGCGCAGCTTCGAGGCCGTCGAATATGCGACCCTTGAATGGGTGGACTGGTTCAACAACCGCCGCCTGCTCGAGCCGATCGGGAACATCCCGCCCGCAGAAGCCGAGGTCAACTTCTACGCCGCTCTGGAAACTGACGCCATGGCCGCGTAACTAACCGAAATCAGCCTCCGGCAAACCCGGCGCGGTTCA
>NZ_JAVKPH010000133.1:0-644 GCF_031432425.1 Ruixingdingia sedimenti | reverse complement strand
GTTTGTAGCGGCGCTTGTCGTGCTTGATGGGCTTGCCGCGCGACTTCCTGCCAGGGATGCAGGGTTTTATCCCCTTGTCTTTCAACGCATCTCTGAACCAGTCGGCGTCATAACCGCGGTCGGCCAGCAACCACTCCGCCTTTGGCAAGCTGCTCAGCAGCGCGGCCGCGCCCGTGTAATCGCTGACCTGGCCTGCCGTCATGAAGAACCGGATCGGGCGACCATCGGCGTCGGTGACGGCGTGAAGCTTGGTGTTCATGCCGCCCTTCGTCCGACCGATCAGACGGCCCCTCTGGTCGCCGGGTCCCCCTTTTTCGACCGCAGGCTGGTCGCCGTGCGATGCGCCTTGAGATAGGTCGCGTCGATCATCACCGTCTTCGGAACGGCGGCCTCAGCAGCCAGCCCGTCCATCATCCGGGCGAAGACCCCCTTGTCGCTCCACCGCTTCCAACGATTGTAGAGGGTCTTTGGGGGGCCATACTCCCTCGGCGCATCACGCCACCGCAAGCCATTGCGATTGATGAAGATTATGCCGCTCAGTACACGCCGGTCATCCACGCGCGGCTTGCCATGGCTCTTGGGAAAGAACGGTTCCAGACGTGCCATCTGCGCCTCCGTCAGCCAGAAAAGGTTGCTCATCGATC
>NZ_JAVKPH010000132.1:0-688 GCF_031432425.1 Ruixingdingia sedimenti | reverse complement strand
CGGCTTGCCCCGGACAATGCCTTGAATACCCATGACCTTCATCAGCCGTGCCACCGTGCATCGGGCAACGTCGAAGCCCTCGCGGCGAAGCTGCCGCCAGATCTTCCGGACGCCGTAGACGCGCCAGTTCTCCTCGAATACCCGCAGGATCTCGGGGCGCAGCGCCTCATCCCGGCGCGCCCGTTCCGACAGCCGGGACGGATCGGCCCGCTTTGCCAGATGTTCATAGTAGGTGGACGGGGCGATCGGCAGAACCGCGCAGATCGGCTCGACCCCGTGCGCATCCCGGTGCGCGTCGATGAAACCCACCATCACTTCGACCGGCGGTCGAGCTCCGCCATCGCAAAATATGCGCTCGCCTTCCTGAGGATCTCGTTGGCCTGGCGCAACTCGCGGTTCTCCCGCTCAAGCGCCTTCATCTTCTCGGCCAAATCACTCGGGATGCCCGCGCGCCGACCGCTGTCGACCTCGGCCTTCTTGACCCAGTCGTTCAGGGTCTGTGGCGTGCAGCCGATCTTCGCCGCGATCGACATCACCGCCTGCCAGCGTGACGCATGCTGACCCTCGTTGTCGAGAACCAGTCGCACGGCACGTTCGCGGACCTCAGGGGAAAACTTGTTCGTCGTCTTGCTCATGATGCTCCATCCTACTCAAGAGTTGGAGCCTCCGGCAAACCCGGCGCGGTTCA
>NZ_JAVKPH010000131.1:0-704 GCF_031432425.1 Ruixingdingia sedimenti | reverse complement strand
TGGGGCTGCGAGGACGACTATGGCCGCGCCATGTTCACCCGTGCGGATTTCGCCCGGATGGCGGCGGCTCTGGAAGGTATCCGAGGCCGCTTCCTGCTGTCGCTCAATGACGTCCCCGAGGTCCGTGCGACCTTCGTCGGCTTCCACCTGACCGAGGTCCGCACCACCTACACCGTCAGCGGCAAGCGCAACGACCCGGCAGGTTCGCGGGCGGAGTTGATCATCTCCAACTGGCCGGTGGGCGGGTGTCAGGATTGAAGGGAACGAGCGGAGTGCGGACGCGATCCTGACGTTTTTCAGCGTCCCACTTCCATCGTTCCGGAACTTCGCCGCTTTACCGCGTATTACTTCGTGATTTCAACGGCATGCAATGCTGCAACCGACTTTCCGGAAAACTGGGACGCATCGTCCCACTTCGGCGTCCTCGATTTTATCCACGGCGCTCTGGTTTGCTGACCGAATACCACCACCACGCCCCGTTTTCTCTAATGCTGGTTGGATGTTAGCCTGTGAGCGATATCTCACGGTCAAATGCGCGGATTATGCGCGCCCACGGGCTTGAAATCCGTCATTTTCGCTGGCCTTCCCGCAAGGTGTGCGGCGGCGCCGATGGCCTCGGATCGGTGTTTTCCGCTGCGCTTTCAAAGACTTCTGGATGACCTTCTGGAAGTGGGTCGCGTGGACAAAGCTGGTACCCCCCAACA
>NZ_JAVKPH010000130.1:0-719 GCF_031432425.1 Ruixingdingia sedimenti | reverse complement strand
ATTCGTATGCTGGCGGGCGAAGCGCGGGACATCGCCAGCGACAGGGCCGATTTTTTGCGAAGCCACCTGGAGTCCAGAAGCCACCCGCGACGCCTGAAACCCCTATGAATTCAAACACCTGACCGGCAGCGCGGGGTGGATACCTCGTGGATGCCGGAGTCCACCCGGAAGCCGATGGATCCAGCCGCGTCGGAGTCCAGCTGCGAATAGGGCAAGACACGTCCAAGTGCCGGCCGACGGCCCCCGGACCGTTAGCGGTTCGGCCCCCGTACCAGAAGCTCGAGTGCCCGGTCAGCAAGGTTGCGGGTGAGATCGCCAGCCGGCATCGCGCGAGACAGCCCCGCGGACTGGCCCGACCAGAGCGACATGAAATCCTCTGATCCTTCGGGCTCGGAGGCTGATCGCAGCGGTGCGAGAGCGCCGCCCGCCAGCGGGAACTGCGGCGCGTCCGCGGCGATGGGACCGACATCGCGCATGATGCGATTGACGATGCCGCGGGCCGGCCGTCCGGTAAAGACGTTCGTCAGGGCCGTCTCCCGCCCAGAGCCGGCAGTAAGCGCGCGACGATGTGGCTCCGCGATGGTGGCCTCAGGCGTGAACAGATAGGCCGTTCCGATCTGCACCGCGGAGGCGCCCAGCATGAAGGCCGCGGCGATGCCGCGCCCGTCGGCGATGCCGCCCGCCGCGATCACCGGCACGCGCACTGCATCAACGACCTG